>UQOX01000005.1 GCA_900542765.1 uncultured Porphyromonadaceae bacterium | reverse complement strand
CGTTGAGCGACTGCGGCGTCGTGGCGCTCGATTACCGCGGAAAAGCCGGTATCGCCACTTCGATAGGCCATGCCCCGCAAGCCGCCATGATCGACCCGGCTGCCGGTTCGGTATTATCGGTGGCCGAAGCTCTCACCAACATCGTGTGGGCTCCCCTGGCCGAGGGTCTCGGCAGCGTATCGCTCAGTGCCAACTGGATGTGGCCCTGCAAGAACCCCGGCGAAGATGCGCGCCTTTATAAGGCCGTGGAAGCATGTAGCCAGTTTGCCTGTGAGTTGGGCATCAACATACCTACCGGAAAAGACAGCCTCTCGATGACGCAGAAATATGGCGACGAGAAAGTCTATTCGCCCGGTACCGTCATCATCTCTGCCGGAGCCGAGGTGAGCGACGTGAAGAAAGTCGTTTCGCCCGTGTTGGTGCGCGATGCCCGCACGGCCGTTTACTATGTCGATTTCTCGTTCGACGCCCTTTCGCTGGGCGGTTCGGCCTTTGCCCAGTCTCTTGGTAAGATAGGCCGCCAGGCACCGACGGTGCGCGATACCGAATATTTTGCTTCGGCTTTCAACGCCATACAGGAACTCATTGCCAAGGACCTCGTGTTGGCCGGTCACGACATCTCGGCCGGCGGCATGATTACGGCTTTGCTCGAAATGAACTTCGGCAATACCGACTGCGGCCTCGAAGTGAAACTCGACAAGATACCCGAGAAAGACCTTGTCAAGATTCTGTTCAGCGAAAATCCCGGTGTGCTCATTCAAGTCAAAGACCGCAAGGCCGTCGAGAAGATTCTCGAAGAAGCCGGCGTAGGATATGCCGTGATTGCCCACCCGTGCAGCGAACGCCATATCCTGGTGAGCAAGGACGGCGCCGAATATCTCTTCGGCATCGACCACCTGCGCGACGTGTGGTTCTCGACCTCGTATCTGCTCGACCGCAAGCAGAGCGGCGAAGAACAGGCCAAGGCTCGCTTCCTCAACTACAAGGAACAACCGCTGCGTTACCATTTCAATAAGGACTTCACCGGCAAGATGCAACAGTTTGGCATCTCGGCCGACCGTCGCACACCTTCGGGCGTGAAAGCGGCGATTATCCGTGAGAAAGGGGTGAATGGCGACCGTGAGATGGCCTACTCGCTCTATCTCGCCGGTTTCGATGTGAAAGATGTGCACATGACCGACCTTATCAGCGGCCGCGAAACCCTCGAAGACGTGAACATGATTGTCTACTGCGGCGGATTCTCCAACTCCGACGTTCTCGGTTCGGCCAAGGGTTGGGCCGGCGGTTTCCTCTGGAACGAGAAGGCCAAGAAAGCCCTCGACAATTTCTATGCCCGTCCCGACACGCTCAGCCTCGGTATCTGCAACGGCTGCCAGCTCATGGTCGAGTTGGGATTGCTTACACCCGACCACGAAGAGAAACCCCGCATGTTGCACAACGACTCGCACAAGTTCGAGTCGCAGTTTGTGGGTCTTACCATTCCGAAGAACAACTCTGTCATGTTCGGCTCCCTGTCGGGCAGCAAGTTGGGCATTTGGGTGGCTCATGGCGAAGGAAAGTTCAGCTTCCCCTATGACTTGGACAAATACAATGTGGTGGCCCAGTACAGCTACGATGCCTATCCGGCCAACCCCAACGGTTCGCCCAGTGCCGTGGCCGGTATTGCCTCGGCCGACGGTCGCCACCTGGCCATGATGCCCCACCTCGAACGGGCCATCTTCCCGTGGCAGTGGGGATATTATCCCGGCAACCGCAAAGACGATGAAATCACCCCGTGGGTCGAAGCCTTTGTGAACGCCCGCAAATGGGTCGAAAACATTAAACGATAACCTCAAACCTTAATCCTGACAAGTATGGGCGGTTTTTTTGGAACCATAAAAAAAACAAACTGCGTAGCCGATCTTTACTACGGTATCGACTATAATTCTCACCTGGGAACCAAACGCGGTGGAATGGTGACCTTTGACAAAGGCTATTTCACCCGTTCGATTCACAATATCGAAAGTTCTTATTTCAGAACCAAATTCGAAGCCGATTTGCCTACCTTTTCGGGCAATTCGGGTATCGGTATCATCAGCGACACCGATGCACAACCTATCATATTCAGTTGCCACCTCGGCAAATTTGCCATCGTCACGGTGGCAAAGGTCAACAATCTGTCCGACCTCGAAAAAGAGCTCCTCGACAAGGGGCACCACTTTTGCGAGCACAGCAATGGCATAACCAACCAGACCGAGTTGATAGGAACCCTCATTTCCGAAGGTAAAGATTATGTCGACGGTATCGAGAATGTGCAGAACAAACTCAAAGGTTCCTGCTCGATGCTTCTCCTTACCGAGAACGGCATCATTGCCGCACGCGACAAGTATGGCCGCACCCCTATACTTATAGGCAAGGGCGCAGAAGGATATGCCGTCTCGTCGGAGACGTGCAGTTTCCCCAACCTGGGTTATGAGACATGTTACAACGTGGGTCCCGGTGAGGTCGTGCAGGTTACGGCCGATGGCTTTACCCAACTTCGCAAGCCCAACAAGAAGATGCAGATATGCTCGTTCCTGTGGGTCTACTATGGCTATCCCGTGTGTGAATACGAAGGTAAAAATGTCGACCACATGCGTTTTGAGTGCGGCCGTGAAATGGGCGAGAAAGACTCGGTCGAAGCCGATTTCGTCTCGGCCATTCCCGACTCGGGCATCGGTATGGCATTAGGATATGCCGAGGGGAAAAACATTCCTTACAAGCGGGGTATCGTGAAGTATACCCCGACCTGGCCCCGTAGTTTTACCCCGCCCACGCAGGAACTGCGCGAGTTGGTAGCCAAGATGAAACTCATTCCCAATCCCGACCTCATCAACGGTAAACGTGTGGTTTTCTGCGACGACTCCATCGTGCGAGGTACCCAATTGCGCGACAATGTGTGCGATCTTTTCCGTTGCGGAGCCAAGGAAGTGCACATGCGCATTAGCTGCCCGCCGTTGATATATCCGTGCCGTTTTGTCAATTTCACGGCTTCGAAGTCGGAGCTTGAACTGATAACCCGCCGCATCATTCAACAGTTCGAAGGAGACCATACCAAGAATCTCGAAGCCTATGCCAAGACCGGTTCGCCCGAGTATGAACGCATGGTCGAGGAAATTCGCCGGCAGTTGAAGATAACTTCGCTCAAATTCAACCCCCTCGAAACGATGGTCAAGGCCATCGGCCTGCCCAAGGAGTGCATCTGCACACACTGTTTCGACGGTACGAGCTACGAGTAGACAATATCGTTATGATGGGCGGGCGGCAAAATTTTGCCGCCCGCCCTCGTTATTATATCAGAAGTTTTGCTATATTTGCTATCAACATAACCGCATTTCAATAAGATTTTTGCCATGAAACGATTTCCGCTTATCTTCCGTTGTCTTTGTCTTTCCGTGATGTTCTTTGCCTTTTCGTTTTCTGTCGGGACTACGAACACGGCCACGGCATCTCCGGCCGTATTGACTCAGATTTCGCCATATCTCAAACAAAAAATACAAGGTTACCTCGATAAGGCGTGGAAATGCTATCTCGAAAAGAATTACGACGAGGCATTGCTGTGGTGGCGCAAGGCGGCCAAGCACAATGTCGCCGCCGCCCAATACAACATCGGCCTCTGCTACGAGCGGGGTACCGGTGTGAAGGTCGATATGAAAACGGCCGTCGAATGGTATCGGAAAGCGGCCGACCAGAATATGCCCGGCGCCCAATACAACTTGGGCTATTGTTATGCCGAGGGCAAGGGGGTGAAGCAAGATTATGAGAAAGCCTTTGAGTGGTGGCGTGCAGCTGCCGGTCTGGGTCTGCCCGAAGCCCAATATAGCGTCGGGTGGTGCTATTTCGAAGGTCGGGGCGTGAAACAAGATTATGAAGAGGCTCTCAAATGGTACCGTTTGGCTGCCGAGAAAGGAAATGGCGACGCCATAGCCGCCCTTTCAGAGTTGGGTGAAGAAATATGATGCTTATTTGATTGAGAAATAAATAGTAAGGCCATGTTGCACAAGTTGTCGAAATACCTGGTAGGGATAGGTACATTTCTTTTTGTTGCGATGTTCCCTGTCGGGGAATTGTACGCCCAGTACAATCTGGAAACCATCACAAACAAAGAGCTCTTTGCCTATCCCCCCAAGTCGTCATTGCGGGCAACACGCTGGTTGCGCAAGGCCGATAAGTTCAAGGCCGAGGGAAACGTCGAGAAAGCCGTGCTGTATTATACCAAGGCGGCCGAGAAGGGCGACGCCCGGGCACAGTTCATTATGAGCCTATGTTACAACGATGGCTATGGCGTCGATCCCGACGAGGAACGTTCGATGTATTGGCTCAACCTCTCATTGGAACAAGAATATGCCTTGGCTCAGAATTTTAGGGGTGTGGTATATACCTATCATAAAGAAAACTCCGATTACAAGAAAGCGTTGGCCTATTACAAAAAAGCCGCTCTCCAAGGATACAGTGAAGCCCAGTACAATGTGGGCTGGTGTTATTTCAACGGCTACGGTGTAGAGGCCGACCAGGAAGAGGCCATGCGTTGGATAAGAATGGCGGCCGAGCAGGAATATGCTTTGGCCTTGGACGCCATGTGGCAGGGTTATTATTTCGGTACGAAAGGCTTGCCTCGTGATTATAAGCAGGCTGCCGATTGGATGGAAAAAGCGATAGCCAAGGGAGAGCAGATGCCGCAGTTCTATCTGGCAACGTTGTATCTCGAAGGCAAGGGAGTAGAAGCCGATACGGTAAAGGCGTTGTCGCTCTTTACGCAATCGGCCGAGGAGGGATATATGTGGTCGCAAAACATGTTAGGTAGCCTTTATGAGGTGGGCATCGGTGTGCCCGCCGACAGTGCCGCTGCTTATGCCTGGTATAAAAAGGCGGCCGAACAGGGCCTTGCCGATGCGCAAAATAATGTGGGCCGTTGTTACCGCATAGGCATCGGGGTGGAAGAGACCCCGGCTTTGGCCGTGGAGTGGTATCAGCGAGCTTCTAAGAATGGCAATGTATATGCCATGAGCAACTTGGGGTGGTGCTATGAACAGGGGTATGGCATCGACAAAAATCACGCATACGCCTTTCGGTATTACAAGGAGGCTGCCGACCACCATTATGCCGAAGCTTATCTTGGCATGGGCCGACTTTATTGGAAAGGGATTGGCGTGAAGCGGGATTATACCGAAGCCGGCATTTGCCTCCATCGGGCCGCGGGTGCGGGCGTGACGGCCGCTTATGAAGAGCTGGGGCGTTTTTATGAGAGCGACAGTACCGGATTCCGTAACGACAAGGAATCTTTCGACTGGTATATGTTGGCGGCGGACAAGGGGTCGTCTTATGCCACTTGGCGATTGGGGCGTTTCTATCAGTTGGGACGTGGCGTGGAGCAGGACTATGGCAAGGCCATCGAATATCTGAGCCGGGCGAGTCATACAAGAAAAACGGTGCTGGTGAATTTGGGCGACTGTTATAAAGAGACCGAAGCCTACGACCAGGCTTTCGACTGTTATGAGAGGGCTTATGAACAAGGTCAGGAAAATGCGGCTTGTTGCATAGCAATAATGTATGAGAAGGGCTTGGGGGTGGCTGTCGATAATGACGAGGCCATGAAGTGGTACACGCTCGGGGCCGAGGCGGGAGACCGCTACGCCCAATATCTTTTGGGGCGGCGTTACCTCATGGGCGACATTGTGCCGGCCGACACCTTACGGGCGATAGAGTGGCTTTCTCGCTCGGGCAATAATGGCTATGCGCCGGCTTGGTGTCAATTAGGGGTGAGCTATACGACCGGAAAATATCTGCCGCGTAACTACCAAAAAGCTTTTGCCTGTTATTATCGGGCTGCCCAGATGGGAGACGATTATTCCGCCTTTGCATTGGGCGAGTGTTACCGGAAGGGGCGTGGTTGTGAACAGAACGATTCCTTGTCCTATCAGTGGTTCTGCCGGGCAGCGGAACATGGCGATGAGTTGGCTCAAAAGAAACTGGGCGACTGCTATTTTTACGGCTGGGGAGTGGAAAAGAATCTCGACGAAGCCATAAAGTATTATAGAATGGCTTCGGACAAGGGGGTCAGCTCGGCTCGGAAAATGTTGAAGAAAATAGAAAAGAAGAAACGCTGACCGATATAAAAACGGCTTTCCCGCCTCGAAAAGAACGGGCGGGAGGGAGGTCGGTTCAGAAAATAGCCGGTAGGCTCATCCGTCATGTTTGCTTGTCGTTTCAGACGGTGAATGGGCTGGTTTGTGGCTTTTTGCTAAATCAATACGCTTGTTTTACGGTATTCTTTTATGCATAATTGGCAAAATGATAAAGATAATTCCGATTTTTCTTGCGTGTCTCGTAGAATTTTGTATTTTTGTTGTATGAAAATAACCTTTAAAATCTATGGCTATGAACATTCAAGCGATTATGAATAACCTTTCGGCCAAGCATCCGGGCGAATCGGAGTATTTGCAGGCCGTACACGAAGTATTGCTTTCGATAGAAGACATTTACAATCAGCACCCCGAGTTCGAAAAGGCCAAGCTCATCGAGCGTATGGTCGAGCCCGACCGTATTTTCACCTTCAAGGTGCCTTGGGTCGACGACAAGGGCGAGGTGCAGGTAAACCTCGGTTACCGTGTGCAGTTCAACAACGCCATTGGCCCGTACAAGGGTGGAATACGTTTCCATGCTTCGGTCAACCTCTCCATCTTGAAATTCCTCGGTTTTGAACAGACGTTCAAAAATGCCCTCACCACATTGCCCATGGGCGGTGGTAAAGGCGGTTCCGATTTCAGCCCGCGCGGAAAATCCGATGCCGAAATCATGCGCTTCTGCCAGGCGTTCATGTTGGAATTGTGGCGTCACCTCGGGCCCGATACCGATGTGCCGGCCGGTGACATCGGCGTCGGCGGCCGCGAAGTAGGCTATATGTTTGGCATGTATAAGAAATTGGCTCGTGAGCACACCGGAACGTTCACCGGCAAGGGTCTCGAATTTGGCGGTTCGCTCATTCGTCCCGAGGCAACGGGATTCGGCGGCCTCTATTTCGTGAAACAGATGTTGGAGACCAAAGGTCTCAGTTTGCAGGGAAAGACCATCGCGGTCAGCGGATTCGGAAATGTGGCTTGGGGAGCCGTCACCAAGGCTACCCAGCTCGGAGCCAAAGTGGTTACCTTGTCGGGCCCCGACGGATATGTCTATGACCCCGACGGAGTGAGCGGTGAGAAAATCGATTATATGCTCGAACTGCGTGCTTCGGGCAACGATATTGTCGCTCCCTATGCCGAGAAGTTTGGGGTGCAGTTCTTCCCTGACCGTCGTCCGTGGGAACAGAAGGTCGACATCGCCCTGCCTTGTGCCACGCAGAACGAGCTCGATGCCGACGATGCCCGTCGCCTCATCGACAATGGCGTGATCTGTGTCGGTGAAATTTCGAACATGGGTTGCCGTCCCGAAGCCATCGACCTTTTCATTCAGAACCATATCATGTATGGACCCGGTAAGGCGGTCAATGCCGGTGGTGTAGCTACCTCGGGTCTCGAAATGACGCAGAACGCCATGCACATCAGTTGGAGTGCCGAAGAGGTCGACAACCGTCTGCACGACATCATGCGCGACATACATGCCCAATGTGTGAAATACGGTACCGAACCCGATGGATATATCAACTATATGAAGGGTGCGAATATCGCCGGATTTATGAAAGTGGCCAAAGCCATGTTGGCGCAAGGTATTTTGTAGGTTACACGGCAGACCGTTTTTTCGGGCAGCCCCGCAGGAAGATTTTACCCCCTCCTGCGGGGTTTGTTCTATTTGAAGAGCTCGAATAAAAATTCCTTTCCGAAAAGATTTTTATTCTCCTCGGGAAGAGTCGAGATGGTAATTGGTCGTAATCCAATTCACCAATTCTGTCAACAAGGGTATAAAACTTTTCCCTTTTTGTGACAGTTCATACTCAACTCTTGGGGGAATTTCAGGAAAGACCTGTCGATTTATCAAATCGTCTTTTTCAAGAATCCGTAATGTAACGGTGAGCATTCGTTGCGAAATGTCGTCCAAGCTTCGTTGTATGTCCGAGAATCGCATTTTCCCATTGGCATTCAGAGAGATGAGTATCAGTACCGACCATTTGCTTCCGATGTGAGACAAGATGTCGCGCACAGGACATATTCCATCGTGATAAAAAGTTTTCATATTTTTAACATTTTGCATCGTCCTAATTTCCAATAAAGGTTACTTGTTTGTAACTACCTGATTATAATGTTATTTCTTGGGTGTTTATATTCTTCTTCCGACATTTGCTATACAAAGATAAGAAACATATTAAAAGTAACTATCGTCTTACTAAAAGAAAAACGTTATGGCAAAGAAAGTCGCAGTTTTAGCCGTGAATCCGGTGAATGGATTGGGGTTATTTACCTATTTGGAAACTTTTTATGAAAACAAGATTGAGTTCAAACTGTATGCCGTGTCCGATACGACGGCGATTCATGCCAATTCGGGCGTTGCATTGAAGGCCGATGATGTCGTCTTTTCTCTCAAAGGGCACGCCGATGATTTTGATGCGTTGGTGTTTTCCTGTGGAGATGCCATTCCGGCATTTCAGGCGCATGCCTCCGAGTCATATAATTTGGCGATGGTTGATGTCATTCGAGAATTTGCCGCCAAGGAAAAATTGATAATAGGGCATTGTGCTGCTGCTTTGATATTTGAAAAGGCTGGAATTACTGCCGGGAAAAAAGTGTCTGTGCACCCCATGGCCAAAGTCGCCATACAGCGAGGATATGCCACCGATGCCCCTTATGAGATTGATGGCCTGTTGTTTACGGCGCAAAATGAGCATTCTATTCAGGTTATGATGCCGGCTTTGCTCGAAGTTTTGCGATGATTCATCAATAAGGATTGGGAAAAAGAGAAACGAGTGTAACTTGTTTCTCTTTTTGCTTTTGGGGGGAGTGGAGTTGTGGCGGGTGGCCGTGAGTGATGTGACAGAATAAGGGCGAGAGTTCCATTTTTTGTGTGATGTATTGCAATTCTGCGGCAAAAATCATATATTTGTAAAATGAATCATTCGGTTTTGAAAATCCGAACATAATAAAACCAAATAACCTATGAGTCTAAAAATTGTGGTACTTGCCAAGCAGGTGCCAGATACCCGAAACGTAGGGAAAGATGCCATGAAAGCCGACGGAACGGTAAACCGTGCCGCTCTTCCCGCCATCTTCAATCCCGAAGACCTGAATGCGCTCGAACAAGCCCTTCAGCTCAAAGAGAAATATCCCGGAACCGTAGTGAAACTCCTTACCATGGGGCCTCCCCGTGCTGCCGACATCATTCGCGAAGGCCTCTATCGCGGTGCCGATGGTGGTGTGCTGCTCACCGACCGAGCCTTTGCCGGCGCCGATACCTTGGCCACATCATACGCGTTGGCGTGTGCCGTGCGCAAGATGGGCGATTTCGACCTGGTTATCGGCGGACGTCAGGCCATCGACGGCGATACCGCACAAGTGGGCCCGCAGGTGGCCGAGAAACTGGGCATACCCCAAATTACCTATGCCGAGGAGATATTGAGTGCCGAAGGTGGCAAAGTCGTAGTGAAACGCCGTCTCGAACGGGGCGTTGAGACCGTCGAGTCGCCTTTCCCGGCCGTGATTACGGTGAACGGTTCGGCCGACGAATGCCGCCCGCGTAATGCCAAGGCATTGCAAAAGTATAAATATGCCAAGACTCCCAGCGAACGCCAGGCCGATGACAGTTCCTATTTCTGCGCCTTGTGCGAAGAGCGTCCCTACCTCAACCTCATCGAGTGGGGCGTGGCCGATGTCGACGCCGACCTTTCGCAGGTGGGATTGGCCGGTTCGCCCACCAAGGTGAAACAAATCGAGAACATCGTCTTCCAAGCCAAGGAGAGCAAAACGCTGACCGCTTCTGATGCCGATGTCGAGGAATTGATAAAGGAACTCATTGTGAATCATACCATCGGATAGTAACCTGTCGTGGCCGGCTTCCCTTTTCCCCGGAGCCGCCTCGCAAAACACACAAACGACATGAACAACTTATTTGTATATTGCGAAATAGAAGACGGAGTTATTGCCGACGTCAGCCTCGAACTGCTCACCAAGGGACGTTCCCTGGCCAATCAACTCCATTGTAAACTCGAAGCGCTCGTCATCGGCCATCAACTCGACGACGTTGCCGCACAAGTATTCCCGTATGGCGTCGATACCCTCTATCTGGCCGACGACGCCCGTCTCTATCCCTACACCTCGCAGCCCCATGCTTCGGTGTTGATCAACCTCTTCCGCGAGCAGAAACCCCAAGTGTGCCTCATGGGTGCCACCTGCATAGGCCGTGACCTCGGCCCCCGCGTATCGTCGGCGCTCCACAGCGGTCTCACGGCCGACTGCACCTCGCTCGAAATTGGTACGTTCGAAGACAAGAAAGAGGCGAAGACCTACGAGAACCTGCTCTATCAGATACGTCCCGCTTTCGGTGGAAACATCGTGGCGACGATTGTCAATCCCGAGTGCCGTCCCCAAATGGCCACCGTGCGCGAGGGGGTGATGAAAAAAGAGATTCTTGACCCCGCCCACAAAGGTGAAATCGTGAAACTCGATGTGTCGAAATATGTCTCCGATACCGACTTCGTCGTTTCGGTCATCGACCGTCAGATGGAGAAATCGAAAATCAACATCAAGTCGGCCTCCATCATCGTGGCCGGCGGATATGGCGTGGGCTCGAAGGAGAACTTCAAGTTGCTCTTCGACCTGGCCGACGCCATCGGCGCCCAGGTAGGTGCCTCGCGTGCCGCCGTCGATGCCGGATTTACCGACCATGACCGCCAAATCGGGCAGACCGGTGTGACCGTCCACCCCAAGCTCTATATCGCTTGTGGCATTTCGGGACAGATACAGCACATCGCCGGTATGCAGGACAGTTCGATTATCATATCGGTCAACAGCGACCCCAACGCACCCATCAATACCATTGCCGACTACGTCATTACCGGCACGGTCGAGGAGGTATTGCCCAAAATGATAAAATATTATAAGAAAAACAGCAAATAACCGAGGATTATGGCCAATTTTTATACCGATAACAGTGATTTGAAACATCACTTGACCCACCCGCTCATGCAGCGGATTGTGGCTCTGAAAGAACGCGAATATGCCGATGCCCGGAAATACGACTACGCTCCCGTCGATTATGAAGACGCCATGGACAGTTATGAGAAAGTTCTCGAAATTGCCGGCGAAATCTGTGGCGACATTGTCGCTCCCAATGCCGAGAGCGTCGACCACGAAGGTCCCCACGTCGTCGATGGGCATGTCGTGTATGCCGCAGGTACGGCTCGTAACCTCGATGCCTTGGTAAAAGCCGGTCTCATGGGAATCTCCCTGCCCCGCCGTTACGGAGGACTCAATTTCTCGCTCGTTCCCTATATCATGGCCGCCGACATGGTGAGCCGTGCCGATGCCGGATTTGTAAACATTTGGGGCTTGCAGGATTGCGCCGAAACCATTTATGAGTTTGCCAGCGAGGACCAAAAACAACGCTACTTGCCCCGCGTATGCGCCGGCGAGACCATGGCGATGGACCTCACCGAGCCCGATGCCGGCTCCGACCTGCAATCGGTCATGCTCAAAGCCACATACAGCGAGGCCGACGGTTGCTGGTATCTCAATGGGGTGAAACGCTTCATCACCAATGGCGACGGACACATCTCCCTGGTGCTTGCCCGCTCCGAGGAAGGCACCAAAGACGGCCGTGGCCTGTCGATGTTTATCTATGACAAGAACGACGGTGGTGTTACCGTGCGTCGCATCGAAAACAAGATGGGTATCAAGGGTTCGCCTACCTGCGAACTGGTGTTCCGCAATGCCAAGGCAGAGCTCTGCGGCGACCGCAAGATGGGGCTTATCAAGTATGTGATGGCGTTGATGAACGGCGCCCGTCTCGGCATCGCCGCCCAGTCGGTGGGAGTCTCCGAGGCTGCCTATCGCGAAGCCCTCACCTATGCCCGTGAACGTCGCCAGTTTGGCAAGGCCATCATCGAGTTCCCCGCCGTGTCGGAGATGCTTTCGCTCATGAAGGCCAAACTCGACGCGTCGCGTTCGCTGCTTTACGAGACCACCCGTTTTGTCGACATGTATAAGACGCTCGAAGACATCTCGAAAGAGCGCAAACTCGAAAAGGAAGAGCGCGACGAGATGAAACGTTACCAAAAGCAGGCCGACGCCTTCACGCCCATGTCGAAGGGTATGGGCAGCGAGTTCTGTAATCAGAACGCCTACGATTGCGTGCAGATACACGGCGGCTCGGGTTTCATGAAAGACTATGCCTGCGAGCGTATCTACCGCGATGCCCGCATCACGTCGATATACGAGGGAACCACCCAGTTGCAAGTGGTGGCGGCCATACGCCACGTCACTACCGGTACATACCTCCACATGATGCACTACTATGAGGAGCAGGAGGTGTCGGGCGACTTGCAACCGCTGCGTGCCCGTCTCAAAGAGCTTACCGCCCTCTATGAGGCCGCTGTCGAGAAAGTAACGGCTACGAAAGACAACGACTATATCGACTTCCATGCCCGCCGCATGGTCGAGATGGCCGGACACATCATCATGGCCCATCTGCTCATACTCGATACCGAACGCAACGAGTCGTTCCGTACCTCGGCCGAGGTCTATACCCGCTATGCCGAAGCCGAAGTACGCAAGAATGCCGCCTTTATCCAGTCGTTCGACATCAACGACATGGCCTATTACCGCCGCGATTGAACGCGAGTCGTGAGATTGCTAATGCCGAAAAACAAACGCCCGACAGAAAAGTCGGGCGTTTGTTTTATATTGTGATTAGAATTCTACTCCTATGCGTAAGGAGGGACCGTGGTGGTGGAGCCTTCTTGTGTAGGAATCGTAGAAGTAAAAACTTCCGTTTCGGTAGTGGTAATATTTTTCTTCATGGACGCACTGTTGATAATTATACCCGATACTCATGTTCATCGCCAACTTTGGGGTGATTTTCAGTCGGGCGCCAAATGCGGTCAGATTGACGTAATATCCGGGATTTAACTTGTCAGAACTTTTTTTGCCCAGAGCATAACCGGCTTTTAGCCCGAAGAATGGGGTGAATTTCCGGTCTGAAATATTGACTCGAAAATCAACAAACAGAGGCAAAAACCATCTTTTGCCCATTTCGTGATATTCGCAACCCAGACCTGCTCCTACGAAAAGATGGGAATTGATTTGGCATCCGTGGGTGGTGCTTATTGAGCCTGTTCCTCTGGGGTTGTAGAATCCCACGTTGAAAGAGGTTCCCAATTCTACAAAACCTCGGTATCTGCTGTTTTTTTCGGCGTGATTATCAGCTTGGGCGGTTATTGGTGCTGCCAGTAAAAGTATCAGTAGGGAAAGAATATATTTTCTCATATGCATAGGGCTTTGGTTATGTTTTTAGAATCAATGGTTTGCGGACCCTTAGTTGGACCATTCGCTGTTCAAGAAGTCTATGCGGTTTTGCAGGACTTCAAAGAGCTGTCTTTTTTTGCTTTCTGTGTCGCCTTTGTTGTATTGCGGCCAGCGTTTTGCATCGCATTTGTCAGCTTCGGCACAACGTTGAGCCATTTCGGCGATAAATGTGTATATCGGTTCGTATTTGGCGGGATAAAACTCGTTCCATACTTTGCGTACATGTTCTTGGAAACGCGGGTATTTGGCGATTTCTTTAATCCAGCAACGGGGTCTTTTCCCTTTTTCGTAGAAGAAGTTGCGGGCACCACCCTCGAATGAATTTCCGAAATCCCACAGGGGACCGAATATCCATTTGGTGTCATTCCCTCTGTTTTTATAGAAATAGGAACTACCTGCGAAGGCGTCGCCGTTGCAGAAAATTTCTTGTATGATATAATAACGGGCGAGGGCGTCGATGTCGATATATTTTTCCCAGGTGGTGGAGTTTTTATCGTCAGCATACACGGCATCGTCTATGGCTTTCATCTGTTGACGCAGGTAAGACTCTTGTTCTTTGGAGAGAATTTCGGGGCTTTTGTGTGTGATGTGCATGATGTAACCGCTGCCATTGACAAATTTTATTTGGTCGGGGTCGTTGTAGTTGTCGATTTCGAGCAGCCAGCCTCCGGTGATTTCGTCGGCGTTTGTGCAGTTGTCGTCTTGCTCGGTGATGTTTACCCGTTTGTCATCCACACGGATATTTTCTACGAGGAAATAGAGCCCTTTGTATTCGTTATTTACAACTACTTCTACGGGCTCGGCTTCGGGCGTCCAGGCCAGACCGATGTCTTTGCCTAACTTGAAGGCTGCCGTTTCGGTCAAGTACTGGCTGTATGCTCCCACATGGGCTAACAAGACGAAATGTTTGCTTTTGTTCATTCCCAGTGGAGTGGCTTTGCTGCCCAATTTCAAGCGATATGGTTTTTTATCTTTTTTCCATGAGGAATTTCCGCGTCCGCGAATCTCCAAAGGCAGTTGTTCTGCTTCGCTGCCTATCGGTTCGTAGCCGTTGAGATCGAATGTCTCGAGATAGTAGGTGGCGTTGACATATTCCTCTTTCGAGACGACGGGCTTGTTCTCTTCGGTGTTGATAAACAATACGGGAAGGGTGCGTGAGTAGGTACAATTTGCGATGTCGATTTTTACTTCTTCTTCGGAACAACCGGAGACGATTGTCAATAGGAGAATGAGGTATGCCAATCTTTTCATATGGGTTATATGTTTGTGAAGTTGTTTTTGGTATTGTTTGTCGTGTATGCATTGGAACAGCCATTTGTTTGCTGATGCAACGATTGTCGATGTCCCGCAATAAAGATAAACGAAAAATATAAAGTGTGCGGCCGGAAGTGGACTTTTGGAACAAAGAAACAGACCAACCGATTTTAATATCTGACGGCCTGTTGCAAAAATGAAAGATTACATTGGAGTTTTGCTTCCGTTATGTCGGAACGCGAGAACGAGGTTTCCATGTCGTTCATCATCAACAACATGGCATGTTGTCGTCCCGGCTAAAAATGAAACCTCAATATTTGCGTCCGGGAACTTTTATCTTTCCGGACGTTTTTTGTTGAATAGGTTATTTATTGGGACAATGATTTGTCCGCCGGGGAAATTTCCCCAGAAGCCAGAACGCACAGACAGGCGATTTGTGAATGGCCTTGATTATAAAAACGCAGACAATCAATATGATAATGGATATTGATGGAGCAACTATAAAATTAAAGAGGTAGAAATTCAGATGGTCAAAGTTTAAATATCTTGCTAATAAAACTTCTATTATATAGCTTTGAAGGATATAAATTCCCAAGGTATATTGTCCCCAAGAGCTGCATATTTCGAAAAACTTCGGGTTGGAGTCTTTATCGAAGAGTTTTCGGAATAAAAAGATGAAAGAGAGGCTTCCGGCTATACCGATGATGATGCGATATGTTCTTTTGTAACCATATTCGAGAAGGGGATATGGATCTCTGTTGATGATGGACTCTTTTAAATCGGGGGAAAACCAGAAGCTTTTGTCCCAAGAGCAGAGTAAGACGATAAAAGACAGAACGATGAGGGGGTAAACCGATTTAAGTTTCCGCATCATTTCGGGAGAATTGTTTAATTCCAGTCCCAGTAAAAATGCCGGATACATCAGATGGACTTGATAAAAAGGAATGACTTGGCTGAAAAATAGAGTCAGGACAATCCTCGTTCCCCTTTTCAGATTGCAGCGGTATCCCAAGAATGCAATTAAGTAGCAGATAAAACAACTTTTCAAAAACCAGAATCCACCTCGAAAGGAATGGAGTAGGGAATCGATGAATGATGAGTCGAGCGCAGGTCGAATAAGAAAACTAATGAGAATACCCCATGTAAGGCAGGGAAGGAGCAGTTGGACGCTCTTTTTTTTCAGAAAGTCATTGAGCCTAATATGCATGGACGATGCCGCAAAATAGCCCGATATCATCATGAAAAGGGGCATGTGGAAGGCGTATATCGTGCGGTATAGGGGTTCGTCGACGGGTTCGCTTGATAAGAAATATTGAATGCAGTGCCCCCAAAGGACAAGAAATATGGCAAACAATTTCAATATGTCAAACGATCGGAGGCGGTTTCCTGTTGAAAGTTGCATTCTTTTTCTATAAAATTTTTGCAAAGATAATATATCTCTTTTATTCGTAAATAAATCATACTACATGTTTTAAATATTAACATTTTTGTTGGGGGGTATCAAAGCAAAGGGGCTGCTTTTAGCAGCCCCTTTGCTTTGATTGAAATTACTTTCTTATTTTTTGAGGGCGGCGATGCTCTCTTCAAGCGATTTGATTTTGCTTTCGGCATCGGCCTGTTTCTTGCGCTCTATCTCCACCACTTTGGCAGGGGCGTTGTTGACGAAGCGTTCATTGCCCAGCTTGGCGAGTACCGAACGCAAGAAGCCTTGTTGGTAGTTCAATTCCTCTTCGAGTTTCTTTATCTCGGCTTCCACGTCGATGCTGTTTCCCAGCGGTACGGCATACTCGGTCGTTCCCACCATGAACGAAGCGGCCGTGGCGTCTTTGGCTGCAACCGTCTCTATGGCCGAGAGGTTGCCCAGCTTGGTGATGACGGCATCGCAACTGCCTTCATGGGTACCGATGGCTTGCAACGTCAGCGGCTCCTTGTTGGGAATGTTTTTCTGCAATCGTATCGTACGCACGCCGGCGATGATTTCCTTGGCTTTCTCGACGGCGGCGAGCAAGGCGCTGTCGGCGGTGCCGGGTGCGGGAATCTGCTCTATCATGATGCTTTCGCCCTCTTTGCGGTCGTAGAGGTGTTGCCACAGCTCTTCGGTGATGAAGGGCATGAAGGGGTGGAGCAGTTTGAGCAGCGTGTCGAAGAATCCGAGTGTCGCGTCGTAGCTCTTGCGGTCGATGGGTTGTTGGTAGCCCGGTTTTATCATTTCGAGGTACCACGAGGAGAATTCGTCCCAGAAGAGTTTATACACGGCCATCAGGGCTTCGGAGAGGCGGTATTTGGTGAAGAGGTCGGCCATCTCGGCGTTGACCTGGTCGAGCATGGCGGCAAACCACTTGGTGGCGATGCGGGCCGACTCGGGTTGGGGCAGGTTGTCGTCGACCGTCCAGCCTTTGACGAGACGGAAGGCGTTCCATATCTTGTTGTTGAAGTTACGGCCTTGTTCGCACAGGGCATCGTCGAAGAGTATGTCGTTTCCGGCCGGTGCCGAGAGCATCATGCCCATGCGCACGCCGTCGGCGCCGTATCGGTCGATGAGTTCGATGGGGTCGGGCGAGTTGCCGAGCGACTTCGACATCTTGCGGCCTATCTTGTCGCGCACGATACCGGTGAAGTAGACATTCTTGAAGGGCATCCGGCCTTCGTATTCATAGCCGGCCATAATCATGCGGGCCACCCAGAAGAAGATGATGTCGGGGGCGGTAACCAAGTCGGAGGTGGGGTAGTAGTAGCGTATCTCCTCGTTGCCGGGGTTGTTGATGCCGTCGAAGAGGGAGATGGGCCACAGCCACGAGGAGAACCAGGTGTCGAGGCAGTCTTCGTCCTGACGCAGGTCGTCGAGCGTGAGGGCGGCATTGCCACTCTTCTCGCGGGCCAGTTTCAGGGCTTCTTCGTCGCTCTCGGCAACGACGTAGCCGCCTTCGGGCAGGAAGTAGGCCGGTATGCGGTGTCCCCACCACAGTTGGCGGGAGATGCACCAGTCTTTGATGTTCTCCATCCAGTGGCGGTAGGCGTTTTTGTACTTGGCGGGGTAGAACTTGATGTCGTCGTCCATGACCGGTTTGAGGGCGATTTGGGCGAGGTGTTCCATTTTGAGGAACCATTGCATCGAGAGTTTGGGCTCGATGACGACGTTGGTGCGTTCGGAGTAGCCTACCTTGTTGTTGTAGTCTTCGACCTTTTCGAGCAGACCGGCCTTTTCGAGGTCTTCGGCAATCTGCCGGCGCACGTCGAAACGGTCTTGGCCCACATACAAGCCACCGGCCTCACTGATAGTGCCGTTGTCGTTGAAGATGTCGATGACAGGCAGGTTGTATTTCTCGCCCAGCATATAGTCGTTGACGTCGTGGGCGGGGGTCACTTTCAGACAGCCGGTACCGAATTCGATGTCGACATAGTCGTCCATGATGATGGGTACGGAGCGGCCTACGAGCGGGACGATGACCCGTTTGCCTTTGAGGTAGCCGTAACGCGGGTCGTTGGGGTTGACGCATACGGCGGTATCGCCCAGTATGGTTTCGGGTCGGGTGGTGGCCACGACGATATATTTGTCGGCTTCACCCTCTATCATGTAGCGCAGGTAGTAGAGCTTGCTGTGCTCTTCCTTGTAGATGACCTCTTCGTCGGAGAGGGCGGTGAGCGCCTTCGGGTCCCAGTTTACCATGCGCACGCCGCGGTAGATGAGCCCTTTGTTGTAGAGGTCGACAAATACCTTGATGACGCTGCGGCTGCGGGTCTCGTCCATGGTGAAAGCGGTGCGGTCCCAGTCGCATGAGGCGCCCAGGCGGCGCAGTTGTTTCAGAATGATGCCGCCGTGTGTCTCGGTCCAGTCCCACGCATGTTTGAGAAATTCTTCGCGGGTGAGGTCGCTCTTCTTGATGCCTTGCGAAGCCAACTTGTTCACGACTTTGGCCTCGGTGGCAATCGATGCGTGGTCGGTACCCGGTACCCAGCAGGCATTCTTGCCGGTCATGCGGGCGCGGCGCACGAGAATGTCCTGAATGGTGTTGTTGAGCATGTGCCCCATGTGCAGCACACCCGTGACGTTGGGGGGCGGGATAACTATCGTATAAGGTTCGCGACCATCGGGTTTCGACTTGAAATAGCCGTTTTTCAGCCAGTATTCATACCACTTGCCTTCCACGTCGGCGGGGTTGTACTTCGTTGCAATATCCATCGTCTTGCTTTTTCTTAAAAATTTTGTCTGCAAAGATAATGCAAGGAGCCGGCAATGCCAAACATATCGCGGGTGCCTTTGCCGGCAACTCCTGATTATTCGGCTGCAAAAGTAGTTAAAAAACGGCAAATTCGAAACCGAAACGGCCGTACGTTTTGAAACTTATCCGGTTTTTGTGTGACTCCCGATGGAAGACTCTTTCGGCAAGTCCCGGTTTTGTGCAGAATTGTTGCAAAAGCGTGTAAATTTTGGCCAATGCTTGGAACGAGAGTTCTTATAGGGTATATTTGTTGAATAAACAAGAAAAACTAACGAGTATGAATATGAAACACATTTGCTTGTCGGTGCTGCTTTGCGGCATGACCTGGGGTCAGGCGCTCGCCGACAATGCCATGAAGTTGTGGTATGAGCGACCCGCCGCGTTGTGGGTCGAGGCGTTGCCGTTGGGCAACGGACGTCTGGGCTCGATGGTATTCGGCGACCCGGTACACGAGCAGTTCCAACTGAACGAGGAGACAATATGGGGAGGTTCTCCCTACAACAATACCAATCCCAAGGCCAAGGAGGCTCTCGGTGAGATACGCCGCCTCATTTTTGCCGGTGAGAACATGAAGGCGCAGGAGTTGTGCGGCCCGGCCATCTGCTCGCCTGCGGGAGCCAACGGCATGCCTTACCAGACCGTGGGTTCGCTGCATCTCGACTTTGAGAGCGTCGACGGTTATACCGATTATTACCGTGAACTCGACATCGCCCGTGCCGTGGCCACGACACGTTTCAAGGCCGACGGGGTAACCTATTGCCGGGAAGCGTTTACTTCGTTTGCCGACCAACTGTTCATCGTCCGTCTCACGGCTTCGGAAAAAGGGAAAATCTCGTTCTCGGCACGTTATTCCACACCCTATAAGGAGAGTACCCGCACGGTCGAGGGACGCAATATTTTGCGACTCGACGCCCGGGCCAACGACCATGAAGGCATCGAGGGCAAAGTGCGTTTTACGACGCTCACCCGCATCGACCGTAAGGGCGGCCGTTGTGAGATGGTGGGCGACACGTTGTTGCATGTCTCGGGTGCCGATGAGGTAACACTTTATGTCTCGGTGGGAACCAACTTTGTCAATTACAAAGATGTCTCGGGCAATGCCGAGAAGATGGCTTATTCATATCTCAAAAATGCCGGTCGAAAATACGACAAGGCGATACAGAATCACACGGCTGCGTACCGCAAATATTTCGATCGCGTTTCGCTCGACCTGGGAGAGAACGCGCAGGCGGCCAAACCTACCGACGTGCGGGTGCGGGAGTTTGAAAAGAATTTCGACCCCCAACTGGCCGCGCTCTATTTCCAGTTTGGCCGTTATCTCTTGATATGCAGCTCGCAACCCGGCGGACAGGCCGCCAACCTGCAAGGAATATGGAACTACAAGTTGCGTGCCCCCTGGGACGGAAAATATACCACCGACATCAATGTCGAGATGAATTACTGGCCGGCCGAGGTGACCAACCTTGCCGAGATGCACGAGCCGTTTCTCGATTTGGTGAAGCGCGTAGCGGTGCAGGGGCGGCAGTCGGCGGCCATGTACGGTTGTCGTGGCTGGACACTGCATCACAATACCGACATTTGGGCTTCGACCGGTGCGGTCGACGGCCCCCGTTATGGCGTGTGGCCCACTTGCAATGCGTGGTTCTGCCAGCATCTGTGGGACCGCTTCCTCTTCTCGGGAGATACGACATATTTGCAGACGGTCTATCCCCTGATGAGAGGCGCCTGCGAATTTTACATCGACTTTTTGGTGCGCGAGCCCAAAAACCAATGGCTTGTGGTCGCGCCCTCCTATTCGCCCGAAAATGCCCCCTCGGTCAACGGCAAGCGTTCCTTTGTCATAGTAGCCGGTACGACGATGGACAACCAGATGGTCTACGACCTTTTCTATAACACCATCGACGCCGCCGCGGCGATGGGAGAGGAGAGCCTCTTTGTCGATACGCTGCGAACAGTGGCTTCGCAGCTGGCTCCCATGCAGGTAGGTAGGTGGGGTCAGTTGCAGGAGTGGCTCGAAGACTGGGACAATCCCCGTGACCGTCACCGCCATGTGTCGCATCTGTGGGGCCTTTACCCGGGTAGGCAGATAACCTACAATACCCCGGTACTTATGGAGGCGGCCAAGAAAACGCTTTATGGCCGAGGCGATCACTCGACCGGTTGGTCGATGGGGTGGAAGGTCTGTTTTTGGGCTCGCCTGCTCGACGGAAATCACGCCTATAAACTCATTACCGAGCAGATACGTCCCACGACCGACGAAAGCGGGCAGAATGGCGGCACTTACCCCAATCTGTTCGATGCCCACCCGCCTTTCCAAATCGATGGAAACTTCGGCTGCACAGCCGGAATTGCCGAGATGCTGGTGCAGAGCCACGCCGGAGCGGTGCACCTCTTGCCCGCCCTGCCCGACGTATGGCGCACGGGAACGGTGAAAGGGCTGCGCTGCCGGGGCGGTTTCACCCTCGAAGAGATGTCGTGGAGCGAAGGTGCGCTCGACAAGGCGCAAATCCGTTCCACCATCGGCGGTACGTTGCGCGTGCGTTCGGCCGTGCCCCTCACATGCAACGGAGTTGAGCTCAAACCCCTCCAATCGGTGTCCGAAACGCCGGGTCTCTTGCTCGAACCCCAGTCGATACGCCGTCCGCTCATTTCGCCCGAGGCGCCCATCAATACGACACAGCCTGCTTCGCCTGTCTATTACTACGATATAGAGACGGCTCCCGGTGAGGTATATGAGTTGTGTGCCGCTGAATAGATGAAATTGAGCGCGGTTCAGGATAGATGAATGTACTTAACCTTTTCCGATGTTGAGTGAATAGCTCCGGAATATATGGCGGGTCGCTTTTCAAAAAGCGGCCCGCATGTTTTCTGTTTTCCACCAAAAACTTTACATTTGTCGGAAAATCGCTCCAAATTATGCGTTCAATCTTACTTCTGATACTCTTTTTTATCACTTTTGTTCATACCCCATCGGCACAGGAAACTCCCAAGCGTGAGTTCCGGGGTGCCTGGATACAGACTGTTTACCAGCCCCAGTACACCGAAATGGATTCGGTACAGATGTGTGCCTATTTCGATGCGATGCTCGATACCTTGCAACAGACGGGCATCAATGCGCTGCTCTTCCAGATACGCCCCGAGGCCGATGCCTTCTACCGTTCGGAGATGGAGCCGTGGAGCCGTTTCCTCACGGGGGCGCAAGGCCGTGCGCCCGAGAACGGTTGGGACCCCATGGCCGCCCTCATCGAGAAATGCCACAGGCGCAACATCGAGTTCCATGCCTGGATCAATCCCTATCGGGCGCAGTGCAACACGGCCGTCGCACTCGACTCGTCGCACATCTATTACCGGCACCCCGAGTGGTTTGTCGAGTATGGGCGCCAGTTGCTTTTCGACCCGGGAATGCCCGGCTCAAAGGCGTTTATCTGTCGGGTTGTCGATGACATCGTCTCGCGTTATGACATCGACGCCATACACATGGACGACTATTTCTATCCCTATCCCATCAACGGGGTGCCTTTCCCCGACACCACCAGCTATGCCCTGTATGGCAACGGCCGCCCGCTCGACGAGTGGCGGCGCAGCAACGTCGATACGTTGATTTCTCAGCTCTCCCGCGACATCAAACGGCGAAAACCCTGGGTGCGCTTCGGCATAAGCCCGTTTGGCATTTATCGCAATAACACGACCTCACCCGACGGCAGCGCCACCTGCGGTTTGCAGAACTACGACGACCTCTATGCCGATGTGTTGTTGTGGGCCCGTAACGGTTGGGTCGATTACCTTATCCCCCAACTCTATTGGGAGATAGGCCACAAGGCTGCCTGTTATGAAGAGTTGGTCGGCTGGTGGAACCGGAATGTCCCCGACGGTTGCCATCTCTACATCGGACAAGATGTCTGCCGTTCGCTCGATGCTGCCGATGCCAATCCGCTTCGTTCGCAGTTGGGACACAAGATGGTTCTCTCGCGATACCTCGACCACATCTCCGGCATCTGTTTCTGGTCGGGCTATCAACTCTTCGATAATTACAAAGGTGCCTCCGATGAGTTGCGGCGTGACTATTTTACCTGTCCGGCGCTTATCCCGGCTTATACGCATATCGACAGCAAGGCACCCAAAGCCGTGAAGAAGTTGCATACCCGTTGGTACCCCGACGGTTTTTACCTCGAATGGAAAGCCGACAAGACGCGCGACGTGATGCAGCAAGCCGCCTATTATTGCGTGTATCGTTTCGATACGGCCGAGTCGGTCGACCTCGGCAATGCGCGGGCATTGGTGGCTACGGTGCGGGATACCCGTTGCCGGTTGCCCTATCGGGACGGGGCGAGCCGGTGCGTCTATGTGGTGACGGCGGTCGACCGTATGCACAACGAGGGTGAGCCCGAAATTCTGAAAGTGAAATTGTAAATATATTATATTATAGATATGAATGTCAGATATTTTATGACGCTCATTCTCTGCCTCGCCGCAGGAACGGTGGCGGCGGGTGAGCAGGTTACCGATTCTCTCGGAGAAGAAAAGAAAATCGTGAATGACATCTTTTGGGATACCGTCGACGGCCGGCCCATATACAGCCAGGGCGGCGGGATATTCCGTTATCCCGATGCCGAGACCGGTGAACGGCACTACTATTGGTATGGCGTGCGTTATGCCGAGGCCCGGCAATATCGCGAAGACCCGTCGGTTACCTGGCCGCAATGTACGTTTGAGGCGGTCACTTGTTATCGCTCCGATAACCTGGTCGACTGGACCTTCGTGGGCGACGTCCTTACCCGTGAAGAGGTCACCCGGCACGGCCATGCCGGGTGGGTGGGACGTTTGGGCGTAGCCTATCTCCCGGAGTGGAATCGATATGTCTTGTTGGTGCAGAACAACGACGGAGTGCTCTTTGCCTTGTCCGATACGCCTACCGGCCCCTTTACCTGGCATCGGCGCATCTCGATGAAGGAGATGATTGGTACACCCAACACGGGCGACCAGACGGTTTTTGTCGATGAAGATACCGGCAAGTCCTACCTCATCTATTCTTATGGCCGTGGCCGCAACCGCATTTATGTGTCGGAGATAGGTGTACGCGACGGGCAGGCCGACCTGCTCGACTGCACGCAGATCTTCAAAGGGGCGGGTCGTGAAGGAAATTGTCTCTTCAAATACAAAGGCCGTTACTATATGTGCGCGTCGAACCTGTATGGCTGGGATTCCTCCTTTGCCTATTATCTGGTGGCCGATGACATTCGCGGGCCTTACGAACCGCTCAACGACATGCAGATTATGCCCGGTTGTGCCGACGACTATGCCCATGTGACACAGACGGGATTTTTCTACACCGTGCGCGGTACGCGCGAAGAGACGGTGCTTTATTGCGGCGACCGCTGGGCCGACTTTGCCGGCAACGGTTTGGGGTACAACCAGTGGTGTCCCTTGTCGTTCGACGGCAAGGAGCCTTACTTCAACTCCCTGCATGCCTGGTATCTCAACGCCGGGACGGGAGAGTGGCGGGTAGCCGAAGAGAACAACTATGTGAAGAACGGTAGTTTCGAGGCCGACCGTCGTCCGATACCCTGTCCGGCCAAACCCGTCCAGGATTATTTGCTGGGCTGGGCCACCGAGGTCGTGAAAGGAAATGCCGTGAAGGTGGGCGATGATGATTCTCCCCGCCTGAATTATGAGAACACCGCCGACGACCGTAAACAGGTCATCGGGGAGAAATCTTTATACATCAGCGACAAGGTCGATTTCGAGCGTCACGTTTTCCAGACGGTCGAGTCGTCGCCTTATGTCGACCTCCCCGATGGGGTCTACCGGCTCGAAGCCCGGTTGAAGAACAGCGAAGGTTTTGAGCGGTTCGAGATGTATGCGCAATGTGGTGAAAAGCGATATACCTGTCGGGTAAAGAAGGCTTCACCGACATGGCGCACGATAGAGATAGAGCGTGTCAGGGTGCGCGGCGGAAAGGTAGAAATAGGTTTCCGTGCCAAAGCGGTGGCCGGAGCCTGGGCTTGTATCGACGATGTGACGTTTGTCCGCCGGTAAATGTCGGTGCGTGAGAAAACAGAGAAGCCGAAGCAGGAATTTTTTCCGCTTCGGCTTCTCTGTTCTTATGACATCAAGATTAGATTTCTTCGTTTTTCTCGGCCATGGGAATTTTATAGTAAACCTTGCCTTCGAGATATTCCTGGGTGGCGATGAGGGTCGGTTTCGGCAATTTCTCATAGTAGCGCGAAATCTCGATTTGTTCGCGGTTTTCAAAGACCTCTTCGAGATTGTCGTTGTATGAGGCAAACTCTTGCAACTTCTTTTCCAAGTCGTTTTTCATTTCCACGCTTATCTGGTTGGCACGTTTGCCGATAATGCGTATCGTTTCATAAACGTTGCCGGTGTCGCTCGAAAGGGCGATGACGTCACGGGTTACGGTGTTGGTCGGTGCGTTGGTTTTCTTGTAGTCCATTTTTTATTTCGGTTTGTTT
This sequence comes from uncultured Porphyromonadaceae bacterium, assembly GCA_900542765.1. Taxonomy (GTDB): domain Bacteria; phylum Bacteroidota; class Bacteroidia; order Bacteroidales; family UBA11471; genus Caccoplasma; species Caccoplasma merdavium. The sequence goes on along the minus strand of UQOX01000005.1, from coordinate 67,307 downwards.
TTAATCTATGTCGTCGATATACTTGCTGGCATTTTTGAAAATGCTCTCGGCCTCTTTTTGGTATTTCCCGTCGGGAAATTCGTTGATGTAGGCGTAGTATTCATCGATGGTGTTTCTATAACGTTCCCCTTTTTTCTCCTGGATACTCTCTTCGGCCTCCTTGTAGCGGGCTCGTAAAATGAGCATGAGGAGGTCTTCTTTTTTCTGGGTATAGGGGAATGTTTTCAGGGCGTTCTGTGCGGTGATGACGGCCGATTCGAAATAGTTGCGTCCCAAGTAGTTCCCGATGTTGAGATAGGTGGTGGCGTTTAAGTACTCTTTTTCGACCAGTTTCTCTTGCAGTTTCACAATCATATCCTGCGCCTCGGTCACCTTTTCACCCCGGGGATAGTAGTCGATATACATCTGCAACTCCTCCATGGCTTTGTAGGTAATGGCTTGGTCGAGACGGGGGTCGGGGGAGTCGTTGTAGTAACTCAATCCCGAATAGTAGCGAGCCATTTCGGTATATTCGCCCTTGGGATAGCTGCGGTAGTATGTGGCAAAGTAGTCTCCGGCCGTGTCATAGTTCTTGGCCATAAAATGGCTTAGCGACAACAGGTAGAGCGATTCTTCGCCCTTGTCGGTGCCTTTGAACACGGCAACCAGGTCTTCGAGCAGCGTGTAGGCTCGGTTGTACTTGCCGGTGTCGAAGCACTTCTTGGCATACTGGTATTTCACGTCCAAGTCGGTGCTTTTCTGCACTTTGTAGTATTCGCCGCACGACGCGCAAATCAACAGAAGTATGCCCAAATATGCCGCTTTCTTTATCATAGGAACACGAATAACTGCGCAAAGTTAGACAATCAGGGAGAATTATGAAAGTAAAAAAGAGAAATTTAACGCATTATCTCACTCTTTTTCGATATTCATCTTTTTCGTGTTTCCTTTTTAATTCTTGTTGAACCTTTGCACAAAGAAGAGCATTCATTATCTTTGTCGATAAAATCCCATTCAACAACGATGCCGTTCAAAATTGTTTCGCCATATAGTCCTACCGGAGATCAGCCCGAAGCCATTGCCGAGCTTTCCCGCGGGATTGTCGAAGGTCTGCCGGCGCAAACGCTCTTGGGTGTTACCGGCTCGGGAAAAACCTTCACGATGGCCAACGTCATAGAGCGGGTGCAGAAGCCCACGCTCATTCTTAGCCACAACAAGACGTTGGCGGCGCAACTGTATAGCGAGTTTAAGAATTTCTTCCCCGACAATGCCGTCGAGTATTTTGTTTCATATTACGACTATTATCAACCCGAGGCTTATATCCCCACGACCGATACCTACATCGAGAAGGATTTGGCCATCAATGAAGAAATCGACCGCTTGCGTCTTGCTGCCACTTCGTCGCTTTTGTCGGGGAGGAAAGACGTCATCGTCGTTTCGTCGGTCTCCTGTCTCTATGGCATAGGGAATCCCGAAGATTTCCATAGTAACATGATCGAGGTGAAGGTGGGGGAGCGCATGGAACGGAATGATTTTCTCCGACGACTGGTCGACGGCCTTTATTCGCGCAACGAGGTCGACCTGCAACGCGGTAATTTCCGGGTCAAGGGCGACACGGTCGACGTCTATCCCGCTTATCAAGATGAGATTGTGCGCGTCACGTTTTGGGGAGATGAGATTGACTCCATAGAGAGTGTCGACCCCTCTACGGGATATACCGTTTCCCGTTTTGACAGCTACAACATTTATCCGGCCAACATTTTCGTCACGACCAAAGAGCGCATCAACCGCGCCGTCGATGAGATAACGCTCGATTTGGGACGTCAGGTCGAATTTTTCAAGTCGATAGGCAAGGAGCTCGAAGCCAAACGCATCTATGAACGGGTCACCTATGACCTCGAAATGATAAAGGAGGTGGGATACTGCTCGGGTATCGAAAACTACTCCCGCTATTTCGACGGGCGTATGCCCGGAACCCGCCCTTTCTGTCTGCTCGACTATTTTCCCAAGGATTTCCTGGTGATTATCGACGAGAGCCATGTTACCGTGCCGCAGATACGCGCCATGTATGGCGGTGACAATTCCCGGAAAGTCAATCTCGTGGAATATGGCTTCCGCCTGCCCGCCGCCATCGACAACCGTCCGTTGACCTTTGCCGAGTTTGAGTCGCTGGTGCCGCAGGTCATTTATGTGAGCGCGACGCCGGCCGATTATGAACTGATGCGCAGCGAAGGGGTGGTCGTGGAGCAGGTAATCCGGCCCACCGGTCTGCTCGACCCCGTCATCGAGGTACGTCCCAGCCTCAACCAAATCGACGACCTGCTCGAAGAGATACAGCAACGGGTCGAGCGCAACGAGCGGGTTCTCGTCACGACCCTCACCAAGCGCATGGCCGAGGAGTTGAATGCTTATCTGCTGCGTCTCGACATACATTGCAACTATATCCACTCCGATGTCGACACGCTCGACCGCATACAGATTATCGACGACCTGCGCAAGGGCGTGTACGATGTCCTTATCGGGGTGAACCTGTTGCGGGAGGGGCTCGACCTGCCCGAGGTCTCGCTCGTGGCGATACTCGATGCCGACAAGGAGGGCTTTCTGCGTTCGCATCGCTCGCTCACGCAGACGGCCGGCCGGGCGGCACGCAACCTCAACGGCCGTGTCATCATGTATGCCGACCGCATTACCGAGAGTATGCAGCAGACCATCGATGAGACCAACCGGCGCCGCGAAAAACAGTTGGCTTATAACGAGGCCCATCACATTACGCCGCAGGCCATACGCAAAGCCTACAACACGGCATTGGCACGCCGGGAAGAAAAGCCCGTTGAACCGGCACCCGTTGTCTCTTCTCAACCTACTTACGAGGAGGAGTTCGATACGGTGCATGTGTCGTTGGCGGCCGACCCGGTGGTGCGCTACATGAGCAAGGACCAACTCAAAAAAAATATGGAAAACGTGCGCCGTCAGATGGTGGCCGCAGCCAAGAACATGGAATTTATCGAGGCCGCCCGGTTGCGCGATGAACTGTTGAAACTCGAAGACCTTTATAATCAGAAGTAGCCATGCAAGCACCCCGTACCGATATGCAGTCCTGGTTGCCCACCACCCGCAAGGAATTGGAACAGCGGGGGTGGGACTGGGTCGATGTGATACTCTTCTCGGGCGACGCTTATGTCGACCACCCTTCGTTTGGCGTGGCGGTCATAGGTCGCGTGTTGGAAGCCGAAGGTCTGCGTGTAGCTATCGTGCCGCAACCCAACTGGCGGGACGACTTGCGCGACTTCAAGAAGTTGGGTCGGCCACGACTCTTCTTCGGCGTGTCGGCCGGAGCCATGGATTCGATGGTCAATCACTACACGGCCAACAAACGGTTGCGCTCCGACGATGCTTATACCCCCGACGGCCGTGCCGGCATGCGACCCGACTATCCCACCATCGTTTATACCCGCATACTCAAACAACTCTATCCCGACGTGCCCGTGGTTATCGGCGGTATCGAGGCTTCCCTGCGTCGCGTTACCCACTACGATTATTGGCAGGACTGTTTGCGTCCGGGCATTCTCATCGAGAGCGGTGCCGATATCCTCTCTTATGGCATGGGCGAGGAGACGATGCGCACGATAGCCCGACGTTTGCGGGCCGGAGAACCCCTCTCGGCTCTGCATGATGTCCCGCAGACGGTCGTGGTGCGGAATGTCTCGGAACTGCCCGCCGAGAAAGAGAGCGACACTCATTGTGTGCTGGCTTCGCACGAGGAGTGCTTGCGCAGCAAGAAGGTGCAGGCTCGCAATTTCTGCCGGGTCGAGGAGGAGTCCAACCGTTACACGGCGCGTCTCCTGTGGCAGCGGTGCGGCGACCAGGCCCTGAAAATTAACCCGCCCTTTCCGCCCATCACCGGCGAAGAGCTCGATGCCATATACGACTTGCCCTTTACCCGACTGCCGCACCCTCGCTATCGGGGGAGAACGATACCGGCCTTTGAGATGATAAAGTTCTCGATAACGTTGCATCGGGGCTGTTTCGGCGGTTGTGCCTTCTGCACCATTTCGGCTCATCAGGGAAAGTTCATCTCTTCCCGTTCCGAGGCTTCGGTTTTGCGTGAAGTCGACAAGATTATTGCCATGCCCGATTTCAAGGGCTATCTCAGTGACCTGGGTGGGCCGTCGGCCAACATGTACCGCATGACGGGAAAGAAGACGTCGGCTTGTCGGGTTTGCAAGCGCCCTTCGTGTCTGTGGCCTGCGGTATGTCCCAATATGCAGGTCGACCATCGTCCGCTGTTGCACCTCTATCGGGCGGTCGATGCCAAAGCGGAGATAAAACGCTCCTTCATAGGCAGCGGCGTGCGTTATGACCTGCTGTTGCATCGGAATGACGACGAAGCCCTCAATGCCGCTTCGCGGGAATATACCCGGGAGCTGATTACGCGGCATGTCTCGGGGCGTCTGAAAGTGGCGCCCGAGCACACCTCGTCGCGGGTCCTTCGTTGTATGCGCAAACCCGCATTCAGCCAGTTTGAGCAGTTCCGCACCATTTTTGAACGCATCAATCGCGAAGAGGGGCTCAACCAGCAACTCATACCCTATTTCATTTCGAGTCACCCCGCTTGTGAGGCCGTCGACATGGCCGAGTTGGCGGCCATTACCAAGAGTCTCCATTTCCATCTCGAACAGGTGCAGGATTTTACGCCCACCCCCATGACCCTTGCCACCGAGATATATTATACCGGTTACGACCCCTATACGGGCGAACGGATATATACCGCCCGCACGTCCGAAGAGAAATTGGCTCAGCGTCAGTTCTTTTTCTGGTACAAACCCGAAGCGCGCCGGGGCATCGAACAAGCCTTGCATCGCATGGGACGGGAAGATTTGCTCGGAAAATTATATGGCCGTGGGGCAGGGGCTCACCCTTTCGAGACGCCGGCACACAAATCCAAGGTCGCCTCTTACAATCCCAATTTCAACCCGGCGAAACGTCGGGAGGCCATGCAATTGAAAAACCGCAAGAACGAGGGGAACATCGGCGGTTCCGGGAAGAAATCGCCGAAGAAAAAATAGTGCCTTACGGCCGGATAGCCGAGGGGCGGCTGTTCTGCAAGAACTTCCACAAGAAGAGCAGTGCCGCACAAGAGAGACCTACCGGGTAGCCCCACCATACCCCCGGGGCTTCGCCATGGCATAAAAAGGCAAATGCGTAGGAGGCGGGCAGGCTCACGACGAAGTAGCTGACAAAAGCAATCCACACCATCGGTTTCACCACACCCAGCCCGCGCAGTGCGCCGGCGAGCGAAATCTGCATGCCATCGCCCAACTGATAAGCCATCATGGGAATGACGATGGCCGATACGAGCATGGCCACATCAGGGGAGTCGGTGAAGATGTAACCGATATGCTGACGGGTAAAGAACATGACGCCTGTAACCAGCAGCACGAGCAGCAGCACAAGATGTATACCGGCCGTGGCTATGGGTCTTATCACTTCACTTTGTCCGCTGCCGCGGGCTTTGCTGATACCGATTGTGATGGCCGCACTGATACCCGAATAGAGCAGGAATCCGATGGTCGAGAAGGTTACGGCAACTTGGTGAGCCGCCAAGGCCGTGCTGCCTATCCATCCGATGAGGATGACGCTGAGGCTGAACGATCCCGTTTCCATACCCAGTTGCAAGGCGATGGGTATGCCCATGGTGAGAATGGGCCGGTAGAGCTTGGCATTTCCCGGTTGGCCGAAAAATCCGGCCTTGAAGCGGCGGTAACGTTTCCGGTACAAGAATATCCACAGCCCGGCCACAATCGTAAACACCCGGGCGATGAGCGTCGAGACACCCGCTCCGAAAAGGCCCCATTCGGGAAACCCGGCATATCCGTAGATGAGGAGGGTGTTGCCAATGATGTTCAGCAAGTTGCTGGCCAGAAGTATGTACATGGGGGTGAGGGTGTCGGTCGTACCGTCGGCGAAATGCTTGAACGCGTTGAACAACAGCACGGGAACAAGCCCGACGAGGTGCAGCAGATAATAAGGCCGCATCAGCGGCAGCAACTCTTGCGGCAGCCCCAGCCGGTCGAGGAAGAAATAGAGCGTCCCCATGATGACGATGAGTGCGATGGCCAGCATGCCGTTGGCATAGAGCCCGTATCGGAATGTCTGTCCCGCGCGCAGCAGTTCGTTCCGCCCCGTCTGTTCTCCGATAAGCGGCGTGATGCCCATGGCAAAACCGGTCGCAAACATGAGCGGCAGCATGAAAATGTTGTTCACGAACGATGCGGCCGACAGTTCGTCGGTCATGTGGTGACCGACCATGATGTTGTCGACAAACCCCGTGAGGATAACGCCCAACTGCCCGACCATGATGGGAACACCCATGGTCAGCAACGAACGGTAATGTGCGGTATATCTTTTGAAATACTGTGTCATGAAAAACAAACTGTTTTGGAAAAAAACGGCACAAAGATAGTGAAAGACGAGTGCAGAAGCAAACCGGGGGAGAGAAGTTTTCACGGCCGATTGCGTGTGCCGTCTCCTGCCATCTGAAAAGATTGTGGCCGGTGGAGAACGGTGTGAATAGGAGAGAAACCTTTGCAATACATTTTCAAGTCGGGAAAATACCCGTCGTGGCACCCATGGGAGCGTACCTCCCGACGACGTTCCTACCGCCCCATTTTCATCTCCCGCGAAGAGAATCCTGTTGAGACACAAAGAAACGGACAACTATTCCGATAAATACATCAAAAAAATCGTGTGTCAAAATAACCGGGCATAGGCGTTTCTTTATGAATTTGTCGTATTTTTGTAGCGTTTCCAAAATATACATCAGATGAAGTTCCTCCGGAGAATTGGTTTCGCAACGTTGCTCTTTTGCCTGTCGGCCTCGCTGTCGGCACAAGAATTTTTGTGGAGTGTCGATGTCGACATGACTTTTGATAACCGGGAGTACGGAAAGAGCAAGTACAACTGGCCTCAGACCATCTTTGGCGGGTATATCAATCCGTTGGTAGGGCTTGGCTGGCGGGGAAATTCGATACAGGTGGGAGCGACCGCCTTGCGCAATTTCGGCTCGCCGGCCTGCGATATGGATTTCAATTTCCTTTTCTTTTACAATTACCGCGACAGCCGATTCAACGTCTCGGCCGGTATCATACCCCGCCGGCAAGTAAGGGGGGGAAGCGACGCCTTTTTCTGTGACTCCATCAAGTTTTTCGACAATACCATCGACGGATTGCTCCTGCAATATATCCCCGATGAAAAAAATTATATCGAGGTCTTTTGCGATTGGGACGGTCACCAGACCACGACCACGCGTGAGCGATTCATCGTTTACACATCGGGCCGCTACTATCCCCTCTCGTGGTTATATGGCGAGTATGAACTGATGATGCACCACCATGCCGGTACCAGCGTCGATGGCGGGGTGGTCGACAACATTTGGTTCTATCCGCGTGTCGGGGTCGACTTGGGAGGTCGTTTATGGTTCGACAAGCTCAAAGTGAGCGTCGGTTGGTTGCAGTCGGCACAGAACGACCGCACCTATGTCGGTCACTATGTGAAGCCCCACGGCGTGCAGGTCGAGGCCCGTGTCGAGAAGTTCAAACTGGGGCTTTACAACACCCTCTATATGGGCGGTTGTCTCATGCCCTATTACGAGAGCTATGCGTCGAGCCTCTATACCGGCTCGGCCTTCTATCGCACGCGCGACGACGTCTACAACCGTCTCGAAGCCTATTGGCACCCGTTCCAGAATGAGAAGTTCGACCTCAAAGTCTCCTCGGTGCACCACTACGACGGTGTGAAGTGGTGTTCGCAGCAACTCATCACGTTCCGCGTCATTATCGACAACGACATGTTCAAGAAAGAGAGCCCCGTGCGCAAGCAGCTGCGGTGGCGCAAGAAAAAATAATCTTCCCTCTCGATCGGAGTTTTCTTTCATGAGAAAAAGAATATAAATTACAGATGGATAAATTTAGCGATAAGGTTATAGAAGAATTAGGCTTTTATGTCTATTCATTGATAGACCCTCGAAACAATAAGATATTTTATATCGGAAAGGGGTGTAGAAATAGAGTGTTTCAACATTGCAAGGCAGCTCTTCAAGAAGATGATGAGTCTTTAAAATTGAATTTGATTCGTGATATTATTGCTTCCGGAGCAAAGGTTGAATATTATATACTTCGCCATAAATTGTCTGAAAAAGAGGCTTTTCAAATAGAATCTGTCCTTATAGATCTTCTTACATATCCAAAATTTAATACTGAACAGGTATTGGCTAACATACAAGGTGGACATCATCAGTGGGACGAAGGGATTAAAACCGCGGAGGAAATAAGTGCAATCTATGATTGCGAAAAGATAGAGATTGATCATCTAAAAGATTGTTTATTATTGGTTAGCTTGAATAGAAGTTTTGATGATGCAAAAGCCCATGGCGTTTATAAGAGAATAAACATTTATGAAAAAACACGGAAATATTGGGCTATTGCAAGGTCTCGTGCATGTAAAATATCTTATGTGTTAGGGGTATATCGTGGTGTAGTAAGGTCGGTTATCAAAGTTGAAAATTATGAGTGGACTTTCTATGATGAAGAAAAAAAGGTTCGTTTCAATAAAGAAAGATGCTGCTTTCATGGTACCTTAGTTACAGATTCACCATATCTCAATAAAGACGTGAGTGATTATCCATTTGGAAGTGGAGGAGCCATTAGATATATTTCGATAGGAACTAATGAGTTTGAATATTAAATATGGAAAAAGTTTTTGTTGTAAGGTGGTATGGCCCATTTCAGGTAGAACAAGTTAGAAAATGGGAAATTTCTCAAAAGACGACGTTTAATTTGTATTTGATAAGTGGAAAGAAGAAAAACTTAAAAAACCAGATTCATTATTATATTGGTAAGGCAGAAAGAAAATTGTTGACGGATAGATTAAACGATAAAAATCATCATATTAATGAGTTTTCATATATTAATGAAATTTGGATAGGAACAATAGTTAATAAAAGAGCTATACACCAAGATGTCATACTTGTAGAAAAGATGCTTACCTCGTATTTTGCTGCCGAAGGTGAACTATTAAATGTCATAAATAAAACTTTACCGGATAAGAATGTGTATCTTATAAATGAATGGATACATTTTAAGCGTAATTCAGAATGTTTGCGACTCCCTAAAAAGTCCATAGGAAATATGATGCCCGATGTTATAGTTTACAAGAAAGAGGATTGTTCTAATGAATACAAATTATTTATTTCAAATAAATTGAAAATTACAGAGTAATAAATTTATCGCTCTTCTTTCGTTTTTTAGCGGCTGTTGTAATAATATTAAATGTCAATTCCCCGATTTTATTTTGAAGACAAACCGGGATTTTCCGTAAGATTGTGTAAGCAAGTGCAACTCCTTTTCTCTCTTTTTAGGAAGAGCGATGGGAGTTGTTCGCGTATTATGCGTATATTTGCACGCGAATATGAAGAGGTTATTGGTATTTTCTCTTTTGGCGTGGTCGGTGATATGTGGATATGCCGCCAAGAAGCAGGTGATAGGAGAGCCCTATGCGTGGCGGCTGTCCCAGCCCTTGGGAACACCCTATCGGGTACCGATGGATACGCTCATCGATAATTTCTACAATACCGATTTGCCCATTTCTTATTCCACGGCCTATTCCTACACGGGAAACTTGGGCGGTGCCTCGATGTCGAAGGTCTTTTTCGACCGTCCCGATATGCCGCAATTCATCTTCAAGCAGCCCTACGACTACCTTATCTATACGCCGGCGAACTATACCTATTACAACACCCGCATACCCATGACGCTGGCGTCGTACCTCTTCGGCGGGGGAAAGCAGACCAAGCAGGAAGACCTCAAAGCCGAGTTCTCGGGCAACGTCAACAAGCGTTTGGCCATAGCTGCCGGCATACAATATCTCTATTCCCGAGGAAATTACGACCACCAGGGAAATAAGGATTTGTCGTGGCAGGTGGCCGGTTCCTACATAGGCGACCGTTACCAGATGCACGCCTTTGCCAATACCTATAATTTCGTATCGCAGGAGAATGGCGGCATTTCCGACACGCAGTTTATTCTCGACCCCGACGAGGTGGCTTCGGGACAAGGCTCGTTCGATTCGCAGTCGATACCCGTTTATCTCTACAATGCCTTCAACCGGGTGCGGGGGCAGAACTATTATCTCACCCAGCGTTACAATCTCGGATTTTACAAGACACAACAGGTCGACGATACGACCACGGTCGAAGTCTTTACGCCGGTTACCAGCTTTATCCACACGATAGAGTACAACAACAACATGCGGCGGTTTGTCAATCAGTCGGCACGAGAAGACACGGCATTCTTCAAAAACACCTATTTCAGCGAAAACGGTACCAATGACTCGACCCAATATTGGTCGCTGAAAAACACGTTGGGCATTTCGTTGCTCGAAGGGTTTAACAAATACGCCAAGATGGGCATGTCGGCCTACCTCACGCACGAGGTGCGACGCTTTACGTTGATGAGCGATGTCATACCCGGCATCATGCTCACTCCTCCTTCAACGCCGATGCTCGATGCCGGCGATAATGCCGCCTTGTATAGTGTCGTGCAATCCCCCAAAATCTATACCGAGAATGTCTTGTGGGTGGGCGGCGTCCTGTCGAAGCAACAAGGTGAATTGCTGACATACACGGTCGATGGGAAGGTGGGCCTGATCGGTGTCGATGCGGGTGCCACCGACATCAACGGGGAGATACAGACCCGTTTCAACATACGCAAGACCACGGTGCAGTTGCGGGCTTACGGCTTCTTCAAGAATCTGACGCCGGCATTTTATTACCGGCACTATGTCTCGAACCATTTCATTTGGGAAAACAATTTCGGCAAGACGCGTAAATTCCGTGTAGGCGGGGAGTTTTCCTTGCCGGCCACCGGAACCATCATTAATGTCGGTGTCGAAAATGTGCAGAACCACGTCTATTTCGACAACGATTGCCTGCCCCGGCAAGACGACCGCATCTTGCAGATTTTCAGTGCCATGGTAAAGCAGAAGATAAAATGGGGCATCTTCAACCTCGACCTCGAAGCGGTGTATCAGAAATCGAGCGACTCCAAAGTGATACCCTTGCCCGATTTGAGCGCCTATGCGCAGATGTATCTCGACTTCAAGATAGCCAAGGTGTTGCAGGTGCAATTCGGGGTCGATTGCAAATACCACACCTCTTACTATGCCGAGGCATACCAGCCGGCCACTCTCTCGTTCCACACCCAGGACGAGGTGAAAGTGGGCAATTATCCGCTTATGAACGTCTATGCCAACATGAAGATGAAGATGGTGCGTTTCTATGTCATGTACACCCATTTCAACCAGGGACTGTTCGGCGGCAACAATTATTTCCTCATGCCCAATTATCCCTACAATCCCGCCATGTTGCAATTTGGCCTCTGCGTCAACTTCGCCAACTGATTACCGATAATCTTTGAGAATGACCTGCAACCGTTGGCGGGCAAAGAATATGCGGCTCTTTACCGTACCCAGCGGGAGTCCCATCTTCTCGGCGATTTCCTGATATTTGAATCCGGCCACATGCATCGAGAAGGGAATCTTATATTCATCGGGAAATTTGTTGATGGCTTTTGAAATCTCTTTCACCGAAAGCGAACCGTCGGGCGTGTCGAATCCCGACTCTTGCGGCAGGTTGAGGTGGTACAAATCTTCGGTTTGGTCGATGATGGTCTGGTTACGCACGCCTTTGCGGTAGTTGTTGATGAAGATGTTGCGCATGATGGTGAAAACCCAACCCTTGAAATTGATGTTGTCGATATACTTGTCGCGGTTGTCGAGTGCTTTCAGGGTTGTGTCTTGCAATAGGTCTTCGGCTTCGTCACGGTCGCTGGTGAGCATGTAGGCAAAATTCAGCAGATTGTCTTGCAATTGCAAGAGCTTCTCCACAAACAGTTGTGATTCCATTGATAAAAAATTTGTAATGATTGAGTAACGGTGTGTATTCATGTGAATACCCTGCAAATATAGGGCGCCAGGTGCCGAAAGAAAAATTTTTTAATATAAAAATAAATCTGTAATCTGTTAAATAACATAGCTTTATCACCTTTAATGCCGTGTGCCCCGTTATATAAAAAAGAGTTACATGTGAAATTCCGATGAAAATATTTCCCGGCTGACCTGTTTTTCCGATAAAAAAATGTAACTTCGTCACAGAACCCGTTGTCATGAAAAATTTACTATTCCTTCTTATCCTTTCCATTCTCACCTTTCCGGTGCCTATGCAGGCTGCCGAAACCGTTTCGGCCAAGCCTCTTTTTTACCACATCGACATCGACAAGGAAATCGGTCCGACGACTTGGCGTTACATGCAGAAAGGTTACGAAGAGGCTCGTAATGCGGAGTCTCAGGCCATCATTCTGCGGCTCAACACCTACGGAGGCACGGTCGTGCATGCCGATTCGATACGCACGCTCATTCTCAACAGTCCCATACCCGTCTATGCCTTTATCGACAACAACGCTGCGTCGGCCGGGGCTTTGATAGCCATTGCCTGCGACAGCATCTACATGCGCGAGGGGGCCAATATCGGGGCGGCGACCGTCGTCGACCAGACGGGGGCTGCCATGCCCGACAAGTACCAATCCTATATGCGGGCCACCATACGTTCCACGGCCGAGGCGCAGGGGTATGATACCGTGCCTGCCGCCGACGGCGGAGTCGAGTTGCGATGGCGGCGCGATCCGCAAATAGCCGAGGCCATGGTCGATGAGCGCATTGTCGTGCCCGGCCTGTGCGACTCGACCAAGGTACTCACCCTGACCGCCCGCGAGGCGCTCCGTTGGGGCTATTGCGAGGCGCTTGCCGAGAGCGTCGATGAGATTGTCGTCTCGCGCCTCGGTTACGACGATTATGCGATTGAACGTTATGCCCCCACGTTCTTCGACAATTTGGTGGGCTTTTTGCAAAATCCCGTGGTGCAAGGAATCCTCATCATGTTGATAATCGGCGGCATCTATTTTGAGTTGCAGACGCCCGGTGTGGGGCTGCCACTGGCCGTTTCGATTATTGCGGCCGTGCTCTATTTCGTGCCGTTGTATTTTTCCGGCTTGGCGGCTTCGTGGGAAATCCTCATTTTCATACTGGGGGTTATTTTGCTCGTGCTCGAATTGCTGGTAATCCCGGGATTCGGGGTCGCCGGCATATTGGGGCTCATCTGTTTCTTCGGCGGCCTTCTGCTGGCCTTGCTCAACAACACCGATTTCAATTTCTTTTGGGTCCCTGTCGATAGCATCACCCGCGGCCTGATTGTCGTCTTGGGCGGACTGCTCGGCACTGTGCTGTTGTCGCTCTTCCTGATGAAGCGCATCGGTCGCAAAGGACTCTTTTATCGTGTCGCTCTGCATGCCGAGCAGAACATCGAAGATGGATATGTCGCCGTGCCGGGACACCTCACGGCCATGGTCGGCCGCGAAGGTCTTGCCGTTACCGTGATGCGGCCTTCGGGGAAGGTGCGCATCGATGCCGATGATTATGATGCCATCTCCTATCACAACACCTATCTCGAAGCCGGGACTCCGGTCAAGGTCGTGAAGGTCGAAAATATGCAACTCTATGTCGTACCGTTAAATCCTGACAAACCATGAAATTTATTGCCATAATCCCTGCCCGTTATGCATCGACCCGTTTTCCCGGCAAGCCTCTTGTCGACATGCGGGGAAAGACCATGATACAGCGCGTCTATGAACAGGTGTCGTCGTGCCTTTCTGCCGTCTATGTGGCGACCGACGATGCCCGCATCTGCCAAGCCGTGCACGACTTCGGCGGACGTGCCGTCATGACCTCCGAAACCCATCGCTCGGGTACCGACCGTTGTTGGGAAGCCTACGAACGCATCGGTGGCGGGGAAGAGGTCATCATCAACATACAAGGCGATGAGCCCTTTATCCAGCCCCGGCAGATAGAAGCCATCATGGCGTGTTTCGACACCCCTTCGACACAGATTGCCACGCTGGTGAAGCCCTTTTCCGAAGCCGACGGGGAAGCGGCTCTGTTCAACCCCAACTCGCCCAAGGTCGTCCTCAACGATGCCGGGGAGGCTCTTTATTTCAGCCGCTCGGTCATTCCCTATTTGCGCAACTGTCCCACGAGTGAGTGGCTGAGCCGTCATACGTTTTACAAGCACATCGGCATGTATGCCTATCGGGCCGATGTGTTGAAGGAAATTACCCGGCTGCCCCAGTCGTCGCTCGAAATTGCCGAGTCGCTCGAACAACTTCGTTGGTTGCAAAACGGTTATCGCATAAAGGTGGGGATTACGACGCAGGAAACCATCGGCATCGATACCCCCGACGACCTCGAAAAAGCCCTGCGTTTTCTCGATTCCTTATCTCAAAAGTAAGACGTCGCATGCTCGATAGAACAACTCCGCCGCTTGTCAGGGAGGTCACGACGCTGACATTCCCTGTTGTCGAACCCACTGCGCTTCCCAATGGCATACCGCTGTATGTCATTGACCGGGGCGAGCAGGAACTTTCGCGCCTCGATATTCTTTTTTCTGCCGGGAAAGTCGACGAGACCCACCCCTTGACCGCCCGCCACACCGTTGCCATGTTGCGGGAGGGGGCCGCGGGGCTCTCATCGGCTTACATTGCCGAGAAGCTCGATTATTACGGGGCTTCTTTGCAGACATTGGCCACCCTGCGTAACACCTATATTACGCTTTATGTGGCCAACCGGTATTTCTTCGACATACTGCCGCTCCTTTATGCCTTGGTGGCCGAGCCCGATTTCCCCGAAGCCGAGTTTGCCACGCTCAGGGAACGCAACCGGCAGGCGCTCTTGGTCGATATGATGAAGGTCAACGTATTGGCATCGCGGGCTTTTTCAGAACAGTTGTTCGGAGCCGAAAACCCTTATGGACAATCGGAACAGCCCGCCGACTACGATACCCTCACCACACAATATTTGAGAGACTTCCATCGCCGCTATTACACGGCACGCCAGTGCCGGCTTGTGTTGTCGGGGCGGATAACCGATGAAATGAAAACGGCTGTCATTGACACCTTTGCCGCGCTGCCCCAAGGGGAGGCGCATGCACCGCTTTATTTCCCGGTCTCTTGCCATGATGGCAACCATTACCGCTTTGTCGAGAAGGCCGGCGCGTTGCAGTCGGGCATACGGGTGGGTCGTTTCCTGGTGGGACGCGAGCACCCCGACCATCATCTCCTCAGGGTGCTCAACACCCTTCTTGGCGGATACTTCGGGAGTCGTCTCATGTCGAACATTCGCGAAGAAAAAGGATATACCTATGGCATACAGTCGTCGGTCGTTACCTATCCCGATGTCTCTTACGGTGTCGTGCTGACGCAGGCGGCGACCCGGTATGTGAAACCCCTTCTCGAAGAAATCTTCAAGGAGTTTGACCGTTTGCGCGAAGAGCCGGTCGAAGCCGATGAGTTGCACATGGTGCGCAGTTACATGACCGGTGAGTTGTTGCGCCTTTTCGATTCCCCCTTCTCGTTGGCCGAGGTATTTGTGACGCTCTTGGCCAACGACCTCGATTTTTCCTATTTCGACCGGCGCTTCGAGGCGATACGCTCGGTAACTGCCGAACAGTTGTTGGCGGCCGCACGTTGTTATCTCGGTCGGGAAAACTTCTACATAACCGTGGCCGGACAGGAACATTAACCGTTCTCCTAAAATATCACTATTATGAAGAAAAAATTGACCATCGCGCTGGTAGCGCACGACAACCGCAAGGCCGACTTGGTGGAATGGGCCGTCTTCAACTCCGACGAATTGTCGAAACATCACCTTGTGTGCACCGGTACAACCGGTTCTTTGGTGAAAGAGGCTTTTGAAGAAAAAGGGGTTACGGCCGATATTACCTGCATGAATTCGGGGCCGTTGGGAGGTGATGCCGAGATTGCGGCTCTTGTCGTACAACACAAAATCAACCTGGCCATATTCCTTATCGACGACCTCAATCCCCAACCCCATGAGGCCGACATACAGATGTTGTTGCGGCAGTGCCGCGTGCACAATGTGCCTATTGCCTGCAATCGGTACAGTGCCGACCTGATGATTACCAGCACGTTGTGGGACAACGACGAGTATGTGCCCTCGACGCCGAAGTACATTGCCTTCGATCGTGAGGCTGTAATGGCCCGGCTTGCCCAAGAAAAAGTTTAACGCAGGATTCGTTTTATAAGAGGCAATTTCCCGGCAAACGGTGCAAACTTGATGCCGGGATTGAGCCTCGTTGTGTTTCTTAATACCGCGCGGGCGTGGCTGAATGTGTAGAAACTTTCTTTTCCGTGGTAACGTCCCATGCCGCTCTCTCCGATGCCGCCAAACGGCAGATGGGAATTGGCAACGTGTGCAACCACGTCGTTGACGCATGCTCCTCCCGAGGAGGTGTGTGACAGGACCTTTTCGATTTCTTTTTTCTTCTGCCCGAAGTAATAGAGAGCCAGCGGTTTCTCCCGACTGTTGACAAAGTCGATGGCTTCGTCGAGTGTCGTGTAGGTCAGAATCGGGAGTAGGGGGCCGAATATCTCCTCCTGCATGATGCGCATGTCGGGGGTGATGTGCGACAGCAGTGTGGGGGCCATATACAAGTCATCGACGTCGTAGGTGCCCCCATGTTCGATGACCCCTTGTTTGGTCAGCAGCAGAAGTTCGTAGAATCGTTTTAGATTGACAATGCGTGGATAGTCGCTGTTGTGCCGCGGGTCTTCACCATATTGTCGCACGATTTCTTGCCGCAGCCTTTCGATAAAGGCAGCCTCCACATCGCGATGTACCAATAGATAGTCGGGTGCGATGCAGGTCTGACCGCAGTTCAGGAATTTCCCCCATACGATGCGTCGGGCTGCCGAGCCCAGGTGTGCGTCGCGGTGCACGATGCAGGGGCTTTTCCCGCCCAGTTCCAAGGTGACGGGGGTCAAGTGCCGGGCTGCTGCGGCTGCCACCCGGCGTCCGAAAGCCGGCCCACCGGTATAGAAAATATAATCCCATTTCATTTCGAGCAGTCGGTCGGTTTCCCGGTTGTCGGCGTCGATGCACAGGACATGCCGGCAGTCGAAACTTTCATCGATGATTTGCCGGCATATCTCTTGGGTGTGCGGGGCATGGGGTGAGCATTTCACCGTCACGCAGTTGCCCGCGGCGACGGCTCCGATGAGCGGCGTAAAGACCAGTTGGAAAGGATAGTTCCAGGGAGCCAGGAGAAGGACCTGCCCGTAGGGCTGGTGGGTAACATGGCTTTTCGAGCCGAAAAGGAAGAGCGGGGTGTGCCGGCGTTGCGGGGCTGACCACTGTCGCAGATGGCTGATGGTGCTTCGCAGCTCATTCAAGACAAATCCTATTTCGGTGGTATAGCTCTCATAGGCCGACTTGCGCAGGTCGTTTTCGAGAGCCGTTGTTATTTCATGCTCATATTTGATGATGGTCTTTTGCAACCGTTTCAGGGATTGCTTCCGGTATTTGAGCGAGAGGGGATTTTGTTTCCCGAAAAAAAGACGCTGGGCTTCGATACGTTCGTTATCGTTCATTTCGAGAAAAATTTCGGTTTAGGTAAAGCAGGAGCAAAGGTATGGCTTTTCTTTGACAAGCCAAATCGAATGCCGTGAAACAATCGCTCTCGGCGATGGGAATGTCGTTACGGGGACAGTAAGGCCGTGTGCGGTTTTGTATCGCGCCGACCAAACCAAAGCGCCTTGGAAATGGTTATATCGTCAGACAAAATATTCAGGTCTGATGAAAAAAAGAAGTTCTTTGCGATTCCTCTTTGGGGTCGTGGCCGTGGTGGCGGGAAGTTTCCTGTCGGCTTCGGCACAGCATACGGCGGGTGAAAAACATCTCTCCCGGCCTTTGCCCGAACAGTGGGCCGAAGACAGCCTGTTTGTGCAGCAGTTGCCGGTTACCGGCCGTTGGTGGCTCAATCTCGACGATACGTTGCTCGACTCCCTCATCACGGTGGCGTTTGCCAACAGTCCCGACCTGAAAACCCTCTTTTACAGGGTGCAGTCGGCACAGGCGGCTCTGCGTATGAAGCAGAGTGCCTACTATCCCTCGTTGCAGGCAAATTTCGGCTGGAACAAAAACCAGACCAGTGGCCGGGTGTCCGATGCGGGAACGCAGGCGCGCGAACAGTTTTTCTCGGGGGCCCTCACCACCTCTTGGGAGATAGACCTTTTCGGTTCCACGACTTTGCAGGTGCGTTCGCAGAAGGCTCAATATCGCATATCGATGGAGACCTACAACGCCGCATTGGTATCGTTGGCCGCGCAGGTGGCCTCGGCCTATGCCCAGTTGCGAGTATGGCAGCAACAGGAGGGGGTGGCCCGTCGGAATATCAGTTCACAGAAATCGATTCTCGAAATGACCGAGGTACGCTACCAAACGGGACTGGCTTCGCAACTCGATGTGGCACAAGCCCGTTCGGTCTATTTCAGCACCCTTGCCACCGTGCCTTCCATCGAAGCCGGGATAACCGTGCAAATCAATGTCCTGGCTTTGCTGGTCGGAACCCACCCCACGGTCTTGATTCCGGTACTGGAAAAAGAACGTCCCATTCCCGATTTCCGTACGATAGTCCCCGTGGGTGTCCCGGCCAACTTGTTGCGGCAACGTCCCGACATACGGGCTGCCGAGCAGTCGGTCGTGGCGGCCGCCGCATTGGTGGGTGCTTCCCGGGCCGACTATCTGCCCCGTTTGGTGTTGAACGGCTCGGTAGGTTTCGCGGCGCGGAACATGAGCGAATTTTTCGACCACCGGAGCCTCACTTACTCCATTGCTCCCTCGCTCACATGGACCCTTTTCCAGGGACGCCAGTACACCCAGGCCAGCCGGCAGGCGAGAGCCGAGTGGCAGGCCAGCATCGAGCAGTACAATCTGGCCGTGCTGACGGCGGTGCAGGAGGTCGACAACGCGATGGCCTATTACAAGGGAGCCGTCAAGCAGTTGGGGGTGCTCTACGATCTTGTGGAGCAGGGTAAAATCACCCTTACCCTTTCTCTCGACCTTTACAAGCGGGGCCTTTCTACGTTCCAGAATGTCCTCGATGCGCAACGCTCCTTGCTCGATTACCAAAACGGACTGGTGTCGGCGCAGGGAATAGCGCTCTCGGCGGTCATCGACCTTTACCGGGCTTTGGGCGGAGGTTGGGACAATACCTCGGAATAGTTGTGTTGAATGGCAATATAAATAAGATGTATGATGATGTATCGGAGTTTATACATTTCCCTTTTGGCTGCGGCACTCTCCCTGCAAGCGTGTCGGGAGAAGCGGTCGGCTACTCCCGTGGCGGTGCCCGACATAACGGTGGCATATCCGCAGCAGCGTTCGGTTACTTTGTATAAGGAGTATCCCGGCTACATATCGGCCTGGAATGCGGTCGATGTCGTGGCGAGGGTGTCGGGCTATTTGTTGGAAAGCTATCCGGTATCGGGTGCTGTTGTAAACAAGGGCGACTTGCTCTATGTGATAGAGCCCACCCAATACGAAGATGCCGTGAAACAGGCCGAGGCGGGAGTCCTCGACGCTCGTGCCACACTCGATTATGCCCGGAACAATTACACCCGCATGAAGGAGGCGCGCAGCAGCAACGCCGTGAGTGAGATAGACCTGATACAGGCTCGCTCCAACATGCAGATAGCCGAGGCCGCGCTGTCGAATGCCGAGGCCGCATTGAACACGGCACGGACCAATCTGAGCTATTGTTATATACATGCGCCTTACTCCGGACATATCTCCCTGACGGCCTATTCCGAGGGCGGATACATTGCGGGGCAGTCTTCGCCGGCTCGCATGTCGACCATCTACCAGGACTCGGCCGTGTATGCCTATTTCTCGATAGAAGACGCACAATATCTGAAAATCGTCGAGAACCTGCGCAAGACCCAGCCCACAGCCTCCGACCGCCGGGTGATGGTTTATACTCGGGAAAACGCCGAACCCTATTCGGGCACGGTCGATTATCTGGCGCCCAACATCAATCTCTCTACCGGGACGATTACGTTGCGCGCCGCGGTACGAAACCCCCGCGGGGAATTGAAAGACGGCCTTTATATAACTGTGCGCATCAAGTCCGATTATAAAGAAAATGCCCTTCTTGTCCCGAGCCTTTCCATCGGAACCGACCAACTCGGGAAGTACCTCTATGTCGTGGGTGCCGACGACAAGGTCAGGTATCGGCATATCGAAACCTCCGGCACGGTCGACGATACCCTGACCATCGTGGAAAATGGTTTGCGGCCCGACGAACGCTTCGTGACCCGGGCTTTGCTGAAAGTGCGTGAGGGCATGACCGTGCGTCCGGTGCTTGCACCGTAATTATAAATTGACAAGATATGTTTTCAAAATTCTTTATCGACCGTCCTGTTTTTGCTACGGTACTGGCACTCCTCATGGTGCTGGCCGGGATTGTGTCGCTCGAAGTCCTGCCCGTGGCGCAATTTCCCGATATCACTCCGCCCACGGTACAGGTGTCGGCGGTATATCCCGGTGCGAGTGCCGCGACGGTGGCCCAGTCGGTGGGAACGGTTATCGAGGAGCAGGTAAACGGGGTCGACGGCATGATATACATGAGCTCGGCCTCCTCTTCATCGGGCAGCTACACCTTGACGGTCACGTTTGAGGTGGGTACCGACATCGACATGGCTACCGTCTTGGTGCAGAACCGGGTGGCGATAGCCGAAGGCAACTTGCCCGAAGCGGTGGTGGAACAGGGTATTACCACGCGCAAGCAATCGACCGACATCGTGTTGTTGCTGGCTCTTGAATCCGATTCGACGCTGTACGACGGGTTGTACCTCTCCAATTATGCGCAGCTCCACTTTATCGATGCGTTGTCGCGTCTGCCCGGTGTGGGCAGCGTGAAGGTGTTCGGCGCCGGGAGTTACAGCATGCGGGTATGGCTCAATCCCGAGCTGATGCGTATGCGCGGGGTTACGCCCTCCGATGTCTTTGCGGCCATACAGGCACAGAATGTCGAGGTCTCGGCCGGGACGGTCGGCAGTCAGCCGATCGACGAGCCGGTCGATTTCCAGTTCACCCTCACGGCACGAGGTCTGCTCACGACTGCCGAGGATTTTGGCAATTTGGTCATAAAGGTTTTGCCCGAAGGAAATTATCTGCGTCTGCGCGACATTGCCCGAATCGACCTCGGCAGCCAGACCTACAACGTCGCATCTACCCAAAACGGCCGGAAGTCGGCTTCGATGGCGGTGTATCAGTCGCCCGGTTCCAATGCGTTGAGTGTCTCCAAACTTGTCAGGGAAGAGATGGACAAGTTGACCGGGAATCTGCCGGCCGGTGTGCATTATGAGGTGGTTCTCGACACGACCGATTATGTGTCGGCTTCGGTCGATGAGGTGTTGAAGACATTTGTCGAAACGACACTTTTGGTCATATTGGTCATTCTGCTGTTCCTGCAAAACGGTCGGGCTGTCATCATACCATCGCTCACCATACCCGTTTCTCTGGTAACAACCTTTGCGGTCATGCACCTGTTTGGTTTCTCCATCAACATGCTGACCCTCTTCGGGCTGGTGTTGGCCATTGCCATCGTGGTCGACGATGCCATCGTGGTGGTTGAGAATACGACCCGCCTGCTCGATACCGGAAGGTATTCGACCCGTGAGGCGGTTATCCGGGCCATGGGCGAGATTACCGGACCGGTCATCGGGGTCGTGCTGGTGCTGATGGCGGTGTTTATCCCCACGGCTTTTGTGGCCGGCGTTACCGGCGAGCTCTACAAGCAGTTTGCCCTTACCATTGCGGCCGCGACATTTTTCAGCGGGCTCAATTCGCTGACCCTCACGCCGGCTCTCTGCGCCCTCTTCCTGCGACCGTCGGCTCCGACCCGGAATTTGGTCTATCGGGCTTTTGACAAGGGGTATAATCGTCTCGTGTCGGTATATACGTCGCTCGCCTCATGGCTCATACGGCGTCCGGTGTCGACGACCGTGCTGTTTCTCCTCTTCTCGACCGCTGCGTTGCTGCTCTTTTGGCGGTGGCCCACTTCGTTTATTCCCGAGGAGGACCAAGGTTATTTTGTGGTGTCGGTGCAGTTGCCTCCGGCATCGAGCCTCCAACGCACCGAAGCGGTTGCGGCTCGGGTGGGAGCGTTATTGTCCGACTATCCCGAAGTGGTTTATTATACGGCCATCAATGGCTTTTCCTTGATACAGGGTGGCGAAAACTCCAATACCTCCACCTTTTTTGTGATTTTACAGAATTGGAACTTGCGCAAAGGGAAAGGAAGAAGCGTGTTCGATATTATCGCCGACTTCAACCGTCGCGTGCAGTCGGTCGAAGAGGCGGTCGTCTATGCGGTGAACCCTCCCGCCATTCCGGGACTGGGGGTGAGCGGCGGTCTGGCCTTGGAGCTGCAAGACCGGAATAACTTGGGAACGAACGAACTCGAAAATGCGGTCGATGCCTTGTTGGCGGCTACCTCAGGAACTCCTCAACTGGCTTCAATGAACAGTGCTTTCCAGGGAAACTCTCCCCAGTATTTCCTCCATATCGACCGCGACAAGGCCAAGATGCAGGGCTTGAAGATCGATGACATTTTCACGACTCTTTCGCTCTATTTGGGTTCGGCATATGTCAATGACTTTGTCGATTTCGGACGTGTTTATCAGGTGAAAATCGGGGCTGCTGCCGATAGCCGCGCCCGCATCGACGATGTGTTGAGGCTGAGCGTGCGCAATGCCGCGGGCGACATGGTGCCCTTTTCGTCGTTTACCACGATAGAAGAACGGCTGGGTCTGTCGACCGTGTCGCGTTACAACATGTATTCGGCGGCGGCCATTACGGCGGTTACCGCACAAGGATACAGTTCGCAGCAGGGTATCGACGCCGTGGAACGGCTCATCGACCGTGTGCTGGGTGACAATTTCGGTTATGAATGGACGGGAACCACCTATCAGGAGACGCAGGCCGGCACGTCGGTAAGTCTCATTTTCTTGTTGGCCCTGCTGGTGGTGTGGCTGGTGCTCTCGGCGCAGTATGAGAGTTGGACCACTCCGGTGGCCGTCCTGCTGGGTCTCCCGTTTGCCCTTCTCGGCGTTGTTGCCGGTTGTTTTCTTATGGGGCTGTCGGTGAGCATATACACGCAGATAGGCGTTGTCCTTCTCATTGCCCTGTCGGCCAAGAATGCCATTCTCATCGTCGAGTTTGCCCGCGATTACAGGGCGCAGGGCGAGTCGATAGAGCAGGCTGCCATCGAGGCCGGCCGGGTGCGTCTGCGGCCTATCCTCATGACCTCACTCGCTTTTGTGTTGGGCGTGATGCCCTTGATTTTTGCTTCCGGTGCCGGAGCCGCAAGCCGCATCGCCTTGGGAACGGCGGTCGTCTTCGGCATGGCGGTGAACATGATATTGGGTACGTTGTTTATTCCCTGTTTTTATTGCCTGATGCAGCGCCTCGAAGAGCGGTGGTTTAGAAAAGTTGGTTCTCAATAAAGTTATTAAGTGACTAATTCTGCATAACCAATGTGTTATCCAGAATTAGTCACCGAGATTAGAATTGTTTTATTAATAGGGGAAAAATTTATAAGTTTATGGCATATTGATTTTTAGTTGATAACCTTTTTCATCCATTTACTTAGAATTAATTGCCCTTCATTATTTAAATGAATACCGTCTCTAAAAGAATTAATATTTTCTCCTTCTTGGAATCCGGAGAAGATTCTTATGCCTTCACGATTAGCCCAGTTAATAATCTTTTCTCCTTGTTCATTGAATTTTTTGGCTTTTATTTCAGACATATCTGGATGTAAGTATAAAACTAATTCGATATTTGCACTATCAGCAATTGCTTTTAACTGCGAGAACCCAGGATTGAAATACTTCCCATTTTTCTTTATGCCAATGCCATTAAGTACTTTACTGTCAGGATCAGGTGTGCCCTTTTTTATAATTCGTGGAATAAGATAACGATCAAACAGTTCAACTAAGCCTAAAAGATATTGATGTGAAGGATATGATTTGTGTACGTCTACTACATGCTCGAAAGTCATGTTGTCGTAAGCATCATGGCTACTTACTACTAATAACATTTTTTTTGCATTAAATAATCCGTTTTCTTTTAAATAGGCGGCGCAGTTATCTGGCCCCCAGCTCCCAGAAGATATATTTAAGATTTGGATACTATCGTTGCTTGCAAGAGTTGTAGCTAAATTTTTGTCATCAGTAAGTACTCCACCATTGATGACACTATCTCCTAAACCTAAAATTATAGTCTTTGAAGAATCAACCCGACAACTTCTTTGAGAATAATTGTTATAGGAAATGTGATTACCAAAACGCCGTATATCTTGATTAGGAAAAGCGATATATTCATACAAGGGAGATTCTTTGTAAAGAACAGTATTGCCAAATCCCCAAATAGCTCGAAGCATTATTTCTATGATAGTAAATATAAAAATAATACTCGTAAACACAATAATGTAGTTGCGAACGTTTTTTTTCATAATTGTAAGTTGTATATTTACGAAATAATCTACGTCCGCAAAGATATGAATATCTTTTATCCGTGCAAAAATTTATTTTATATATTTTAAAAATATAAGAATTGCAAACTTTAGTATAAATAAAAATAGCGAGTTTCTATATTAAGAAACTCGCTATTTTTTAGTGGAGGCGGCTATTAGTTGTAAGAAGACAGGGGCGAGTAGTCGCGCGAGTAGCGGAGCATCTGCTCGGCATAGCCCTCGTTGTACGATACGGTGATGTCGGTGATGTTACCCTCGTTGTCATAGAGGGGAGTATAGACGGGGTTGACAAAGCCTTTGTAGGGTTTGATGCCCAGATGGGTGTAGCGGTCGAGTACTTCGGCGTGCAGTTCGGGGTCGACTTTCACACCGTAGGTCTCGACGAGATTTTTCCCGGCTTCATAGTCGCCGGTCGATTTAATGCGTTGTACCTCGGCCAGCAGTTCGCCGATGAGTGTGCGCATCTTTTCGTAGTCGTTGACCACAACGTAGGTCTTGCCGTCGCGTTTTTTCAGTTCGAGTACCTTGTCGTCGGCTCCCTTCTCCATAATCCAGCGGGCAATGAGCTGGCGGTTGCGCATGTGCGATTCCTCGATGTTCTTGCCGGGAACGATGCGGGTGAGCTGTGTCATCAGGCCGTTCATCATGTAGCGGTAATATTCGGCTTTGTAGGCTTCGGCATCGGGGAGAAGTCCCAATTCGATGAGTTTGGCATCGGCCAGGAAATAGAGCGCGAAGAGGTCGGCACGGGTCTCTTCGAGTGTCGAGCTGTATGAGCGCATGGCTTCGGGATTGGTGCCCGGTAGGAGTTTGCCCGAGCCGTGTCCGAGGCATTCGTGCAGGTCGGTATGGAGGTTGTCGACCAGGAATCCGTATTTCTCGATCAGTTCCCGTTCGGTGTCGCTCCACATGAATTCCTGGTTGAAGCCATTGCCTT
Source organism: uncultured Porphyromonadaceae bacterium (assembly GCA_900542765.1). Lineage (GTDB taxonomy): Bacteria > Bacteroidota > Bacteroidia > Bacteroidales > UBA11471 > Caccoplasma > Caccoplasma merdavium. The sequence continues at coordinate 41,892 of UQOX01000005.1, read as the reverse complement.
GGGCGGCCTTGTCGTAGGCCGATGTGATGTTTTCGATGGTTACCGATTTCGAGCCGTGGATATGTCTTATCCAGTCGGCGTTGGGCAGGTTCACGCCGATGGGGGTCGACGGGTAGCAGTCGCCGGCGAGAATGGCGGCGGTGATGACTTTGGCCGAGACGCCTTTTACCTCTTCTTTCTTGAATGCCGTGTCGGTGGGCGAGTTGTCTTCGAACCACTGTGCGTTGGCGCTGATGATTTCGGTGCGGTGCGAGGCTTCAAGGTCTTTGAAGTTGACAATCGACTCCCAGCTGCCTTTCAACCCGATGGGGTCGCCGTAGACTTCGATGAATCCGTTGACGAAGTCGATGCGCGAGTCGAGGTCGGTCACCCACTGAATCGAGTATTCGTCGAAGGTTTTGAGGTCGCCGGTGCGGTAATAGTCGATGAGCAGGTCGATGACTTGGCGTTGCTTGTCGTTCTCGGCCACGGTCGAGGCTTTTTCGAGCCAGTAGACGATTTTTTCGATGGCCGCGCCGTAGTGGCCGCCTACACGGTTCACCTCTTCATAGATTTTCCCGTTGCGTTTTACCAGGCGGCTGTTGAGTCCGAACGAGGGGGGCATGGTGTCGCCGGGGGTCTTCATGGCATCGTAGAAAGCCTCGGCTTCGGCTTGTGTCACGCCGTCGTAGTAGTTGCTGGCCGATGTGGCGATGAGGTCTTCGCCGGCGGTGAGGTTCACGCGCTTGGCGAGGGTGTCGGGGTTGAAGATGACCGGGCAGATGTTTGCCAACAGTTCATCGGTGGTTCCGCCCTCTTGGAGGGGCAGGCTCTCGGCCGGCAGGGCGCGCACGGCCTCTTCGAAGAAGGTTTGGCTGAACTCGGGCGTGAATTTGTCGGTCGAGTAGTGGTGGTGGATACCGTTGGCAAACCACACTTGTTTCAGGTATTTCTCCAATGCCTTGAAGTCGGCACTTTCTTTGTCGCCTGCGTATTGGGTGTAGACGGCTTCGAGGGTGCGGCGTATGGGCAGGTTCCATTTGCCGTTTTGGTCGAAGAGTATGTCGCGTCCTTGCAGGGCGGCTTCGGTGAGGTAGTAGATGAGTTCTTTTTGTTGGAGCGAGAGCTCTTCAAAGCCCGGTACCCGGTAGCGGAGTATTTCGAGGTCGGCAAACTGCTCGACCGAATAGTTGAACGTTTCGGCGTTTGACCGGTCGTCGTTTTTATCGGCACAGGCCGAAAGGAGGGTGGCTGTTATCATAGCGCAAAAGATTTTTTTCATCGTTCGGTGGTATTGGGGGTGAAACGGTTATTCGACATAGAGAACCAGCCCTTTCAGGTATTCGCCTTCGGGGTGGTAGATGTTTACGGGGTGGTCGGCCGGTTGGGTAAGCTGGTGCAGAATGCGCACTTTGCGACGGGCTTGTGCGGCGGCGCTGAATACGGCCAAGCGGAAATCGTTCTTGCTCACCACCTGCGAGCAGGAGAAGGTGAAGAGCAGTCCGCCCGGTTGTATCTTTTCGAGCGCCAGGGCGTTGAGCTTGCGGTAACCCTGCAAGGCATTGTGCAGCACCTTTTTGTGCTTGGCAAAAGCCGGCGGGTCGAGCACGATGAGATTGTAGCGGTCACCCATCTGTTCGAGAAATTTGAAAGCATCTTCGGCAAAAGCCTTGTGCCGCTCGTCGCCGGGGAAATTGAGCTCGACGTTTTTATTGGTCAGGTCGATGGCTTTCGACGAACTGTCGACCGAGTGCACCAGTCGGGCTCCACCCCGCATGGCTGCGAAGGAGAAGCCGCCGGTGTAACAGAACATGTTGAGCACCGTGCGGTCGCGCGAATAGCGTTCGAGCAGGGCGCGGTTTTCGCGTTGGTCGACGAAGAATCCCGTCTTTTGGCCTTTCAACCAGTCGACGTAGAATTTCAATCCCCGTTCGGTGGCGATGTTCCCGCAGTCGCTGCCCACGAGATATTCATTGGTGGGGTCGAGCTGGGCCTTGTAGGGAAGTGTGGCCTCGGACTTGTAGAAGACGCTCTGTATCGTGTCGCCCATGACCTCCTGTAAAGCCTGGGCAAGCAGGTGGCGGGCATAGTGCATGCCCGGCGAATGGGCCTGTAAGACGGCGGTCTTGTCATAGATGTCGATAATCAGTCCCGGCAGGTAGTCGCCTTCGCCGTGTACGAGCCGGTAGGTGTTGTTGTAACCTTCCTCGATGAGCCCTACGCTGCGGCGCACGTCATAGGCCGCACGCAGTCGGTTCTTGAAAAATTCAAGGTCGATTTCTTCACGGTCGAACGTGAGTATTCTCACCGTGATGCTGCCTATTTGGTAATGGCCCAGGGCGATAAATTCGCCTCGGCTGTCGCATACTTCCACCACGTCGCCCTCCTCGGGTTGTGCCGTCATGCTCTGTATGGCACCCGAGAATACCCACGGGTGGAATCGTTGCAGCGACTCTTCTTTACCGGGTTTCAGTTTGACTTGAACGTATTTCATGTTGGGTGTTTAAAAGAAAAATCGTATTACATCGTTGAGGTTGGCGTAAATCAACAGGGCAAACAACAGAACCATACCCGTGATTTGTGCATATTCCATAAATTTCTCGTTCGGCTTGCGACGGGCAATGACCTCATAGAGGAGGAAGAGTACATGTCCGCCGTCGAGAGCGGGAATGGGCAGTATGTTCATGAACGCCAGTATGATGGAGAGGAATGCCGTCATTTCCCAGAAGGCTTCCCAGTTCCATGTCGAAGGGAAGATGCTGCCGATGGTGCCGAAGCCTCCCAAACTGTTGGCACCCTCTTTGGTAAATACATATTTGAAGTCGCCTACATAGCCGGCCAAGGTGTTGAATCCTTTCTTGATGCCTTTGGGTATCGATTCGAAAAATCCGTAGTAGATGGTTTCGGTGGGATAGAATACCGATGCCGGTACCAGCGATATGCCGATTTGGCCTTTGTCGTTGACGGCGACGGGGAGCGTCATTTCTTCGCCGTTGCGCACAAAAGATATGTCGGCCGATGCTCCCATGTGCGAGCTGAGGGCTGCGGTGAAGTCGGTGTAGTCGGGTGTGGCTGTTCCGTTCACGGCAATGATGCTGTCGCCCTCCTGCATGCCGGCTTTGGCGGCCCCGTAACCGGCGACGGCATTTTGGACAACCACCGGCATGCGGCAACTGGCAAAACGCTGGTTGGCACCGATGAGTTGTAACATGAAGTCGTCGGGGAGGGTGAGTTTCACCACTTCACCGTTGCGCTTGACTTCTACTTCGTGGGCTTCGGCCATGGCGCGGATTGTCTCGCCCGAGAAATCATACAAGGTCTTTCCGTCGGCGGTCAAGGGAATGTCGCCGTCACGAAATCCGGCGTTTTGCGCCACTTCGCCATAGACGATTCCGTTGCCGATGTTTTTGATGGGAAGTACCGTTTCGCCCCACACAAAGGCAATCATGGCATAGATGACGAGCGCGAGCAGGAAATTGTTGATGACGCCGGCCGTCATGATGAGCAACCGTTGCCAGGCCGGTTTGGAGCGGAATTCCCAAGGCTGTTCGGGTTGAGCCATCTGCTCCTTGTCCATCGATTCGTCGATCATGCCGGCGATTTTTACATATCCGCCCAGAGGCAGCCAACCGATGCCATATTCGGTGTCGCTGTTTTTGGGCTTGTATTTGAACAGGGAAAACCACGGGTCGAAAAAGAGATAGAATTTCTCGACTCTCACCTTGAAGAGTCTCGAAAAAAAGAAGTGTCCCAATTCGTGGATAAAGACCAGAATCGAGAGGCTGAGCATGAGTTGTGCGGCTTTTATCAGAAAAGTTTCCATAAGTCGGCGGTAAAGTATAAAATCAGAATTTTTGAGAAATTAAATCCATTCCCCTGTACGGCGACGGGCTTCGGCGTCGGTGGCGACATAATCGTCGTAAGTGGGGGTGGCGACAAATGCCACTTCGTCCATGGCCCGGGCGATGAGGCGGGGCATGTCGGTGAAGGCGATGCGGTCGTGCAGGAACGCCTCAACGACGATTTCATTGGCGGCATTCATGATGCAGGGCATGTTGCCGCCTTGGCGCATGGCCTCATAGGCGTAACCGAGAAGGGGAAACCTGTCGGTGTCGGGGCGTTCGAAGGTGAGCGACATGTAATGTTCGAGTCGGGGTTTGGGGTCGGAGCTGGGCAGCCGGTGCGGGTAGGCAAAAGCGTATTGTATGGGGAGCTTCATGTTGGGAAGCCCCAGTTGCGCTTTGATGGCTCCGTCTTGGAATTGCACCATGGAGTGCACAATCGACTGGGGGTGTACGGCTACCTCGATTTGGTCGGGAGTGACATTGAACAGCCATTGGGCTTCGATGACCTCAAAGCCTTTGTTCATCATCGAGGCGGAGTCGATGGTGATTTTGGCGCCCATTTTCCAGTTGGGGTGTTTGAGCGCTTCGTTTTTGGTGACATGTTTCAATTCTTCGGCCGATAAGGTGCGGAACGGGCCGCCCGATGCCGTGAGAATGATTTTCTCGATGGCGTTGTCGTTTTCACCGGCCAGGCATTGGAAAATGGCCGAGTGCTCCGAGTCGACGGGGATAATGGGCACTCTGTTTTCAAGCGCCAGGCGGGTGATGAGTTCCCCGGCCACGACCAGTGTCTCTTTGTTGGCCAAGGCGATGGCTTTCCCGGCTTTGATGGCTCGTATGGTGGGGTAGAGGCCGGCATATCCCATCATGGCGGTGAGCACCATGTCGATGGGTTGGGCTTCGACGATTTGGGCGATGGCATCGCTTCCCGCGAAGGTCTTTATCGGGAGGTCGCTCAGGGCCTCTTTCAGTTTGGGGTAGAGGGTTTCGTCGGCAATGACGACGGCCTCGGGCGAGAAGCGGCGAGCTTGTTCTATCAGTAGGTCGACATTGTGGTTTGCCGTGAGGGCGTAAACTTCAAAAAGGTCGGCGTGTTCGGCGATGACTTGCAGAGCCTGTGTCCCGATGGAGCCGGTCGAGCCCAATATGGCCAGTTGTCTTTTTGTTCCCATAGAAAAGGTACGCTGTCAGAAATGAATATATTCCGATGGGTTCAAGGGCACGCCCTGATGCCAAAGTTGAAATTCGACATACGGGCGTATCTTCCCTTCGATAATATTCCCCGATATGGCGATGTTTTCGCCCTCGGAGACTTTTTGCCCGACCGATTTCAGCAGTCGGTCGTTGCATCGGTATATCGATATGTAGTTGTTGTTGTGTTGCACTTCGATGACATATCCCTCTTCTGCGGTGAAATAGGTGGCGATGACCGTCCCGTCGAGTACCGCTGCCACGGGCGACTGGCGGGGTGGGGTGATGCGTATGCCGAAGATGCGGCGTTGGGGATTGTATGTCTGGGTCACCCGGCCCTTCACCGGCGGATAGAATATGAGGTTGTCGGCTACGTTTTGGTTAAACACATCGAGCGTGTATTTCCCCTCTTCGGCATATTTGCGCAGGAATGAGTTGGTGGCGTTGGAAGCCGGCAGGAGCGAGTCGATGGAGTAGGTTTGCAGCGTTTGCTCGCTGTTGATGTCGATGGAGTCAAGGGGAATATTGCCCGAAAAAATGTTGGCGAGATTGTCGAGATAGGCTTTGTTGATGTTGACAATGCGGGCCAGCGAGTCGACGGCAAGGGCGTTGTCGACGATTTGGCTCCGCATTTCGGGGCTCACATACCCCGGTAAGGTGCGACGCAGCGGGGTGCGGGTGATGAGGTAGATGGTGAGTGCTCCGATAATTAGCACGGCGATGAGCATCGATAGAATCACCGTCAGTCGCGAAATGCGAAACATCAGGACCTGCTCCAACGTGTGCTCGTTGAAGATGGTGAGTTTGTAGGAAAACCGGAGCTTTTTCCACACCGATTTTATTTTGTTGCCTGTCTGCATATGTTACCTGTTGCGGTGTTGTTCGTGCATTATATGCAAGAAAACTATCCTAATTTGCAAAGTTAATAAATATTCGCGATACCCTGCGGCTCTCTTCCTATTTTTAGAAAAGTTTTGATTTCCCCGCACTTTGCTGGCCGTTGCCGGCTTATTTTTTGCCGGCGGACGAACTTAATGCGCCCTCTTTCTGTTATATGGTTGCTTTCAATGCAGATTTCCCCTTCGCATTTCCCGGGAGAGGGGGTATTCTCTTTTGTTTGTCCGGGAAGGGTAAATTTTTTTTATCAATCGTATGAAAACAAAAAAACATGTTTGGGGGGTGGGGGCAATGGTCGCTGCACTCCTGTTTTGGACAGGAACAAGTGCGACAGCACAAACCCTTGTCGTTGAGGAAGAAATCGTCGAGGTTCAACCCTTGCCCGGTACACAGTATTACAGCGCCAAGGGGCCGAGAAGCAACTGGTTCATGTCGGTGGGTGCCGGTACGCAGACCTATGTCAAGTCGCTCCATCGCGGCAAGCAGCAATTTACGTTGGCTCTCGATGTGGCAGCCGGAAAGTGGATTACCCCTTATCTTGCCCTGCGTCTCGATTTCATGGGCGGTAGTGTCAAAAAAATGTGGCCCCGTGTAGGTGAACCGCAAGGTGCCCGTTATGTGGCTCTTTATGGCGACTTGATGTGGGACCTCACCAATGCTCTCGGCGGTTACGACCCCATGCGTATCGTGTCGTTCAGACCTTTTGCCGGTGTGGGTGCCATGTATACGTTCAAAAACGACATGGCCGGGCGTGATACCTACCTCTTCCCCGTGTCGGCCGGTATCAACATCAACTTCCGCCTTTGCCACTATGCCGACTTCTTTATCGAGGGCCGTGCCAACATGATGGGCAATAACTTCTCCGAGCAGTTTTGGGCAAGCCGCCGCATAGAGACGATTGTTTCGGCAGTTGCCGGTATCACCGTGAAATTCGGAAAAGAGCGTTTCAACTCTTACAATCCCTATGCCGAGCAGGCTCTTGTCTCGGCCATGAACCAGCGCATCAATGATTTGCGCGAGGAACTCGAAGATTGTGAGAGTCGTCCCTTGCCTCCTCCCGAGAAAGTCGTCGTTTATAAAACGGCCCCCGCACCCGTCGACACCACGCCCAAATGCCAGGGAAAACTTATGTCGGTGGTGCGTTTCTCCATCAACAGTGCCGAGATAGCTCCTGTCGAGATGGTCAACATCTACAACGTGGCTCAGTACATGAAGGCAAATAAGAGCTGCACCTTGGTCGTTACCGGCTATGCCGATGAGAAAACCGGTACGCCGGCCTACAACAAGCAGTTGAGTCAGAAACGGGCACAGGCGGTGATGGACACACTCATCAAGCAGTACAACATACCGGCCGGTCGCATCGAGATGGTGGCCGGTGGCAGCACCAGCCAACCCTATCCGCAGGATAACAGTTGGAATCGCATCGTGCTTTTCTCGACCAAGTAAAATCCAGTTCTGATTGGACCTTTTTCGTTTTCCGGTTGCGCACTGCCAATCACACGGCCGGTAGCGGATAAGGCAAAGGCCCTGCACGGTATGTACCGTGCAGGGCCTTTTGTCGGTGGGGGAGAGATTCTTTATTTCCCTTGGGCGATGTAGTCGGTAATCCACCGGCCCACTTCGGAACATTTGTAGGCTTTCCCGTCGCCGCAGATGTCTTCGGTGACGACTCCGGCTTCGAGCGAAGCGGCTACGGCACGGCGTATGGCGGCACCTTCTTCCATGAGGCCGAAAGCATATTCAAACATCAGTGCGGCCGAGAGTATCGTGGCCACGGGGTTGGCTATGTCCTTGCCGGCGGCTTGGGGGTAGGAGCCGTGTATCGGCTCGAATACCGAGGTGTGTATGCCTATCGAGGCCGAGGGGAGCATGCCCAGCGAACCGGTGATGACCGAGGCTTCGTCGGTGAGAATGTCGCCGAACATGTTTTCGGTCACGATGACGTCGAAACGGCTCGGGAACTGCACGAGCTGCATGGCCGCATTGTCGACAAACATGTATTCGGTCGTGATGTCGGCGTTTTCACGGGCGATTGCCTGGGCCACTTCGCGCCACAGACGCGAGGTGCAGAGCACGTTGGCTTTGTCGACCACCGTTACTTTCTGCCGGCGTTGGCGGGCATATTTGTAGGCGAGGCGCACGATACGCTCCACCTCTTCGCGGCTATACACGCAGGTATCGTAGGCCACGTTCCCGTCTTCGCTGCGTCCTTGCGGGCGACCGAAGTAGATGCCGCCGGTGAGTTCGCGTATGCACATGAGGTCGGTGCCTTCTACGATGTCGCGACGCAGGGGTGACTTGTGCAGGAGCGAAGCGAAGGTGGTGACGGGGCGTATGTTGGCATAGAGCCCCAGTTGCTTGCGCATGCCCAGCAACCCTTGCTCGGGACGTACTTTGGCCGAGGGGTTGTTGTCGTACTTGGGGTCGCCGATGGCACCGAACAATACCGCGTCGGATTCCATACACAGTTTGTGAGTCTCTTCGGGGTAGGGATTCCCGCAACGGTCGATGGCGCAGGCTCCTACCCAGGCGTGTTGGTGTGAAAGTTCATGGCCGAAGCGTTTGCACACGGCTTCGGTGACTTGCAGGGCTTGTCCCACGATTTCGGGTCCGATGCCGTCGCCCGGCAGTACAGCGATTTTCAATTTCATATGCAGATGTTTTTTTTGATGATTGTTACATTTCTTCGATTTGGTTCAGCATTTTCACCGTGGCCTGTATGGCCGCTTCGGTTTGGTCGGCGTCGAGGCCGCGGGTCTTGAACGTGTGGTCGTGGTAGTTCCAGGTGATGACGGTTTGCACGAAAGCGTCGGTACGGCCTCCCGGGGGAATGTCGACCGTGTAGTTGGTGAGCATCGGGAATTCGCGTCCCAGCTGTTGCTTGTAGATGATGCGCACGGCCTTTACGAAGGCGTCGTACTGGCCATCGCCCGTTGCCGTCTGTTCATACTGTTTGCCGTGTATCTCTATCTTCACCACGGCTACCGGGTGCAGCCCTTGTGCCAACGCCAGCGAATAATTGAGCAGCCTGATTTTCTGGTCTTCGATGTTGTGTTTCAGAACGTCGGAGATGATATAGGGCAGGTCGTCTTGCGTGACTTGTTCTTTTTTGTCGCCGAGGGCGATGATGCGGTCGGTGACTTTGCGCATCGATTCCTCATCGAGTTCGATGCCCAGCGCTTCGAGGTTTTTCTGAATGTTGGCCTTTCCCGAGGTTTTTCCCAGGGCATATTCCCGGGTGCGGCCGAAGCGTTCGGGCAGCAGGTCGTTGTAGTAGAGGTTGCTCTTGCTGTCGCCGTCGGCATGTACGCCGGCGCATTGGGTGAAGACATACTCTCCGATGACCGGTTTGTTGGCGGGAATGCGCACGCCGGAGTATGACTCGACCACGCGGCTTACCTGGTTTATTTTCCGCTCGTCGATGCCCGTTTGGCATTTCAGCTGGTCGTGCAGGACCGCCAGCACACTCGAAAGCGGAGCATTGCCGGCGCGTTCACCCAGCCCGTTGATGGTGCAGTGTACGCCCTGTATGCCGGCTTTCACGGCCGAGTAGACGTTGGCGATGGCCAGGTCGTAGTCGTTGTGCCCGTGGAAGTCGAAGCGGCAGCCGGGGTAGCGTTCCAGCATGGTCGTGCAGAACTCGAAACACTGGTAGGGGTTGAGAATGCCCAGCGTGTCGGGCAGCATGAAGTGCTCTATCTCTTCGCCGTGCAGGGCGTCCATAAGTTGGTAGACATACTCGGGCGAGTGTATCATGCCGTTCGACCAGTCTTCGAGGTAGATGTTTACCTGCATGCCGTTTTCCCGAGCCAAGGCGATTTCGGCCATGATGTCGGCGATGTGTTCTTCGGGGCTTTTTTTCAATTGTTCCCGGCAGTGGCGCAGCGAGCCTTTGCACAGCAGGTTGATGATCTTCCCTCCGGCCTCTTTGACCCAGCGTATCGATATGCCCTTGTCGATGAATCCGAGGATTTCGACGCGGTTGAGAAAATCCTGCTTGTTGGCCCATGCGCATACCTGTTTCACCGACTGGAATTCTCCCTCTGATACGCGTGCCGACGCTATCTCTATGCGGTCGACGTGCAACTCCGAGAGCAGCAGGCGGGCGATACTCAGTTTCTCCTGCGGGGCAAACGAGACCCCCGATGTCTGCTCGCCGTCGCGCAGGGTGGTATCCAATATCTCTATACGCATGGAATCAATGGTTGTGGTTCTGTTCCCATGATTCGGTCTCGGCTTTTTGGCTCAACAGGTAGTCGATGTCGTCGAGACCGTTCATGAGGCAGTGTTTCTTGTAGGCGTTGATTTCAAAATGTTCGCTCCGTCCCGTGGTTTTGTTGGTGATGGTCTGAGCGGGCAGGTTCACTTCGACTTCGGTTTTCGGGTTGGCGAAAATCGAGTCGAACAACTCTTTCAGGAACGGCTCACTCACCACGACAGGCAATACGAAGTTGTTGAGTTCGTTGTTCTTGTGTATGTCGGCAAAGAAGCTCGAAACCACGACGCGGAACCCGTAATCGGCAATGGCCCAGGCCGCATGTTCGCGGCTCGACCCTGACCCGAAGTTTTTCCCGGCGACCAATATCTCTCCGCCGTATGTGGGGTTGTTGAGTACGAAATTTTTATTGACCGAACCGTCGGGATTGTAACGCCAGTCCCGGAAAAGATTCTCCCCGAATCCTTCTCGGGTGGTTGCTTTGAGAAAACGGGCCGGAATGATTTGGTCGGTATCTACGTTTTCGAGGGGGAGGGGTACGCAGGTACTTGTCAGTATATCGAATTTCTGTTTCATAGTCGTTTGCTTTTGTTGTTTACATCAACGTTCTGGGGTCGGTGATTACGCCGGTTACGGCAGCGGCGGCGGCTACCAGCGGGCTGGCCAGCAGCGTGCGTGAGCCGGGGCCTTGGCGGCCTTCGAAGTTGCGGTTGCTGGTCGACACGGCATATTTGCCGGCCGGCACCTTGTCGTCGTTCATGGCCAGGCAGGCCGAGCAGCCCGGTTGACGTATCTCGAATCCGGCCTCTTGCAGTACCTTGTCGATACCCTCTTCGCGTATCTGCGCGTCGACCAGCCACGAGCCGGGTACCAGCCAAGCCACGATGTGGTCGGCCTTTTTCCGGCCTTTGACCAGCGAGGCGAAGGCGCGGAAGTCTTCGATGCGGCCGTTGGTGCAGGCACCGAGGAATACATAGTCGACTTTTTTCCCGAGCAGCGGTTCACCCGGTTCGAAGCCCATATATTGCATCGATTTCTCGAACGAACTTTTTTCTACCTCGCTCATGCCTTCGGTGGTGGGTATATGGGCGGTGATGGCTGTCCCCATGCCGGGATTGGTGCCGTAGGTAATCATGGGCTCGATGTCGGCGGCGGCGTAGCGCAGCTCTTTGTCGAACGTCGCATCGTCATCGCTTTTGAGCGTTTTCCAGTAGGCGACCGCCTTGTCCCAAGCCTCGCCCTGCGGGGCATATTCGCGACCCTTGATATAGGCGAAGGTGGTCTCGTCGGGAGCTATCATGCCGCCCCGGGCGCCCATTTCGATACTCAGGTTGCACAAGGTGAGGCGCCCCTCCATCGAGAGGTTGCGCACGGCTTCACCGGCATATTCGATAAAGTAGCCCGTCGCACCGCTGGTGGTGATTTTCGACATCAGGTACAGCGCCATGTCCTTGGCCGTGACGCCTTTGCCCAAAGTGCCGTCGATGGTGATGCGCATGGTCTTGGGGCGCGATTGCAGGATACACTGTGTGGCCAGTACCATTTCGACTTCGCTGGTGCCGATGCCGAATGCGATGGCACCCATTGCCCCGTGGGTCGAGGTGTGTGAGTCGCCGCACACGATGGTCATGCCCGGGAGGGTGAGCCCGCGTTCGGGACCGACGACATGTATGATGCCGTTCCGGGGGGTGAGCATGCCGAAGTGGGTGAGGCCGAACTCCTCGGCGTTGCGGGCCAGCGTATCGACCTGCTTGCGGGAAACCGGGTCTTCGATGGGCTTGTCCTGGTCGTGGGTGGGCGTGTTGTGGTCGGGCATGCAGAATATCTGCCCGGGGCGGAAACATTTCAGCCCCCGCGCCCGCAGCCCGTCGAAAGCCTGCGGGCTGGTTACTTCATGGCAATAGAGCCGGTCGATATAGAGTTGGGTCGGCCCGTCTTCGATTTTCTGTACGACGTGGGCGTCCCATATTTTGTCGAAAAGTGTGTTCATAGCGTATGATGTTTTTTTGAAGTCGGATTAATGTACAAATTTGTTGATGGCGTCGATAAAGGCTTCGACCGAGGCCGCGATGATGTCGGTGTTGGCCGCGAACCCGTTGTAGTGCACGCCGTCATAAGCTACGGCCATGTGCACCTTGCCCACGTCGTCGCTGCCTTTGGTGATAGCCTGAATAAGGAATTCCTGAATCGTCATTTGCCGGTGAATGATTTGTTTCACGGCTTTGATGGCCGCATCGACCGGGCCGTTTCCGGTGGCTGCCGCCTCGAAGTGTTCTCCGGCGATGCGCAGCCCCACGCTGGCCACCGAACGCACTCCGACGCCCGACGTCACTTGCAGGTAGTCGAGCGTGATGCGGGCATTCTCCGAACGGGCTTTGCCGACAAGCATGAGCAGGTCGTCGTCGTTCAGGTCTTTTTTGCGGTCGGCCAGTTTCAGGAAATCCTCATAAGCCTTGTCGAGCCCCTCCTTGTCGAGTTCCACGCCCAAGATGTGCAGGCGGTGTTTCAGGGCGGCGCGGCCGCTGCGGGCGGTGAGCACAATCGAGTTCTCGTCGATACCCACGTCGCGCGGGTCGATGATTTCGTAGTTCTCGCGGTTTTTGAGCACGCCGTCCTGGTGTATGCCCGAAGAGTGGGCAAAGGCGTTGCGTCCCACGATGGCCTTGTTGGGTTGCACCGGCATGCTCATGAGGCTCGATACCAGCCGGCTGGTGCTGTAAATCTTTTGTGTGTTGATGTTGGTTTCGACGTCCAGCTCCTTGTGGCTCTTGAAAATCATGGCCACCTCTTCGAGCGAAGTGTTGCCGGCGCGTTCACCGATGCCGTTGATGGTCACCTCGGCCTGACGGGCGCCGTTGAGAATGCCCGATATGGTGTTGGCCGTGGCCATGCCCAAGTCGTTGTGGCAGTGGGTGGCGATGATGGCCTTGTCGATGCCCTTGACATTCTCTTTGAGGAAACGTATCTTACGGCCGAACTCCTCGGGCAGGCAGTAGCCCGTCGTGTCGGGAATGTTCACCACCGTGGCACCGGCCTTGATGACAGCCTCGATGACGCGCGCCAGATATTCGTTGTCGGTGCGGCCGGCATCTTCGGCGTAGAATTCCACGTCTTCGACATATTTCTTGGCATATTTCACCGCGGCGACGGCGCGCTCGATAATCTCTTCGCGGGTGGAGTTGAATTTGTATTTGATGTGGTAGTCCGACGTGCCGATGCCTGTGTGTATGCGTTTGTGCTTGGCATACTGCAAAGCCTCGGCGGCCACCTTTATGTCGTTTTCGTTGGCGCGGGTCAGGGCACAGATGGTGGGCCATGTTACCGCCTTGGAGATGGTGACGACCGAGTTGAAGTCGCCCGGGCTCGACACAGGAAATCCTGCCTCGATAATGTCTACGCCCAATGCTTCGAGGGCCTTGGCCACCTCTATTTTCTCTACGGTGTTGAGCTGACAACCCGGCACTTGTTCACCGTCGCGCAGGGTTGTATCGAAAATGTATAACTTTTCTGACATGGTAATATGACGTTTTTTCGTTTCTTCTCAAAAAAAAACCTTTCTGCACAGGGACGTGTGAGAAAGGTTTGTATATCGGTATCATTTCTTCATTTTAGCGCACCGGCTCACCGTCCATCGAACTCTTCGGTAGAATAATAATTCGTAGGTCGTGAAGTCGGAAGTTTTGCATCTGTCGAAATAGATTTGTTATTTCGGCTGCAAATGTAGCTATAATTTTTGATTCTGCAAATAGAATGCAATATTTTTTGCAGGTTGTTTTACGAATTGTCAATTTTTATAAACCATAAAATGTCAAATCATAAAGAAAGGCTCCTCGAAATATCGCCCATAACTCGGTGTGCATAACGCCTCGGAGTACTACCCGAACTTGTCATCGACGGTGAGCCTTTTATCACAAATGGGCAGATGGTGTGTACCGGATAAAAGCGGGTAACTCCTGTCCATTTATGGGCGGCCGGTTGTGGTCGCCCTGTTTTTTGTGTAAAAAATTTTATCGATGAATATACTTTTAGCTCGTGTTCAGATTTGGAATCGGTGAAGATTTCCGAGAAGACTACATCTATTGGTTGTGATGCTTTTTGGTCCTGTGACCGGCTTTTTTCGGTCGTCATGCCCGACGGGGTAGAGAGCATAGGCGATAATGCTTTCGAGGACTGTGGATTGAGAAAGTTGACCTTGGGGAAGAATGTGAAAACAATCGGCGATAATGCTTTTGCTTCTTGTTCCGAGTTGTTGGAAATTCATTCATTGGCCGTAGAGCCACCGGCTTATCTACGGGGCAGCCCGGATGGAAGCATATTTGGGGTATCGTATTTCTATGGTATTCTATATGTGCCCGAGGGTTCGGTCGACGCTTATCGGCAGGCCGATGAGTGGGGAAATTTTGTTTCAATCCGCGATTCGGTATATCCCGATTATGTGGAGATACCGATCACATCGATCACCCTAGACCCCGATACACTTATTATTATTCGAGATATGCCGAATAAGTATTATGCCAATTGGACGATAACACCAGAGAATGCCTCTTATCCTCAGTTGTCGTATGAGGTAGAAAATCAAGGAAAATTCGATATCAGTTTTTTTGAATCGGGTTCTACTACAGGTCAAATATCTGCCAGTGGTTGGGCATATGCATTCGACCCCGAGGGCCCTATCGGTTCCGATACGGCTGTAATCAGGCTGAGTACCACCGATGGCAGCAACCTGTCGGCGACATGTACTGTGATATACATAGCCCAGCAGGCAACACATTTCTCTTTGGGACAAGATTCCGTAACCATAGAGTGTGGTAGCTCTTTTGCGGATACATGTGAGCTCCTGCCGCAGTATGCCTCGTATGTGCGGAACATCGAGTGGACATCGAGTGATGAGTCGGTGGCGTGGGTAACGATGACTCATTGGTCGAACAGGAGATATGGCTTCTTTGGCGAAGGACCGGGAACGGCCATTATTACGGCAAGGACTACCGACGGCAGCAACTTGTGCGATACTTGTGTGGTAACGGTATTGCCGTCGACGACGGGAGTAGAGGCTGTCGAGAGTGCCGCCGTACAGGTATATGCCAGCGGCGGGCGTATTGTGGTCGACGGGTCGGCACCGGGAGAACCGATTGTCGTGTGCCGGCTCGACGGGGTCGTCGTGCAGGAGAGTGTCTCTACGGGGAAACGCATGGAAATATCCCTTCCCTTCGGTGGAATGTATATCGTCAATGTGAACGGAACCGTCCGCAAGGTGGTATTGTAGCTTCCCTGCTTATCATATAAACGACGAAGGGCCGCTCCCGAGGAGCGGCCCTTCGTTATGAACAATCAAAATGTTATCCCAAATAGGTTTTGAGCAACTTGCTGCGCGAGCTTTGACGCAGGCGGCGAATGGCTTTTTCCTTGATTTGACGCACGCGTTCACGGGTCAAACCGAATTTGTCGCCGATTTCTTCCAGCGTCATTTCCTGACAGCCTATGCCGAAGAACATCTTGATGATGTCGCTTTCGCGTTCGGTGAGAGTAGCCAGCGCACGGTCTATTTCTTTGGCGAGCGACTCGTTGATGAGCGAGCGGTCGGCAATGGGGGAGTCGTCGTTGACCAGGACGTCGAGCAGACTGTTGTCTTCGCCTTCGACAAAAGGCGCGTCGACCGAGATGTGCCGGCCCGATACTTTCATCGTGTCGGAGATTTTGTCGACGGGAATGTCCAGCTCTTTGGCCAATTCTTCGGGCGAGGGGCGGCGTTCGTTCTCTTGTTCAAATTTTGAGAATGCTTTGCTGATTTTGTTGAGCGAACCGACTTGGTTCAGAGGCAAGCGAACGATGCGCGATTGCTCGGCCAATGCTTGAAGAATGGACTGACGAATCCACCACACGGCATAAGAAATGAATTTGAATCCGCGGGTCTCGTCGAACTTTTCGGCGGCTTTTATCAGTCCCAAATTGCCTTCGTTGATAAGGTCGGGCAGGCTGAGTCCCTGGTTTTGGTACTGTTTGGCTACCGAGACGACAAA
Source organism: uncultured Porphyromonadaceae bacterium (assembly GCA_900542765.1). Classification (GTDB taxonomy): domain Bacteria; phylum Bacteroidota; class Bacteroidia; order Bacteroidales; family UBA11471; genus Caccoplasma; species Caccoplasma merdavium. Next base: position 25,747 of record UQOX01000005.1, on the reverse strand, counting down.
ACGCAGATTGGCGCGTGTGAGCTTTTCCAAAGCGGCACGGTCGCCTTTCTTGATGCGCTGGGCGAGCTCTACCTCTTCTTCTACCGAAATCAAGTCCTCACGACCTATTTCCTGCAAGTATTTGTCAAGAGATGCGCTCTCCCTGTTGGTGATTGATTTTGTGATTTTTAATTGTCTCATTCCGCAGAATAAATTTGGGGACGCAAATATAATATATTTCTCTCATATAATGTTCCCCGTTGTCGTATTTTTTAAGAATAAAGAGCGTTTATAAGAATAACTGCCGGAGCGGCATTTTATTGTGCGGCTCCGGCAGGTTCTGTTTGTGTGTCTCAGTCGATGAGCGGAACGGCGTAGTAGGCGGCGCGTCCGTTGGGGTACAAGCCTTTGATAAACATTACTTTGTCTCTTGTTTCTCCGCGCATGAGAGCTTGGAACACGGCTTCGACGTTTTTCACGTTCATGATTCTCTCGCCGTTGATGTCGAGAATTACAAATCCGTCGCGTATGCCGGCCTTCTTGAATTGGCCTTCTTTGACCTTGGCCACTTCCACGCCGCCGCGTATGCGGAGTTTGTTTTTCAACTCATCGCTCGCCTCTTTGAGGGTTGCTCCCAGCATGTCGATGTTCGAGGCTTTGGTGACCTCGGTGTTGCCGTCGCTGTTTTTGAGGGTGGCGTCGGCCTCTTTCTTGTCTTTCCCTCTGAAATATTCGATTTTTACTTTGTCACCGGGCCGGTAACGGGCAATCTGTTCTTGCAAGATGGCCACGGTGGGTGTGGCCACGCCGTTGATGGCTACGATGACGTCGCCGCTTTCGAGACCGGCTTCGAGGGCAGCGCTACGTTCGCTCACCTCGGCCACATATACTCCTTTGCGCAGTTCGATTTTCTTCTCCTTGGCCAGTTGGTCGTTCATCTCCATGATGGAGACGCCGAGCATGGCGCGTTGCACGGTGCCATATTGTTTCAGGTCGGTAATGACCTTGCTCACGATGCTGGTGGGTATGGCAAAGGAGTAGCCGGCGTAATTGCCCGTCTCGGAATAGATGGCGGTGTTGATGCCCACCAGCTCTCCGGCGGTATTTACCAAGGCTCCGCCACTGTTGCCGGGATTCACGGCGGCGTCGGTCTGGATAAACGATTCGATGCCCATGCGGTTGCTGGGGGCAATCATGCCGAGGTTACGCGACTTGGCACTGACGATGCCCGCCGTGACGGTGGAGTTGAGCTGGAACGGGTTACCCACGGCGAGCACCCATTCGCCCACTTGCAACTTGTCGGAGTCGCCAAAGCGCACGATGGGGAGTTCCTCGGCGTCGATTTTCAGCAGGGCCAGGTCGGTAACCGGGTCGCAGCCTATGAGAGTGGCCTCGAACGAGCGCTTGTCGTTGAGGGTAACCTCTATTTTGTTGGCCTGGTCTATGACGTGGTTATTGGTGACGATGTATCCGTCTTCCGAGATGATGACGCCCGAACCCATGCCCACACGCGGTTGCGGGGTGTAGTCGCGGCGACCCTGCCCGAAGAAATAGCGGAAGAGTTCCTCTTCCATGCTGCCCGACGAGCGTTGCTGCTGCATGGTGGTCGACTTGATGCTCACCACGGCGTTTACCGTGCTGGCGGCAGCTCGGGTGAAGTCGGTTTCTACGGCCGGCCGCGAAACGACGGGTGTAAAGGTCGTGGGGGTGGCGTAGGCACTCGGGTCGGTATCGGCGTTGATAGATGTTGTTTCGCTCTTGTCTTGCAGGGTCGAGAAAAGGGCGATGCTGGTGGCCGAACTTACGCCCGCTACCACCAGAAGGGCAAGTAACGTTTTCTTGAACGATGTCATGGATATATGGATTAAATGTTAATGATATATCTGATTTAAGATTTTGACTCGTTAAAATTAATACAATGCGCGTGCCGTTGTTCACAATTCCGATGTAACTTAGTTATTTTTAATATAGCCGATTAAGGACTTAACAGCCCTTAACCGAACGGAGCCTTTTTGAAATATGGTTGTGTCATATTTTCATTTGGTTGCCATCCTTCACTGTCACGCAGTCAGTCGGTGTATCGTTTTTTTCGTGCCGATTTTTTTGTCAGCAGTTGGCAGAACGCCCGAAATGTTCTATCTTTGCCTTTTAGCAGCAGGACAGTCTGTCGCTCGCGGCAACGTGAGAGGAAAGTCCGGGCAACACAGAGCACCATATTTCTTAACGGGAAGCTGTCCGCAAGGGCAGAGTAGCGTAACAGAAAATAACCGCTGTTTCGGCAGTAAGGGTGAAAAGGTGAGGTAAGAGCTTACCGGTCTTTGTGGCGACACAGGGAGCCGTACGTCTTATGGGTTGCAAGGTTATGTACACCGGCGTTATGAGGGCTGCTCGTCCCATGCCGGGGGGTAAACCGCTCGATCTTTGTGGCAACACAAAGGCTAGATAAATGACAGACGCTTTCCTTCGGGAAGGTACAGAACCCGGCTTATCGTCCTGCTGTTTTTTATTATAAAAAAAAATCGCCATGGCCGTATCGAAACAAAAGAAGTGGCGCATTATTTTCCTTCGAGCATATCGGTTTGTCATTTACGATATGTGGCGCATTACCGGAAATGAAGTTTCGGTGAGTCGTCACCGTCTTATCAATCTGGTAAAAACTATTTACCTTTCGGTACAACGCTTTTTGGCCGACGACCTGCAATCCAAGGCCGCGGCGCTCACATTCAGTACGCTGCTGGCGGTGGTGCCGGCCTTGGCGCTGGTGTTTGCCGTGGCCAAAGGGTTTGGTTTCCAAGCCATCGTGCAGAGTCAGCTTTTCGACTATTTCCCGGCGCAACGCGAGGCTTTGGAGCAGGCCATGACCTTTGTCGACTCCTATCTGTCGCATACCAAGGACGGCATTTTTGTGGGGGTGGGTATTATCTTCCTCATCTGGTCGGTGGTGAGCCTGTTGAACAGTGTCGAGACGACGTTCAACGATATATGGCAGGTTACCAAGCAGCGGTCGATATATCGCAAGATTGTCGATTACATCGCCATCATGGTGTTGCTCCCCGTGCTGATGATTGTCGCGGCCGGATTGTCGATATTCGTTACCTCGGGCATCGATACCCGACCCATGATGGCCTTCCTGAGTCCCGTTTTGCGGGTGGCGTTGGCGGTGAGTCCCTATGTCCTCACCTGCATCGTTTTCACGGCTCTCTACCTGTTGGTGCCCAATACGCGGGTCAAATTTTGGAATGCGTTTGTGTCGGGCGTCCTGTGCGGACTCTCGTTCCAGTTGTTGCAGATTATCTACATACACGGCCAGGTGTGGGTGTCGCGCTATAATGCCATCTATGGCAGTTTCGCGTTTCTCCTGCTGTTCCTGTTGTGGATGTGGTTTTCGTGGCTGATATGCCTCTTCGGGGCGGTGCTTTCCTATTCTTCCCAGAATGTGGAGAAATTCAATTTCGACAAAGACATAAAAAACATCAGCCGTCGTTACCGCGATTATGTGACGCTCATTGTGGCGTCGGTCATCGTGCACCGCTTCGTGCGTGGCGATACGCCGCTTACGCGGCATCAGATTGCCTCGTCGTGCCACATTCCCGTGCGGCTCACCGGGCAGGTGTTGCAGCAACTCATGGCGGCGAAAATCGTGCGGGGTACTCCCACGGCTGATGAGCGCGTGTGGGCGTATATGCCGGCCATCGACGTCTCCAAGTTGAGCGTGGGCATGCTTCTGCGTCGCATCGACCGGTGTGGCTCGGAGAATTTCAAAATCGACCGGCGTGTCTATCACAAGCAATGGTGGGCCATGCTCGATACCCGCGAAAAGATGTACCAAAAAGGAGATGAGATACTCATCAAGGATTTGACGTTTGGTCGTTCGGTGGATAATGAAAAAAACGAATCATTTTAAAATCTCCCTTTTATGCGTACATTGGGAAATATCATTTGGATTATTTTCGGCGGTTTCATGATGGCTGTCGAGTATTTCGTGGCCGGCTTTGCCCTGTGTTGCACCATTATCGGCATACCGTTCGGTTTGCAGGTTTTCAAAATCGGAATCCTGGCTTTGCTGCCTTTCGGCCAGACATCGGTCGTCGAGGACGGCAGTCGGGGTTGCTTGGCCATTTTTATGAATGTGATATGGATTTTGTTCGTAGGTATCGGGATTGCCCTGAGCCATTTGTTTTGGGGGCTTCTTTTCTGCATCACCATTATCGGCATACCGTTTGGCAGGCAACATTTCAAACTTATGCGGGTGGCCTTCTTCCCCTTCGGGCGGACGATTGTTCCCGATTGAAGAAATTATGTCCCTGGAATCATAAAACGAGAGAGCCCGGAATCGTTCCGGGCTCTCTCGTTTTTAGGGAGTGAGACGTTTATTTGTTTTTCTTCCACAGTTTGCTCATGTCTTCGAGGGTCTTGCCTTTGGTCTCGGGAACGAGCTTCCACACAAAGATGGCGGCAATGATGCAGATGATGCCGTAGAGGGCATAGGCAAACATGTGACCGAATTTCTCGCCCATGTCACCGGCACTCATGTTATACATCGGCACGAAGGTCGACGACACGATGAAGTTGAATATCCACTGGAAAGCCACGGCTATGGCCACGGCGGCACCGCGTATGGTGTTGGGGAAAATCTCGGCGATGAGCACCCAGCAGATGGGACCCCATGAGAACATGAACGAGGCCGAGTAGACCATGATGCTGACAACCGACACGATGGGAGGCAGGGTCACCAGGTTGCACAGGGCTACCATCAAGGCGCCGATGGCCATGCCTATGGAGCCGGTGATGAGCAGCGGCTTGCGGCCCAGCTTCTCGACCGTAAATACGGCTACGAGGGTGAAGGTGATGTTTACGATACCCATGATGACGGTCTGTATCATCGGGTTGCCCATGCCCATGCTTTCGAATATGCGGGGGGCAAAGTAGAGCACGGCATTGATACCTACGGCCTGTTGGAACACGCTGAGCATGATACCGATGAAGATGACCAGCCAACCATAGGTGAAGAGTTTTTCGGTCTTTTCCTGGGCGGTAGCCTTGATTTCGGCCAAGATGATGCGGGCTTGCGAGATGCCGTTGATGCGGCTCAGTACCGAGAGTGCTTTTTCGTCGTTGCCGCTCATGGCCAGGTAACGGGGCGTTTCGGGAACAAGCAGTACGAGCAGCGTGAAGAGTCCGGCCGGGAAGGCTTCGCTCACAAACATCAGACGCCAGCCGGTTTCGGTGGCCCAAAGCGACTCGGTCGGATTCAGAATCTGGTTGATGCCGTCGATGGCTTTGATGACGGGGTTGATGTTGTCGCCCAGAATCAGGAAGTTGACAAAATAGACCACCAACTGTCCGAAGATGATGGCAAACTGGTTCCACGATACCAAGGTGCCTCGTATGTTGCTCGGGGCTATCTCGGCGATATACATGGGGCAGATGGCCGATGCCAGTCCGACACCGACACCTCCCAATATGCGGTAGAAGTTGAATGCGACGAGCAGCGGGTAGGTGGGCTTGCCGTATTCAAAGAAGAGGAACTCGGGGTAGTATGAGCCGAGGGCCGAGAGGAAAAAGAGGACGCCGGCAATGAAAAGAGATTTTTTTCGTCCGAAATTTGAGGCAAAGAAACCCGAGAGGGCACTACCTATGATGCAACCGATGAGCGCGCTCGATGCGGTGAAGCCATGGATGGCGTCGGAGTAGACAAAGTCTTTTGCTCCCATGAAGAAGGCTTGCAAGCCTTTGTCGGCGCCGGAGATGACGGCCGTATCATAACCGAACAACAAGCCTCCGATGACGGCCACCATGACGATGGATATAAGGTAGGCTTTGTTGCCTTTTTCTGCGTAATTCATGATATTAAGTCTTTTGATTTAGGGGGTTGAATTTTAGGGTTGCGATAAAGTGTCCGATAGCAGAGCCGGCTGATGCCGGTTCTGCTACCAAACACCGATTATCAAAGCTTATGCGGCTAATTAGCAATACATGTTGAGGATAGCCTCGTAGAGCTCCTGTTTGCCGCTGGTCTGTTTGGGTTCGCCTTTGGCTTTGGCATAGGCGACAACGTCTTCGAGTTTGAGTTTTCCTTCTTCAAACTCTTTGCCCTTGCCTGTGTCGAACGAAGCGTAGCGGTCGGCCAGCATTTTCTTGTAGGGCGACTCGTTGAGCAGGACGGCTGCACTTTCGAGGGCACGGGCCATGGCGTCCATACCGGCGATGTGGGCGATGAAGATGTCTTCGAGGTCGGTCGAGTTGCGACGGGTCTTGGCGTCGAAGTTGGTACCGCCGTTTCCGAGACCGCCGTTGCGAATGATTTGCATCATGGCTTGGGTGAGCTCATAGTTGTCGATGGGGAATTGGTCGGTATCCCAACCGTTCTGATAGTCACCCCGGTTGGCGTCGATGGAGCCGAGCATGCCGTTGTCGACGGCTACGGCCAGTTCGTGTTCGAAGGTGTGGCCGGCCAGTGTGGCGTGGTTTACTTCGATGTTCACTTTGAAGTCTTTGTCCAAGCCGTGGGCTTTGAGGAATCCGATAACGGTTTCGGTGTCGACATCGTATTGGTGTTTGGTCGGTTCCATCGGTTTGGGCTCGATGAGGAACGTGCCTTTGAACCCTTTGGCGCGGGCGTAGTCGCGGGCGATGGTGAGCATCGTGGCGAGGTGTTCTTTTTCGCGTTTCTGGTCGGTGTTGAGCAGCGACATGTAACCTTCACGTCCGCCCCAGAACACATAGTTCGAACCGCCGAGCTCGATGGTGGCGTCGATGGCGTTTTTGATTTGTACGGCAGCGCGGGCCACAACGTCGAAGTCGGGGTTGGTGGCGGCACCGTTCATGTAGCGGGCGTGGCCGAATACGTTGGCTGTTCCCCACAACAGTTTGATGCCGGTCTCGGCTTGTTTCTGTTTGGCATAAGCCACGATTTCTTTCATGTTGGCTTCGTATTCTTCGATGCTGTTTCCTTCTTCGATGAGGTCTACATCGTGGAAGCAGTAGAATTCGATGCCCATTTTCTGCATGATTTCAAAGCCGGCGTCCATTTTGTTTTTGGCGCGTTCCAAGGCTGTTGCACCTTGATTCCAAGGGAATTTCTTCGTTCCACCACCGAATTGGTCGCCGCCTTCGGCGCAAAGGGTGTGCCACCAGGCCATGGAGAAACGCAGCCAGTCTTTCATCTTTTTGCCGTTGATGACTTTCTCGGCATCGTAATAGCGGAAAGCCATCGGGTTTTTACTCTCTTTTCCTTCAAATTTGATTTTTCCTATCTGAGGAAAGTACTCTTTTGTTGCCATAGTTTTGTGTGATTTATATGGATTGTTATTTGATAAGGTTTTCTACAATGTTTTTCCATCGGGCATAAGCCTCCTTGTATGCTGCGATATTGCGGGTTTCGGGCTCGATGACCTGTATTTTTTTGAGCGAGGAGAAAGCCTCTTCGGTCGATTTGTAAATACCGGCTCCGATACCGGCACCCTTGGCGGCTCCTACCGAGCCGTCGGTGTCGTAGAGCTCGATGGTGGCCTCGGTGACGCCGGCCAGTGTATCGCGGAAGATGGGGCTCAGGAACATGTTGGCGTGACCGGCTTTGATGGTGTGTATGTCGATGCCGATGCTTTCCATGATTTCCATGCCGTATTTAAAGGAGAACACGATGCCTTCTTGGGCTGCCCGCATGAGATGGTAGCGGTCGTGGCGGTTGTAGTTGAGGCCGTGTATCGAGGCGCCTACCTCCTTGTTTTGCAATATGCGCTCGGCACCGTTGCCAAAGGGGACGATGCTCACGCCGTCGCACCCTATCTCGACTTGCGAGGCCAGCAGGTTCATGCTGGCGTAGGAAATGTCTTCGGGGGCGACGTTGCGTTTTATCCAGGAGTTGAGAATGCCTGTGCCGTTGATGCAGAGCAGCACGCCCAAACGTGTTTGTCCCTTTTTGTGGTTGACGTGGGCAAAGGTGTTTACGCGTGACAGGGGGTCGTAGTTGACGGTGCCGTTGATACCGTAGACCACCCCCGAAGTCCCGGCCGTGGAAGCTATTTCGCCCGGATTGAATACGTTGAGCGAAAGGGCATTGTTGGGTTGGTCGCCGGCTCGGTAGGTGACCGGCGTGCCGGCGGTGAGTCCCAGTATTTGGGCGGCATGGTTGCTGACGGCACCTTGTATGCCGAATGTGGGGACAATCGGGGCGATGATGCTCTCGTCGAACCCGTAGTGGGCGAGCAGCTCCTTGGAGATGCAGTCGTTCTTGAAATCCCAGAAGATGCCTTCGGAAAGTCCCGAAACGGTGGTGCAGATTTCTCCGGTGAGACGCATGGCGATGTAGTCGCCGGGGAGCATGATTTTATCGATTTTCTCAAATATTTCGGGCTCGTTTTCCTTTATCCACGCCAGTTTCGAGGCCGTGAAGTTGCCCGGCGAGTTGAGCAGGTGTTCGAGGCAGAATTGTTTGCCCAGCGTGTTGAAAGCCTGTTCGCCGTAAGGTACGGCGCGGCTGTCGCACCAAATGATGGCCGGGCGCAGCACATTCTGATTCTTGTCGACAACGATGAGGCCGTGCATTTGGTAAGAGATGCCGATGGCTTTTATTTCCGAGCCGTCGATGTCGGCTTGGCTCAATACCGAGCGGGTGGCAGCTTGCAGGTTGGTCCACCACTGTTCCGGGTCTTGTTCGGCCCAACCGTTTTTCTTGGCAATGATTTCCATCTCCTTTTTGGGAGAAAAGTCACTGGCTACACACATTCCCGTCAGTGCATCGACAAGCGAGGCTTTGACCGACGAGCTGCCTATGTCATATCCTAATAAATACATGGTCGTTTACTTTTAGATAGTTGTGTTTCGCTGTAAAGATACGTTTTTTTGATTATATCTGAAAAGTAAAAATCGGTCTTTTTTCATCTCGGGTGAGAATCTCGATAGGGCTTTGTCTTATAGCCGTTTATTCCTGTTTTTTTACCGGGAGGACGGGATTTATTCCGGCCAGGTGGATTTTTAGACCGTTTCGGGAAGTCAAAAAGTCGGCTTTGTGTATGAACAAATGGACGGAAAATTTTATCTTTGTCGCAACGAATACCAAATCTTGTATAGTTATGAAAACCGTTATTGCAACTACGGCCGCTCCTGCGGCTATCGGGCCTTATTGTCAGGCCGTGAAAGTGGGGAATATGCTGTTTACTTCGGGTCAAATACCTATTGACCCTGCTACTTCGCAGTTTGTCGAAGGAGGTATCAAGGAACAGACAGCTCAGGTTTTTGCCAATCTGAAAGCGGTTTTGGCCGAAGCCGGATATACGTTCGACGATGTCGTGAAGACGACGGTCTTTTTGGCCGACATGTCTCTTTTTGCTCCGATGAACGAGGTGTATGCAGCACAGTTCACCGGTACTTTCCCTGCTCGTTCGGCCGTGGCTGTCAAAGAACTGCCCAAAGGCGCTTTGGTCGAGATAGAGGTGATTGCCGTGAAATAAAGACGACTTCCCTTGTAGAAGAAAGCGACGGCCGGAGTCCTGCGGCCGTCGCTTTCTGTTTCGGACAATCCCTTGTGTGACCGAAAATTCAGAAATCGTATAACCGTATTATTGATGATATGAAACTACGCGATAAACAGGTGGTGGCTATCACCGGGGCAGCAGGTAACTTGGGAAATATATTGGCACTGAACATGGCCGACGATGAGGTGTTTTTGCGCCTATTGTGGCACAATACACCGATAGACCCTTCGTTGACGCAACGAGCCAACGTAACGACTTGCCGTGTCGATTTGGCTCGTCAGGAAACGCTGGTCGGGGCTTTTGATGGCGTTGATACTGTTGTGCATTTTGCCGGAGTGCTTTTTCGCGGAAATCCCGAAAAATTTTTGCCGCAGACCAATGTCGGCTATTTTGCCAACGTGCTCGACGTTGCGGTAACGGCTGGGGTGCGGCGAGTCGTATTGATTAGTTTTCCCCATGTCGAGGGGGAGACCACTCCCGAGCGTCCGGCAACAGGAAGGCTTGATGGAAACCCTCTTTCGGTTCATGCGGCGACTCGTCTTGAAGAGGAAAAATTGTTGATGTCTCGTCCCGGAATAGAGAAAGTGATATTGCGTTGCGGCATGGTTTACGGCCGGGGAATTTTGATGATTGATGCCGCCCGTTGGTTTTCCCGTTACGGGTTGTTGGGAGTTTGGCGGAAGCCTAATTTTATCCATCTGATTTCGACCGATGATTTTGTAGCGGCAACGAAAGCTGCCGTTATAAATCCTGCCGCCGGGGGCGTTTATCACATAGGTGATGACGGGGTGCAGACGTTGGCCGAATTTTTAGATGCGGCTACCGGCCATTGGCACACGTTCAGGCCGTGGCGTATGCCGGTGTGGCTCATACGCACGGCGGCGTGGGTGTTCGAACGGGTTTCTCTTGTGACGGGTTGTCGTGCACCGCTCACGCAAGACTTTGTTACCATCGGACGTGTTTCGTATTATGGCGATACCTCCCGTATGAAAAAAGATTTGTTGCCCAAGTTGAAATACCCCACATTCAGGGACGGAATCGATACCCTGTAAGCCCCGGGACGGGAGGCGTCGATAATTGGACTCTGACAGGAAAAAGTCGGGCGGGGAACCTTTGTAGGAGGTTCCCCGCCCGATGTCGTATAGGGGAATGAGCCGATAGGGCTTATTGGGCGATAATCACTTGGCGGGTCTTGCCTACCTTCACGATGTAGGCGGCACCGCTGCGGAGTGATATTTGGGCCGATGCGTTGCCGAGCGTGAGTTGGGCCAGCAGTTGGCCGGCCAGTGTATAGACTTCGGCTTTTTGGCCTGCGGCTCCCTTGATGGAGAGAAGGCCGCCGGCATAGCTTATGGCGATGTTGTCGCTTGCCACGGCGTCGATGGCTGAGGGTTTGTCGAACGTGAGGGTGTAGGTGTGGACATTCTCAGGGTTGACGGCGATGTCGTTGCCTTCGACGGTGATGGTCAAGACATTGTCCGAAATTTCGGTCGAGACCGAGGCGCCTCTGCCGTCGGAGACAGCTACTATGTCATCGGCTTGGGGCACTTGACCTTCGACGGTGTAGGTGTATGTTTCCTTGTCAAACCCTTCCAGGGTGACACCGGCGATGGTGATGGAGTCGAGTTTGGAGTTGTAAATCATCGTGATGTCGTCGACGTAGAGGGTATCTTTGTCGGAGCCGCCGGCCACGGGGTTGGTGGTTATCGAGGCCAGCATGTACTGTTCCCCTTCGGCTGCGGTGAGGCCGGTGTAGGTAAAGGGGGCACAGAAGCGGGTCCATTCGCCGGTTTGCGGAATCAGAATGGCGGCTTCGGCTACTTTATGCGAGTCGTCACCGCTCTGTTCGGGGTCGTGGTATTCATATTTGTCGTGGAGGATAAACCGTCCGCGGCCGTATTCGCTACCGCCCGAAATGAATTTGGCATAGAGGTATACCGAGTCGGGCTGTCCGGCGAAGAGGAGGTTGTGCCCCTCGTTATCGAGATCGGTGTAGTTGTGGTTGCTCGGGTCGGTGGGAGTCATGTTGCCCATGTTGATGATCCCGGTGGTGAGGTTGCCGTTGGCTTTGGCCAGCCAAAGGTCTTTTGAGTTGAGTCTCACGGCCGTCCCCCCGTTGCGTCCCTCGACCTTCACCGGGGCGGGAGACATGGAAGCGAAAGAGGCATAGCTGCCCGTAGCCGATGCGAAAGAGTTCCAGCCGTAGCCGGGCTCTTTGTCCGAGACCCAGTGCTCGAAGTCGGAATTGGGAATTTGGTAGCCATCGTTTTTTATTTCGATGGGTTCATCTTGTGCAAAAGTCGGGCAGAGTATGAGCCCTGCTGCGAATGTGGAGAGTAGAAGTTTTTTCATGTTTCAGGTGTTTTAAATTCGCAGCAAAGGTATGTGTTTCTTGGTAGAATAATAAAACTTTTGACGCCTTTTTGAGTTTTTAAAGTTTATTCATAAAGAAATGTAATAATGTAGCGGCACACGATGTCTCCGCCGATGACACCGGCTACATAGCCCAGCAGGAGTCTCCACCCGCGCAGGTTGCAAGAAGTTTTCAGCGCCACGACCAGCCAGCAGAGGACAAGGGCGAGAAACAGTATCGACGGTACCAGCCAACCCATGACCGGCAGCCAGCTGCTGTTTTGTGTCATCTCGCCGATGAGTTGTTCGGGGGTGAGGGCGAGGAATGTTTGTACCTGTCGGGGCAGATAAAAGAGGCTCATGACGGCAAACGGTATTTGGGCAAAAGCCGTTGTGCCGAATACGTCGATGAGGCGTATGCGCGAGGGCGAGAGCAAAAGCCCCGACAGATAAAATATCGAGGACGGGACGAGCCACACGACGAGATGTTCGGCCACATAGCACCACCATGCGTCGTTAGGGGCGGAGCCGTAGTGCATCAATCCGTGGTAATGCAGATGCGCCGTCATAGACACGATTGTCGCCACGGCCATACCGAGCAGCCCCCATGTCAGGGCTTTTCCGCCGGCGATGGTATAGAACGGGTTTGCGAAGAACGATGGGCGGGTGTTGTTTTGAGGACGATTCATGATAACGGTGTTTTAGGGGTTTGAGGGGGAGATGTGTCGGAGTTTTTCGATAAGGTCGTCGAGAATGTTGCGCACGGTGGGGTAGCTCACCCCCATGGTGCGGGCCATGTCTTTGAGGCTGCCGCTCGATTTGATGAAGTCGAGGACGAACTGTTGTTCTTTCTCGGTGAGACGTGCCAACGGCGGCAAATCAAATTCGCCGCACACTTTTGTGCCGCATTCGTTACAAAACAGTTCGCTCACTTTCAGGGGGGTATCGCAGCTCGGGCAAGTCAGCGGCAATTTTTTCGGTGTATTCATTGTTTGCTTATTTATTGGCACAAATGTAAATTATATTTTTATAATATCAAAATATAGTTGAATAAAATTTATTCTGCATTCCTTTTTATTGAAAACAGAAACGCCCGAGGTCGTCGGGCGTTATGATGGAGTGGGTGGGAACGAAGGTGTGGGAGCGGCGAGGGGGCATCGTCGCAGGGGGTGACCAAACGGCTTTACCCGAGAGCGGCCAGCAAGTCGGCCACGACAAAACTGCTGCCGCCGACAAATACGAAATCGTCGGCGTTGCTGTCGTTCAGGGCGGCCTGGTAGGCTTCGGCTACCGATGCGTACACCTCGCCCCGCAGACCTTTCTCGGCGGCCTTGTCGCGCATGACGCTGGCCGGCATGGCACGCGGTATCGAGGCTTGGGTGAAGTAGTAGACCGCCGAGTGCGGGAGCATGGCCAGTACCCCCGAGATGTCCTTGTCGTTGACCATGCCGAAGACGATGCGCAGGGTCGCGCATTTTATCGAGGCGAGTTGCTCCACGATATATTGAAATCCGCCCACGTTGTGGCCTGTGTCGCAGTAGGCGCGGGGAGAGAGGTTCACTTGTTGCCAGCGGCCTTGCAGTCCGGTGAGTGTGGTCACATGGGCAAAGCCTTCGCGCACGGCTTCGGGGGTGATGGCAAAGCCCTCCTTGCGCAGCAGGCGCAGGGCGCAGAGCAGGGTGGCGGCATTCTTTTCCTGGCAGAATCCCCCCAGTTCGTAGGTGATGAACCCGAAGTCGCGGCTGTCGATGGCCCACTGTCCGAGGTCGTTTTTGCGGCAGGAGGTCATCACGTCGCATTCCTGGGCAAAGAATATCGGGGCCGACTCTTCTCGGGCTTTCTCCTCGAAGACGCGGCGCACATCGCCTTCGGCTTCGCCGATGACGACCGGTATGCCGCTTTTGATGATGCCGGCCTTTTCGTGGGCGATGGCCGTGAGCGTGTTGCCGAGCAGGGCCATGTGGTCGTAGCTGATGTTGGTGATGACACAGGCGCGGGGCGTGATGATGTTGGTGCTGTCGAGACGCCCGCCGAGGCCGGTCTCGATGACCGCCACATCGACGTGGCAGGCGGCGAAGTAGTCAAAGGCCATCATCATCGTCAGTTCGAAAAACGACGGGTGTATCTCGCGGCTTGCGTCGAGGTATTTGCGGGTAAATTCGAGAACCGCTTCGCGCGTAATCATTTCGCCGTCGACCCGTATGCGTTCTCTGAAATCGACCAGGTGCGGCGAGGTATACAGTCCCACCCGGTAGCCGCTCTTTTGGAGTACGGCGGCCAAAACATGGCTGGTCGACCCCTTGCCGTTGGTGCCGGCAACGTGTATGGAGGCGTAGCGGCGATGGGGGTGTCCCACCAGCGCGTCGAGAGCCAGGCTGTTGCCCAATCCCGGCTTGTAGGCCGACTGACCTACCTGTTGGAAAACGGGAAGTTGACGATAGAGATATTGAAGCGTTTCTTCGTAGTTCATGGTCAGTATATTAAAAATCCGGCCACGCCGGCCAGTACAATCAACAATATGGCATTCACCTTGAAAAAGAAATTGGCCGCCAGTACGGCGCCGAAGATGAACAGGCTCACGACAAACTGCCGTGTGTCGCCCGTGGGAGAGCCGAAGTTTTCGGTGTTCATCAGCACCAGGGCCGCCGAGGCGATGAGCCCGATGACCGCCGGACGCAACCCTGCAAACGTGTCGGTGACGTGCCGGTTGTCGTGGTATCGCATAAAGAAGCGGTAGAGAATGAGCATCACGATAAACGAGGGCAGCACCAGCGCGAAGGTCGCCAATGCCGAGCCCCATACGCTACCTGTGGCGGTGTAGCCGATGTAGGTGGCCGAGTTGATGCCGATGGGGCCGGGAGTCATCTGGCTGATGGCAATGATGTCGGTAAATTCCTGAGGCGTGAGCCACTCGTGGCGCGTGACCACCTCGCCTTGAATCATCGAGAGCATGGCATATCCGCCGCCGAACCCGAACAATCCGATTTTGAAGAACGAATAGAACAGTTGCAACCAAATCATCTCGCACCTCGCTTTCTCTTTATGGCACCATAGGCATATCCGCCGATGCCGGCAATGAGCACCACCCATATCGGCGAGAAGTCGAGCAGCCAGATGAGCAGGGCGGCTACTATCGGAATCCATAAGTTATGCCGGTTGATGCGTGCCGACTTGCCGAGTTTGAATACCGGTGCGGCGATGAGAGCCACCACGGCCGGACGTATGCCTTTGAAGATGCGCTCCACCACCTCGTTGTCCTGGAAACGCTGGAAAAACATGGCGATGAGCAGTATGATGATGAACGATGGCAGCACCGTGCCCAACGTGGCCGTTATCGCACCACCAATGCCCCTGATGCGGTAGCCCGTGGCAATCGATATGTTCACGGCCAAGATACCCGGAGCCGATTGCGAGAGGGCCAGCATATCCACAAACTCCTCGCTCTCGATCCACTGTCTTTTGCGCACCAGTTCCTCCTCGATGATGGGAACCATGGCATATCCCCCGCCGATGGTAAACGAGCCTATCTTGAAAAAAGACCAAAAGAGTTGTAAAAATATCATCTCTCAAAAACATTTTTCCGGGACGGGAATACCCGGAAGTCGGTAATCTGTTTTCCAGGAACGTGGAGGAGCTGCAAAACGACGACAAAGGTAGACAAAAAATCAGAAACTGTTTGGTAATATCGAAAAATCGCTTACCTTTGCAACGCTTTTCGGGAAAACGGTGCATGCACCATTCCCGTTCAAGGCAAGGAGAGATGGCGGAGTGGTCGATCGCGGCGGTCTTGAAAACCGTTGAACTGAGAGGTTCCGGGGGTTCGAATCCCTCTCTCTCCGCAATAATGGTGTAAATCAAGTGGTTACAAGATTTACACCTTTTTTTTACACCCAAGAATATAAGGCTGACTGTACGGAATTAAGAGTAATGTTTTACAAGACTAATTATTCAAAGATAAAACATATATCTGCTTTTCTGAATCATTGCAGAAATCATCTTCTTTAAAACTTCCGAATTTATGGATGATATTAAATCCAGAACACTTTAAATAGAAGTCCAATTCTTGCGGGAAGAACATCCGCATATCTAAGTTTTGGATTGAATGAAATACACCATCTATATAATAATGCCACCTTATACGATTGATTTGAGTTGCGTTTTCATAACACATTGTTTGCTTTATCACGACTTTCCGTCCGTCATCAGTGGTATATTCAGCCGTTGTTTCTTTCTTTTTTTCTCCGTGAACAATATATCGAATATTAGGGTTGAAGCAATCCAATAGAAAAACTCCGTTTCTGCGGAGATGTTTCTTAACCATTTCTAAAACCTTAAACAAATCTTCGTTTTTATATAAATGATGAATGGAATTAAAAGGAATGAAAATAAAGTCGAACTTCTTTCCTAAATCCAATGTCCTTATATCTTCTTTCACAAAATCTATTGACAGATGTTCTTTTTCTGCTTTTGCAATTGCTTGATTAAGCATAGAAGTGGTATAATCAACACCAGTTATATTATATCCTTCTTTTGCAATAGGTATTGTCAAACGTCCTGTACCACAACAAAGTTCAAGAATTCTTGCTTCTTTATCCTTGGGTAACCACTTCTTGTAAAATTCCAAATCATCTAGGAATGTGTTTAACCCGTCATAAATGGCAGCATCATATATTAAGTCTCCAACTATATAATTTTTATCAGTCATCTTGTCTTTTTGAAATATTTAATATTAAAAGTGCATTATGTTAAATCGCAAATGTAATAGCGATGGTGTAAAGATACGAAAAAGGAGCAATCAAAACACGATTTGATTACCCCATTCTACTTAAATTGAATAAATTAACGACTACAACCTAAATCCTCTGCTCTTTTTCGGGTCTTCCACTGACTGTCGTAAACTTTGCCGTAATTTATTCCACTGTTCTTTGAACCATTCGTCTATCGACTGCTTGTTTATGGTCAGTATCAGTTTGCTATCATCGGTCGGATTCTTTTCCACCTTGAAAATATCATTCTTGATGTCAAACTTCCGTCTGTGCTCTTCGAAATAAATTTTGCCACTACATTGTATGGCTTCTTTCTTTGCCAAGAGGCTTTCTATCATGTCTTTGGTAAATCCGATAACAGCGCATAATTTCCCCATTCTCAACATCTCTTTGGACATTGGAAACCATTTGTGCGCTTTTTTGCGTAATTTTGACGTCGGATTTATATTTGACTTTGATTATGGAACAGAGTTTTGCGTTATCTTCGGAGCTGACCAAGGCCGAGCGTTACAGGGAGTTTCTTCGGCAGTTCGAGGTGCTAGTCGAGGGTATTGACGACGAGATAAGTGTCATGGCCAATGCCTCGGCGGCGTTGCGAGAGGCTTTCGGCTTTTTCTGGGTCGGCTTCTATCGGGTCAAGGGCAATGAGCTTGTGCTGGGCCCGTTCCAGGGCAGCGTGGCCTGCTATCGCATAAAGCACGGCCGCGGCGTGTGCGGCACGGCCTGGGCGCAGGGGCAGACGGTTGTCGTGCCCGATGTCGAGCAGTTCCCGGGACACATAGCGTGCAGTTCGCTGTCGCGTTCCGAGATTGTCGTCCCGATTTTCTCGGCCGGCGAGAACCCCGAGGTGCGCAGTGTGCTCGACATCGACAGCGAGCATTATGCCACCTTCGACGACACCGACCGCTGTTACCTCGAACAGTTGGCCGCCATTCTTTCCCGCACGCTCTATTAGAGTCTCTGTTGAATAAAAGAACAGGCGGCACTCTCGGTGCCGCCTGTTCTTTTATAGTTGCCCTTTGCCGGGGATAGGCGATACTCCTTCCTGTTCCCGGGTAGGGTGAACTGTTATTTGTCTTTGTCGAACAATTTGTCTTTTTGACTGGCCGTGGAGGGTACGCCTACATAGCCGCCCAGGTTGCAATTCTTGATGCTGATGCTTTCGGTGTTGGAGAAACTCAGCCCGATGCCGGCTTTGTCGACATTCACGTTTTCGAAATATACGTTGCGTATGGGCTTGGCCGTGGTGCCTTGCAGCACCAGTGCGGCGGCCGATGCCGCTTTGCAGCGCAAATCTTTTACATAGATGTCGGACACTTCGGTGAAGTGGTTGTTGTCCATGCCTTCCCCGCCATACATCGAGGTTACATAGAAGAGGTCTTCCACTTCGCCGAAGGTGCAGTTGTTGACATAGATGTTGCGCAGGAATCCACCGCGGTCGGGGTTGGTCTTCATGTAGATGCCCCGTTTGCAATAGCCTCCGTAGGTGCAATCTTCGATAAAGACGTTTTGCACGCCCGACGACATCTCGCTGCCGAGCACCACGCCGTGCAGACCTTTGAATTTGCAGTTGCGAATGATGATGTTTTCCGAAGGCCGGTTGGTCTTCCAGCCGTCGTTGTCGCGTCCGCATTTGATGGCGACGTTGTCGTCGCCGTTGTTGAACTCGATATTTTCGATGAGCAGGTTGCGGCTGTATTCGGGGTCGATGCCGTCATTGTTTACCAACTTGGCATCGTAGCGGATACCCCGGCAGATGATGTTTTCCGATTTCAGCAGGTGAATGCACCAGAATGGGGCGTTGGTGATGAACACCCCTTCGATGGTGATGTTCTTGCAGTCGAAGAACTGTATCAGTTGCGGACGCAAATAGAAACCCTCGCCGAAGTTCCGTTCCTCGACAGGTGTCTCGTTGTGATTCACGTCGCGGGTCAGCTGCTGTCCTTCCCTTTGCTTGTTCTTCCAGGTCGAGAAGGTCGTTGCCGCGTTGCCGTCTATCGTTCCTTTCCCTACGATGGAGACATTTTCGAGTTGGTATCCGTAGATGAACGGGCTGTAATTTTGCAAGAAGGTTCCTTCCCAGCTGGTTTTTACCAGAGGCAGGTAGTAACGGGGCTCGGGCGAGAATTTCAACGTGGCGCCCTCTTGCAGTTCGAGGCACACGTTGCTCACAAAATGTATGGGCCCGTTGAGCAGGTATTCCCCGGCCGGTACGACGATGCGGGCTCCGCCTTGCCGGGCGGCGCGTTTCATGGCTTTGTCAAAGGCCGGCTTGCAGTCTTTCTTGCCATCGCCTTTGGCGCCAAAGGCCGTGATGCTTAATGTCTTTTGTGGCATTGTGGCGCCGGTGATTTGAGCCAAGATGGCATCGCGTTTGGCGATTCGTTCGGCATCGCTCGATGCCAGCCCCGTGAGGGGGGCAAGCAGTAGCACGGCGGCTACCAGGAGACGGTTGAGATGTGTCATGGTACGTGTGATTTATGGTTGAATTTTTTGTTTCTGTTTGTGCGGATAGGGCTATATGGCTGTGTTTACAAATATAGTGATTTTCCTGACAATAAACCCTCTTTGCTCTACTTTAATTTTATGGCGACGTTTTATGTCACGAGTTTTTGCCCGGCACTCTCCCGGGGTATTCAATCTCCCCGCCCGTCAGAAGCGCTCCTGTCTGGGAATAGGGCTGGATATGTCGGTTTCCTCCGACGCCTTACCCGGAAGAACTTGTGGCAAGAGGTCGGCCGCTGTTGTTGTCGTGTCGAGCCGTGAGGTGGGAGCGGTGAACAGAAAAACCGATTTTTTGCCCAAATTATGCGCTATATCGACCCGATGGACGAAAAAGTGCACGTTTATCACTGATTATTCCCCCTGTTTGAAGAAATTTTACCCTAATTTTGAAAACCATTTAAACCTTTGGCGCGATTGGCAATCATATATAAAAATTTCATATCGAGGACCTGTCCGATGCGACGAGAGCCGTACTTGCCCGTCGGACGATTGTCGGCACCTGCCGATAGGCAAAGTCCGAGGAATTAAATATTCTTGCAAGAAAAACTGTAAAACAATAAACCCAGACAAGATGTATTCTATTTTGAAAAAGAGCTTGATTGTTTCTGTGGCGGGCACTTTGCTGGCAGCCACTTCGTGTGTCACGGTCCCTCAGACTCCGCAGGGAGATGCGGTATCGGGAGGGGTGTATGAGAACCTCCCTTTTGCAATGCCCGAGGTGCAACGTCCTGTTTTCCCCGATTATCGGGTGAACATTTGTGATTTTGGCGCTGAGGAAGGCGGGCGTGTGCTTTGTACCGAAGCTATCAATGCGGCCATTCGTTCGGTGCACGAAAAAGGCGGCGGTACGGTGGTTATACCGGCCGGCTTGTGGCTTACCGGTCCCATTGTGTTGCAGAGCAATGTCAACCTTTATGCCGAGCGGAATGCTTTGGTGACATTCAGCAGCGATTACAGCCTCTATCCAATTATAGCCACCTCTTTTGAAGGCCGCAGCGAGAAACGTTGCCAATCGCCTATTTCGGCGCTTGATGCCGAGAATATTGCCATCACGGGCGAAGGGGTCTTCGACGGTGCCGGTGACGAGTGGCGCCCTGTGAAAAAGATGAAAATGACCGAGCGTCAATGGAAAGACCTGCTGAAATCGGGAGGGGGAGTCGATTCCGATGGAAAAATTTGGTATCCCGACGTCAACTCGATGAAGGCGGCTGAGTTGTTGAAGACCCGTGCTGCCGGGTCGATAAGCGACGCCGAATGGAATGAGATGCGCGGTTGGTTGCGTCCTGTGTTGGTAAGTATCAGAAAGTGTAAAAAAGTGCTCTTGGAAGGGGTGACGTTCAAAAATTCACCCGCATGGTGCATTCACCCGCTTTCTTGCGAATCGTTGATTGTGAACGACGTGAAGGTATTCAATCCCTGGTATTCGCAAAATGGCGATGCCCTCGATGTGGAGTCTTGCAAAAATGTGCTCGTCACCAACTGCCTGTTCGATGCCGGTGACGATGCCATCTGCTTGAAGTCGGGACGTGACGAGGAAGGTCGCCTTCGTGGAGAGCCCTGCGAGAATGTCATTGTCAAAGACAATGTCGTGTTGCATGGCCACGGCGGTTTTGTCATCGGCAGCGAGATGTCGGGTGGCGTAAAAAACGTCTATGTGTCGGGCTGTTCGTTTGTCGGTACCGATACGGGCTTGCGCTTTAAGAGTGCTCGTGGACGGGGTGGTGTCGTAGAGAATATCTATATCGACAACATCAATATGATTAACATATCGGGCGATGCGTTGACCTTTGACCTGTATTATATGGGAGGCGGAGCCAAGAATGCCGAGATTCCTCCTGTCGATGAAGGAACGCCGTTGTTTAAGGATATACATATCTCTGATGTATATTGCAAGGGAGCCGGGCGTGCCGCCGGATTTAACGGGTTGCCCGAAATGCCTGTCCGGAATATTACCGTGAAAAATATGGTTGTAACCGATGCCCGGAAAGGCGTGGCTATAAGCCGTGTCGACGGAATCGAAATAGAAGGTCTCGATGTAGAAACAGAAGGTGTTGCCCTCCAAATAGAAAATGCGACCGATGTTGTCGTTAATGGAAAGAAATATGCCGAAGTAACCGACAGGGAGTCTGTTTCTCTCTGATAGGGTCATAGAGGAGAAGGTATATGGGCAGATAGGCGATTTTTCCACTCGCCTATCTGCCCATATTGTTGTTTACGATAAAAGGCCGATCGGCCAAGAGGTCGGCTTGTCGTTATTCTTCCGAATATTGTCTTTGATATTTTCTTTTAAAAATTAATAGATATGTTTTTGTGATTTTTTTGAGCCTATTCCGTAAATTCCGGGGCGTATTGTACAACGCCGTGTACTTCGTTTAAACTGTTTGTAACCAGCTCTTTGACCATATAAAATTCGGGCGGGACGTCAAAAGGAAAACGTATATCGTAGTCGATCGCTTTTTTGTAACCGAATCTCGGATAATAGTCTTTATGCCCGAGTAAGACAACCGAATGATAGCCTGCTGCTACGGCGCGATTGTGGGTCTCTTTTATCAAGGCGCTTCCTATTCCCCGGTTTTGGTATTCCGGCAAAACGGCGACCGGAGCTAATCCCAGTGATAGTACCTTTTTCTCGGCCAATGCGATTTCGACTTTTGTCAGAAGGATATACCCTACGATTGTTCCGTTCTGCGTTTCGGCAACCAAAGAGAGTTCGGGAATGAACGCGTCCGATCGGCGCAGACGTTCCACCAGAAGATGCTCTCTATGGTCGCTCTCTTGCGTATTTGCAAAAGCCGCTTTTATGAGATTGTACACAGTGGTATAGTCCCGTTTCTCTTCTTGCCTGATTGTAATCTCCATTATAAGAATACCTCTGGTTATGTGAGATGTTTTTCCATAAGGAAATTGCTCATATATAATTTATTGGCTTTTCGTTGTTGTGCCGATTTTACTTGATAACCTTTACGTTCGAAAAACGGTCGTGCGGTAAGACTTACCTCCGATGTGAGGCTGTATATACCGTGCATACGGGCGTATCGTTCGATTTCGTTTAGGAGGAGTGTTGCAATATTTCGGCGTTGAAAATCTTTGTGTACGAACATGGAGTGTAAATATCCGTCGTTGCGGAGCGATGCTATACCCACGATGCGTTTGTCGACGTCGAGGGCCACGATGAAATACAGATTGGAGATAAGTTCTTCCAAATGTTCAGCAGTACTGCATGAGGCCCAGTCTTCTACCTCCTCTTGGGTGTAGTCGCGACGATTTACGGCGAGTACGGTTTCTCTGAATAGTCTGTCTATTTCAGGAATATCATTGACGGTAGCCGTGCGGAAAGTATATGGCGTATATTGCAGGTGGAGTATGGGAAACGGCATACCTTGTCCGTCGGTATCGTCTCGGCTGATAATGGTAAAACCCTTATTCCGATAGAATGTAGCGGCTTTGACATTCTGCTCATTGACATCGACATATTTCACATGGAGTTTTTCGAGTGCGAAGGAGATCAACTCTGTACCAATACCGTGTCCGAAAAATTCAGGGGAGACAAAGAGCATCTCTATTTTGTTGTTTCCCATGCCCATAAAAGCCGATATTCGCTCTTCGACACAGGAAACAATGAGCGTTTCTATTTGGGTGAGACCTTCTTTGACAAAAGGGATAAGTCGGCGAATATCCGATTCGGAGAGAAAGTGATGACTGGCTTGTACCGATTTTTCCCACAGCCGGGTCAATGTTTCGATAAGAGCGGGAGTTCTTTCGGGAATGATGGTAATCATAATATATCTTGTTTATAGTAAATCATATCTTCCAGTAAGACTCCGTCATCGATGATCGGGTGGTCGTAGTGTCGGGTGAAAAAACCTTCGACCCGATGAGAAAACGTAAATCCGCAATGTTCGTAAAATGCCCGGTGTCGCGGTGTTTCTCCCGTACCGACAATGATTTGACGGAATCTTCCTTTGTAATAGGAGAGGAGGAATGAGAGCAAAGCCTTTCCATATCCCTGACGATGACATTCCGGCGCGACGGCCATGTTTTTCAGTTCGCAGCACCCGTTTCCCTCATCGGTTACGACGGCGACGGCTTTTGTCCCGCCATCGTCGAGAACGAACATTTCTCCCCGGTCGATGTATCGGTCTATCATCGATTCCTGTTCATCGGCCAATAAAAGTAAACCGAGGAATTGTTTCTTGTCCGACGTAATTTTACGAATATTCATGGAATTATGCAGGATCGGATTTATTCTTCGTAAATCATCTTTCTTGTCATGCCACCGTCGATAGTGATGTTTTCTCCATTGATGAAGTCGTTTTCTTCCATGCAGAGAAACAGGCACATACGGGCAATGTCTTCGGGACAACCTACCCGTCCCGACGGGTGCTGTTCATGATCTTCGGGGCGTAATATCTCGTAATTGTTGTTTTCGATCCAGCCCGGAGCGATGGAGTTGACCGTGATGTGCTGGGGTGCCAATGATAGTGCGAGGGCATGGGTGAGGGAGTAGATGCCCCCTTTCGAGGCCGCATATCCTTCGCAGCCCGGTTCACTCATGAGGTAACGGGTCGATGTGATGTTGACGATGCGTCCATAGGTGTTGGGCTGCGGAAGTACTTGGCGATGGCGTGCCAAGGCGCGAGATGTGATGAATACCGGTCGTAGGTTGGTGGCCAAGATGCGGTCAAACTCCTCAACCGATGTTTCGGCCAGTGGCGAAAAGCTGCTGATGCCGACGTTGTTGATAATAATGTCGAGGTCACCCCATGTCGTGAAAAGGTCTTGCATGCAGGCTTCCAGAGCCTGGACGTCGCATACATCGACCGGGTAAAATCTCGCACCGGTTTTCTGTGCCGTAAGGGCTCCCTTTTTGCGGTCGTTGTCACAAAAGGCCACATGGCAGCCGGCCTTGCGAAAAGCCTTCACCACAGCCTGGCCTATTCCCGAGGCTCCGCCGGTGATGAATACCCGTCGGGGGGCGAACTTCACCTCGATGTGGCCCGGTCGCGGACCCGATTGTGTGATTTTTTTTGTTTTTCCGGCCGATTTCTGGGCGGCATACTCTTCAAATTTCTTTTCGAGATAATTGTCTGCCATGATACACAACTTTTTAGGAGAACGGCGACCCCGATTTTGATAGCCGTCATTGTATCGGCAAAAGTAAAAAAAGTTTCTGTTTTTCTTGCAATTTTACTTCGGCCGGGAATAAAAAGCAAGATATAGTGTAATAAATCAAAAGAATAGATTAATTTTACACCCCATAAGGAATTCGCGATGGAAGCCATGCTTCAAATCCGATTCTTGGCGAAAGTACAAAACCATGAAAAGAATAACCATTAAAAACAAGAACCGATGAAAAAACTGTCTGTCCTTTTCTTGGGCGTATTGTTTCTTGCCGGTTGCGCCGAAACACCGTCGACCCAGAAACCTGAGAAAGAAGATGTATTGAAATCCCTTCGTTTGGCCAACGATTATTTTATGGAGAAGTGGAGCGACCCCGGAGAGGCCATTCCCTATCCCTCGCGCAAACGCAACTATGAGACCAACGTGTGGACTCGTGCTTATTATTACGAAGGTCTTATCGACTTGTGGGAAATCGACCCCCAACAACGCTATCTCGACTATATGTTGGAGTGGGGAAACAAGCACGACTGGAAATTGCGCAGCACCAAGAACGGCTGGAAAACCCGCAATGCCGACAACCAGTGTGCCGGTCAGGCTTATCTCTATCTCTATCAACTCGACCCCGAAAAACCCGAACGTTACATCACCAACATCAAGACCTCTATCGACTCGATGATGGTGACCGACAAAATCGACGACTGGCACTGGATCGATGCCGTGCAGATGGCCATGCCCATATTCGCCCAGTTGGGGAACATAACCGGTGACACGGCCTACTATGAGCGGGCTTATGAGATGTATAATTACACCAAGACCCGTCACGGTGCCAACGGACTGTATAATCCCGAAGACCAACTGTGGTGGCGTGATGGCGATTTCGACCCTCCTTACAAGGAGCCCAACGGAGAAGATTGCTACTGGTCGCGTGGTAACGGTTGGATTGTCGTGGCCATGGTGCGCATGCTCGAACTCTTGCCCGCCGATGAGCCTCATCGCCAGGAATACACTCAAATGTTGGTCGACATGTGCGGCGCCTTGAAGAAAGTGCAGCGGGAGGATGGCCTGTGGAATGTCAGCTTGCACGACCCCGACAATTACGGAGGTAAGGAGTTGACAGGTACGGCCATGTTCATCTACGGAATGGCTTATGGCGTGAACAACGGCCTGCTCGACGCCGCCGAGTATGAACCCGTCATCTACAAGGCTTGGAATGCCATGGTGAAAGATTGTCTCCACCCCAACGGATTCCTGGGTTATGTGCAGGGCTCGGGCAAGGAACCCAAAGAGGCTCAGCCTGTTACATATGACCGCGAACCCGATTTCGACGACTTCGGTTTGGGCGCCTTCCTGATGGCCGGAACCGAAATCTACAAAATGAAATAAGAGCCGCCTCGTGAGGCGCGCTCACCCCAAAAACGCAACGGGGGTTGCCGCTACTGCGGCAACCCCCGTTTTATGAAGAGAAGAAGAATTTTCAGATAGAAATCCTGGCAGGAAGAATCTTGCGCAGTGTGGCGCGTGTCATGATTTTGTTGCTCAGGAAACTGA
>UQOX01000004.1 GCA_900542765.1 uncultured Porphyromonadaceae bacterium | reverse complement strand
CTCACGTACGGTTCTGAGGGGGGAAGAGGGCAGTAATGCCCTTGACCTACCCGATCGTACCGCTTCCCCGCCGTTGCTCGCTCGTCTCCTCGAAACGGGTAACGGTCTCGACGCTATCGACGGCGACAGCCGCGAGGGACTCAACCGCATGAAGGGTATCGTTGCGGTGCATGTCGCGAGTCGTCACGGCCCGAATGTGCCACCGCTCGACGCCCTGCGGCTTGTGACCCGTGGCGGCCGAAAGGCTGTCGAGCCCGTCGACCCACTCTCTCACCACCTCGACCTGCCACGTCGTCTCTTCGTGCTCCCGCGTGGCCTGTTGCTGCCTGAGCGTATCACACAAGGCGACATCGACCACCTGCTGCCGGCTCTCCGTCTGCCGCGCCGTGACTTGGCGGCGTGCCGAGCAGCCTTGCCACAAAACGGGAAGGAAGAGAATGCACGCGACACGGCACATCGTCACCCGGCACATCGTTGATGACGATAAAGAATGAGACGTCCGGTCTGCACTCCGAAAAAGAAACGCGAAGCCTTGGCCTCGGCCAGTACCGTAAACAATGCATCGCGGAACGAGGCTCCCGGCTTGCGCGTGCGATACTCGGCCACCAATCGCGCCAATTCCTGGTACATGGCCACTTTGCGTCCGTTGCGGCACTTCAACGGGCGATGGTTGAAGATGCGTTTTATCTGTCGCGCGGCCTCCTCGAAGGAGATGTAGAATCGGCCACGGCCGCTGTGCAGCGCCCTGAAAATCACTTCGTCACGCGGCACATAAGGAGCCTCTTCGCCCAGTTCTTTGAGCTCCTCTTCATAAGCGAGCAGAAAATCTCGCTCTTTTTCTTCTCTTAAATTTATATGACTCATAACAATTATTTTTGGGGAGTTGGAGAACCACCTGCCGCTCTTCGCAACAAATGTGTCTCGGACTTTGAACGGAACAAATATAGAAAGAAATATTGTAATATTACAATTTTATTATGGTAAATTTACAACACATTTTACCTGTATTTTTACAATAGCCTGACGATAAAAATTTTAGGAATAAAAATTTCGGCAAGAATCTAAAAAAGGCCGGATAAAATGGAATTTTCGAAGTAAAAAGACTATCTTTGAAGCAGAAACAGGCTCACCTATGAAACGATTGCTTCCACTCCTGCTCTTCGGGCTCGTCCTTACCGGCAACGTGGCACCTGCCGCGGCACAGGTAACGGCCCAGTCGGCCGACAGCCTCTATGCCGTGTACCTGCTCTCGGTCGTCGTACCACAACCCGACGTGGCCCACTATGTCGTCGCATACGCCCATCTGCTCGAAGGCACCCCCTACGCCGCCGGCAGCCTCGACCGCGACAGCGTAGAGCAATTACAAGCACACCTGCAAGAGACCGATTGCACCATCTTCGTGGAGACCGTGCTCGCCCTGGCCCGCACGGCGGCAAAAAGGGAGCGCACATGGGAAGCCTTCGGCCGCGAACTCACCGCCCTGCGCTACCGCGACGGGCGCATCGACGGTTACCCCTCCCGGCTGCACTATTTCAGCGACTGGATTATCGACAACGAGCGGAGAGGAAACGTCAAAGAAATGACCGCCGCCCTGGGAGGGGTCGACGACACGTTGCAACTCCACTTCATGAGCCGGCATGCCCATCGCTACCCGGCCCTGCAACGCGACACCACGCTCATCGGGGCCATCGCCTCGCAAGAAAAACGGCTCAGCGGCAGCACGGTCAGCGTCCTGCCGGCCGAACGTCTCGACAGTGCCGCTCTCGCAGGCATACAAAGCGGCGACATCATCGCCTTCACCACCGACATCGACGGGCTCGACATCGCCCATGTGGGCATTGCCCTGAACGAGAACGGCACCGTGCGTCTCATACACGCCTCATCGATCCAGAGAGCCGTCGTCATCGAAAAACGCGCGCTCACCCTCCAACTGCGGGAAAACCGCCGATTCACCGGCATTCGCATCATACGGCCGCTCAATGTAACAGCCCGCAAATAGGTACAGACTGCATATTTTTACACTCGTTTTTTCTTCAACATCATTAAAATATTTTTATCTTTGTCGTCGAAACAGATCTCACCCGAATGGAAAAGACAAGGATATTGGTAATAGACGATGAAGAATCATTGTGCGAGATTCTGCAATTCAACCTCGAAGTAGAAGGCTTCTCGGTCGATGTCGCATACAACGCCGAAGAAACTCTGAAAAAAGACATCACCCAATACTCCCTTATCCTGCTCGACGTCATGATGGGCGAGACGAGCGGGTTCAAGTTGGCCCAGCAGCTCAAACGCCAACCCGAAACGGCCGACATACCCATAATCTTCTGCACCGCCAAAGACACCGAAGACGACACGGTCATCGGGCTTGAAATAGGCGCTGACGATTACATCACAAAACCCTTCTCCATCAGAGAGGTCATTGCACGGGTAAAAACGGTATTGCGCCGCTCGGCGGGAGCCAAGCCGGGAAAAGAAAAACAGGACGAGAAAGTCGCATTCAACGGTCTCGAACTGAACCTGCAACGCAAGACATGCCATGTCGACGGGAAAGAGGTGAAACTCACGAAAACCGAATTTGAGATGCTGTCGCTCTTCCTGCGCCACCGGGAGACCATCTTCTCCCGCGCCGACATACTGAGCCAGGTATGGAGCGACGACGTCATCGTGCTCGACCGCACCATCGACGTCAACATCACCCGGTTGAGGAAGAAAATAGAGCCCTACGGCAAACACATCGTTACAAGACAAGGTTACGGATATGGCTTTGAAGAATAGAATCTCTTACTCACAACGTCTCTTTTTCATGCTGGTACTCTTTGCCGGCATACTCATGAGCGGTTTTGTCCTTTTCCAATATGAACGAGAGAAACAATTCAAAGTAGAAAATCTCAACATACAACTGCAATTACTCAACGCACAAGTCATCGACGAGCTCGAAAGCGGCAAAACCTTCGAAGAAATCGCCCGACATTTCCAGAACCGCTATCCCGACTTGCGCCTCACCCTCATCGACACCGCCGGCGTCGTACTCAACGACGCCCCCTTCGCCTGGAAAAACGAGGTAATCCCCAACCATCGCCAGCGGAATGAAGTAAGCCAGGCCATTGAACAGGGCGAAGGTTACACCATACGCCGCCGTTCCGAAAACGAGGAAGGAGACTACTTCTACTCCGCCACACGCATCGGCGACACGTTGGTGCGCTCGGCACTACCCTACAACGTCTCGCTTACCCGACTGCTCTCAGCCGACTTTTCCTTTTTATGGATCATGATAGGGTTTACCGTCATGATGTGCCTCTTCGGGTATTTTGCCATCAGGCACATCGGGCAAAGCATCAAGCGGCTGCAAGAATTTGCCAACTTGGCCAGCCGGAAAGAACGCATCGAAAACATCGAGCCCTTCCCCAACGACGAACTGGGGGAAATCTCCCAACACATCGTGCAACTCTACTCCCAACTGCAACAGACCATCGCCGACCGTGACCGGGAACACGCCATGGTGCTCCATGAAGAACAGGAAAAGATACGGCTCAAACGCCAACTGACCAACAACATCAACCACGAATTGAAAACCCCGGTCAGCTCGATACAAGGATACCTCGAAACCATCATCAACAATCCCGACATGAATGAAGAGACCCGCCGCCTCTTCATCGAAAAGAGCTACAAGCAAAGCGAACGTCTGGGACAACTGCTGCAAGACATCTCGACCATCACCCGCATGGACGAGGGCAGCCAACTCATCGAAAAAGAGATGGTCGACCTCAACGCCATCGTGCAGGACATCATTGCCGAAGTAGCTTTGCGCCCCGCCGACAAGCGCATGCGGATTACCTGCAACTTCAACCGCGAACTCCCCATCACGGGAAACGCCTCCCTGCTGACCTCCGTATTCCGGAATCTCACCGAAAATGCCATTGCCTATTCGGGCGGGCGCGACATCTTCATAAACCTCGTCAAAGAGACGTCCGAAGAATATACCTTCTCGTTTGCCGACAACGGCATCGGCATCGACGACCTGCACCTGCCGCATATCTTCGAACGCTTCTACCGCGTCGACAAAGGCCGCTCCCGCAAACTGGGCGGCACGGGTCTGGGGCTCTCCATCGTAAAAAATGCCGTGCTCTTCCACGGAGGGGCCATAGAAGCCCACAACCGCTACGAGGGAGGTCTCGAATTCACATTCACCCTCAAAAAGGCCGACACGCCGCCGGCCTGACCTCCGGGAACATCACCAGACACACTATCACGCCGAAAATACGATCTAAAACCTCTTTTGAATGAGTCCTATATTTACTTTCATCGTCATCGTCCTGGGGTTACTCGCCATTGCCAACATCATCGTGGGAGTGGCCAACGACGCCATCAACTTCCTGAATGCCGCATGGGGGTCACGCGTAGCCCGCTACCGCACCATACTCATTGTCGCATCGACCGGTATTCTCATCGGTACACTCACCTCAAACGGCATGATGGAAGTCGCCCGCAGCGGTGTATTCTACCCCGAGAACTTCACCTTTCCCGAAGTTATGACCCTCTTCTTGGGCATGATGCTGGGCAACGTCATTCTCTTCAATGTCTTCAACACGCTCGGCCTGCCCACCTCCACCACCGTCTCCATGGTTTTCGGGCTCCTGGGAGCAGCGCTTGCCGTAGCCGGATACAACATCTACATCTCGCCCGACGTCGGCATCAACAGCCTTTCCCACTACGTCAACTCGGGAAAAGCCCTGGTCATCATCTCGGGTATCCTCTCCTCGGTTGTCATTGCCTTTACCACCGGCATCACGCTCATGTACATATCCCGCATCATCTTCTCATTCCGCTATGCAAAGATGATAAAACGACTGGGCGCCCTGTGGTGCGGCATTTCGGTGACAGGCATTATCTACTTTGCCCTGTTCAAAGGGCTCAACAATTCGGGACTCATACCCGACAACTTCAATGCGTTTGTTCACGACCACACGTTTCTCTTCCTCTTCCTCCTGTGGCTGGCCGTGTCACTGGTGCTGTGGATACTGCAACTCCTGCGGGTCAACATCATGAAGGTGACCATCTTGTCGGGCACGTTCGCCCTGGCCCTGGCATTCGCGGGCAACGACCTCGTCAACTTCATCGGCGTACCCATTGCCGGATACGACTCCTACCAGATAGCCCGCGCCGCCGGCGATGAAAACATCTATATGGCCGCCCTGACCCAACCGGCAACCGCCAACTTCACCCTGCTCATCATCGCGGGTATCATCATGGTCATCACCCTCTTCCTCTCCAAGGAGGCGCGCCATGTGGCTCAAACCGAGTTGTCGCTCTCCTCACAGAACGAAGAACAGGAACGGTTCAATTCCACCCTCATATCGAGAGGTCTTGTGCGCATGGCACTCATCATAAACAAGTGGTACACCCACTATGTGCCACACCGCGTGCAACAGGCCATCGACAAGCGATTTGAACCGCTGCCGCCCGAGGAGCGTAACACCGAAGCATCGTTCGACCTGATACGCGCCATCGTCAACCTCACCTCGTCGGCCGTGCTCATCTCCATTGCCACCTCACTCAAACTTCCCCTCTCGACGACCTATGTCGTCTTCATGGTGTCGATGGGCTCCTCCTTGGCCGACCGTGCCTGGGGGCGCGAAAGTGCCGTGTACCGCATCACCGGGGTGATGACCGTCATATCGGGCTGGTTTATCACGGCCTTTGCCGCCCTGCTCATCTCATCGGTATTCACACTCATTCTCCTTGTCGGTGGCTGGGTGGCCGTCGTGTTGGCCTCGGGAGTCGGCATCTACTCGGTAATCCGCAGTTTCACCTTCCGCAAACAACAATCGAAAAAAACCAAAGCGCGCCAAGATCGGAAACTCACCATATCGCAGACCGACACCACCGAAGACATTCTCTACAACTGCATCGAAGAGGTTTGCCGCACAATGGAAGAAATCTCCCGCATCTACAACCGCACCCTGGTGGCCGTTTTCAAAGAAAACCGCAAAGTGCTGCGCGAGATGGTAACCGAGTCGAACGCCCTCTACAAAGAGGCACATACCCGCAAATATGAAGTCATCAACACCCTGCGGAAACTCGAAAAGAACCACATCAATTCGGGTCACTTCTATGTGCAAGTGGTCGATTACCTCTCCGAGGTGACCAAAGCGCTGATACACATCACCCGACCGGCTTTTGAGCACATCGACAACAACCACACCGGCTTCACCAAAGAACAAGTGGCCGACCTCATGCATGTAAACGACGGCGTCGACGAAATTTTTACACACATCAATGAAATGATGCGCAGCAAAGACTTCACCGACCTCGACAAGGTCCTCGACATGCGCGACCGCCTGTTCGACACCATCGTAGCCGCCATCAAGAGCCAACTGCGCCGCATGGACGAGAAGAGCAGCACAAAAGCCTGCATGCTCTACCTCTCGATACTCAACGAAACCAAGTCGATGGTGCTCCAAGCCCGCAACCTGCTTAAATCGCAAAGCTACTTCCTCAAAAACAAAGACGAATAACCCGGCAGACAAAAATCCCCGTTGAGTCCTGCACAAAACTACACCATCATGACTATCGAATACAAAGACACGAAAGAGTTCACCGCCGAAGAGCTGGAACGGCTGTTCCTCTCGGTCAAATGGTCGTCGGGAGCCTACCCCGACCGGTTGGTCGTCGCCCTGCGCAACTCCGACACCGTACTTTCGGCCTGGGACGGCCAGCGGCTCGTCGGCCTCATCAACGTACTCGACGACAGCATCATGACCGCTTACATCCACTATCTGCTCGTCGACCCCGAGTACCAAGGTCACGGCATAGGCCGGGAACTGACCCGCCGGGTGCTCGACCGATACAAAGACTACCTGCGCATACTGCTCGTCTCCTATGAAGACGGCGTAGCCTTCTACGAATCGCTGGGCTTCAAGACCGGACACGGAAAGTATCCCATGTTTGTCACCACGCTCACCACATAGGCCGGTCATCGCCCCTATAACAACACAGAGAAGGCGGGAACCCGTAGGTTCCCGCCTTCTGCATTTCGCCGGAGCCATACCGGCGATGTATCAGAATTTCACTTTGAAAAGTTTCTTCACCAACCGGTACAACTCACCGAGCCACAAGATAAACGAGGTAGACACGATGATATAAATCCAGTCCATCACCGGCAGCGGCGTAACGCCAAACATCTGTCCGCCCACGGAAACGATGATTATCTGCCCCACCAAGATGATGGCGGCCACTCCCACAAACGTCTGGCTATGGGAAAGCCCGCACAACGCCGACGCGTTGGTGGCAAAAGCCTTGGCATTGAACATATTCCAGAACTGGAACATGACAAACACGGTAAAGAAGACGGTCAGCTCATAGGGCGAAAGCGCATGAGCGACATTCTCGAAACGGAAATAGTCGGCAAAAAACGCCCGCACGTCAAACTGGGCAAGAGAGGTCACCTCCTCGTATTTGAAATACTGCAACAGTCCGAAAAGTATCAAGACAAAGAACACGCCTATGCCGATAATGTCGATGGCCATCGGTCGGGTGATGATGAAATCGGTCTGGCGGCGGGGCTTGTCTTTCATCACCCGTTCGCTCGGCGGCAGGGAAGCCAGCGCCATGGCGGCAAAGGTATCCATGATGAGGTTCACCCACAACATCTGCGTGACGGTGAGCGGCGATTGCGTGCCGAGGAACGCGCCGATGAGCACGATGAGACAGGCCACCACGTTGACGGTCATCTGGAAAAGGAGGAAGCGTTGTATGTTCTGGTAAAGCGAACGCCCCCACATCACCGCCCGCGTGATGCTGCGGAACGAATTGTCGAGAATCGTGATGCTGCTCGCCTCCTTGGCCACTGTCGTGCCGTCGCCCATCGAAAGGCCCACCTGTGCGGCATTGAGGGCCGGAGCATCGTTGGTACCGTCACCGGTCACCGCCACGACATAGCCGAGTTTCTGCAAGAGGCGCACGAGCCGCTCCTTGTCCATGGGACGGGCACGGGAGATAATCTTTATGTCGGGCAGGCGACGCAAGAGTTCCTCATCGGACGTAGCGGCAAACTGCACGCCGGTCATCAGGTTGGCGTCACTGTCGGACGGAAGCCACAAGCCTATCTGGCGGCCTATCTCCCGGGCGGTTCCCGGCGTGTCGCCGGTAACAATCTTCACCGCCACACCGGCGTCGAGGCACGACTTGATGGCGGCGGGGACATCGTCGCGCACAGGGTCGGAAATGGCGACGATGCCGATAAAGGTGAGGTCGACATTGCACAACCGGCCATCGGCAAAACGGGGCCGGTCATCGTCGAGAATCTGATAGGCAAATCCCAAGGTGCGCATGGCCTGCGACTGGTAAGCGAGAAGCTGCTCATCGACCGTCGTCTTGTAATCGGCCGCCGGCATCAAGCCCTTCGCGGTGAGGGCGCGGCGGCTCTCTCCCAGGACAATCTCGGGAGCCCCCTTGACATACAGCACCTTCTTGCCCAAGAGAGGCGACTCGACGATGGTGGCCATATATTTGCGTTCGGTCGAGAACGTCAACTGGTCGGACACCGCAGCCTCTTCGCGCAGCGTGAGGTAATTCTCGCCTTGTGCCTTCAACCACAAGAGCAACGCCCCTTCGGTGGGGTTGCCGATGACACGGGGTTTCTCACCAGACTCATCGAGGAAGGCGGTCGAGTTGACGGCAATGCCTTCGCGTATGAGGTTGCCCAGTTCGTTGTCGGAGAGCGAGCGGTCACCCAGCGCCCAGAAATCGGCCTGAGCCACCTGCATCTGGTTCTTGGTGAGGGTACCGGTCTTGTCGGTGCAGATGACCGACACCGCCCCCATCGTCTCGCAGGCGTGCATCTTGCGCACCAGGTTGTTGGTGGCCAGCATGCGTTTCATGCTCAACGCCAGGCTCAGCACGATACTCATGGGCAATCCCTCGGGCACCGAAACCACGACGAGCGTGATGGCAATCATGAGGGTCTGGAAGATGTAGGTAAGCGTCTCGGTCCAGTCGGGCGAAGTGTTCTGCGTGAAGAACAAGACGAGCCGCGCCACAATAATCAGGCCGGCTATCGTGTAGCTGGCATAAGAGATGAGACGTCCCAGCCCGTCGAGCTGGCGGTTGAGAGGCGTCTTGGTATCGTTCTGTATCTGCGAGCCCTCATACACCTTGCCATACTCGGTGGCGTCGCCCACAGCGGTGATGCGGCACACGCCGTGCCCGTCGACCACGGTGGTTCCTCGCAACACCTCGTTCGACGGATAGGTGGCATCGGCATCGAAGTCGTCTTCATTGGTGGTTTTGGAGACCACCGGCTCACCGGTGAGGGTCGACTCGTTGATTTGCAGCGAGACGCTTTCGAGCAACACGGCATCGGCCGGCACCTCCTCGCCCAGTTCGAGTACGACAATATCGTCGACAACGACCTCTTTCTTGGATATTTCACAGATATTGCCGTTGCGAATCACCTTCACCGGTACATCGTCATTGACCTGATTGAGTATGTCGAATTTCTTGTTGGCGCTCAATTCAAAGAAGAAGCCTACGGCCGTGGCCAGTATCACCGCCACGAAAATGCCCGCCGGCTCGAAAAAGACTTCGGCTCCATGTCCGAGACTCACAAACTCATACACGGCCACACCCACCGAAAGCAACAGGGCTATCAACAATATCTTGATGATGGGGTCATTGAATTTTTCCAAGAAAAGTATCCACACCGATTTTTTCTTGGGCGGAGTCAACACATTTTCCCCGTGCAAACGACGGCTCTCGGCGACCTGTTCATCGGTCAGACCCGTGTAGGTATGCTTCTGTTCCATTTCTACGCAAGTTGTTTTTAGAATTACGTCTCGCAAATATACGCGATTCCGTGCGAAACTGTTTGCAGGCAGATGCGCAAACCGCAAAATGTAACAAGATTGTAACATGGCACATACACGACCATACAACAAAAGAGCCGCTCTTCGACAGAGAAGCTCCTTCAACACACTATAACGAAAAAACAATAACAATCTTTTACCTTGTCACAGGAGGCTATGACTCCTACGAAACCTACGACAGAATCTCACAAACCTTTCTGCCTCCTTTTTCGAGGGCAAAAATAGATTCCAGTTGTGACAATATGATGACAAAACAATCTCTTTTCCATGAAAAAAATACGGTTTCCGTCCATCTCCCCGCCGTCAATGAAAAGGTAGATTCCTGTTTATTTTGTATTTTTGCCGTCTCAAAAAAATCTTAATCCCATCATCTATGATTTCGGAACAGAAAGCCGCCGTCTCGCACGGCATACTCCTCATGGCCCTGTTTTCTTTCTCGGCCTTTTACATCAGCGAGTTCCAATGGGTCAAAGACCTGTCGCTCAGCCCGCTCATCGTGGGTATCATCTTGGGTATGATATATGCCAACAGCCTGCGCAACTACATTCCCGAAACCTGGGTTCCCGGCATCAAATTCTGCACCAAACAGATTCTGCGCACGGGTATCGTTCTCTACGGTTTCCGCCTCACCTTCCAACAGGTACTTGCCATCGGACTGCCCGCCATCATCATCGACGTCATCGTCATCGTCATAACCCTGCTTTTGGGCGTGGTGGCCGGCCGGTTGATGAAGATGGACGAGAAGACTTCGCTCATGGTTTCGACCGGAAGCGCCATTTGCGGAGCAGCCGCCGTGCTGGGTGCCGAGCCCGTTGTGAAATGCGCCCCGCACAAGACCGCCATTGCCGTGTCGACGGTGGTCATCTTCGGTACGCTCTCGATGTTTCTCTATCCCATACTCTACCGCACCGGCGTCTTCGACCTCTCGCCGCAGGAGATGGCCATCTATGCCGGTTCGACCCTGCATGAGGTTGCCCATGTGGTAGGCGCCGGCAACGCCATGGACCCCGACGGCGCCCTGCACCTGGCCGACCAAGCCACCATCACCAAGATGATTCGCGTCATGATGCTGGCTCCCGTGCTGCTCATCATGAGCTACATCATAGCCCGTGTGCGCCGCGCCCGCCACACCGACGTTGCCGCCGACGGAAAGAGCAAGATATCGGTTCCCTGGTTCGCCTTCGGATTCCTGCTGGTCATTGCCCTCAACTCGCTGCTGCAATCGTTCACCTTCATACCCGCGGAGGTGATGAGCACCGGCATCAGCGC
Organism: uncultured Porphyromonadaceae bacterium; assembly: GCA_900542765.1. Classification (GTDB taxonomy): domain Bacteria; phylum Bacteroidota; class Bacteroidia; order Bacteroidales; family UBA11471; genus Caccoplasma; species Caccoplasma merdavium. The sequence continues at coordinate 83,958 of UQOX01000004.1, read as the reverse complement.
CATCAACAGCTTCGACAACTTCCTGCTCACCATGGCCATGACCGCCCTCGGTGCCGAGACCAGCATCGACAAGTTCAAACAGGCCGGTGCCAAGCCCTTCTATCTGGCCGGCATCATCTACCTGTGGCTCATCTTCGGCGGATATGCCTTGTGCAAATACCTCGTGCCGGCTTTGTCATAAACCGATAACGGGAAGGGACACTTTCGGTAAAAACTGTTAAATATCGACCGGCCGATGTAACCTTCGGCCCCTTTGCGGGTCTTATGGTCAAAGGGCTTGGGAAACGCACCCCGCACACCGGTAGCCCCACCGCCCCGACCAAGCAGTTTTTGTGTTTTTTCCGTATAAGTTCGAGGAAAAAGGCCAAGGTCTCTTTCCCAAGATTGAAAAAGGTTACAACGAAGGAGAAACCCCGTCAAAAAAAATCACAACGGGGTTTCTCCTTTCTTTTGGGTTCGACAAAGAATCCGAGACAGTTCACTCGTGCCAGGTGAATTACAGTTTGCCGACGTTTCTACTATCTCATCTCCTGCTTCCTTGGAATAATTCATCTTTTTATAGCTTACCTTGGGAAATGGCCATTTGTGCCGGATAATATTCTGTCGAAAAAAAAATTACATTATAGTAGGTTGAAAAAAATGTATAAACTAATTTTGCAGCAGGGTGTAACCTTTCTGTTTATAGTGCGTCTAACATAAAAAATCCAATACACTAAAATCATGAAGCACTTATTCCTGACATTATTATTCGCAAGCTTATTATTACCCATCAATGCCAAAGAGAAAGTGCCTCGCATAAAAGCTGACAAGATTACCCACACAGATATCATAAATGTCCTCGAAGAAATGGACATACACATGGCCCATTTCGATTTGAGCGAACTCGACAAAAAAGAATACAATATCAACTTCTATATCGATGAATACAGACTCGGGGAAAAAACCAACCGTATCGCCAATTTCAAAATAGGGAGAAACCGGCAAGACCTGCCTGAAAAGGCCGATGAACGTGCTGCATTCATAAAATCCCTTAACCTCGACATCTCAAAAAAGGCGAAATATTGGACACTAAATCAGATGAGCATATACGTCACACCGGAAAACGATTCTACCGTGACCATCACCATGAACTGTCCTCTTGGGTCAATTAACAAACAAGTAAAAATTGAGGCCCTCCCTCAAAACAAAAAACCCATATACGATTTTCGCACATTCGAAATTGCTCCGGTAACGGGAAAAACGCAAGAAATCCCGCTCATTATCTACAACTCTTACTTCTTCGATGAGAAAAGCAACATGTCCCGCTCATGCTACGGAAACATTACCGCGGAAATGACAGAAGAGATTTTCGATAGACTCCCGCACTATTATGTCATGGGGATTACGCTCAAAGAAATAGAAAAACAGCATAAGCGATAAAATAACGGGCTGCATTTTGTGCAGCCCGTTATTTATATATTTCTCCTGTCCATGGCAGGGGGCACAATTTGTGTTTTGCGCCCAGCCCGTCAATACACGAGCGAAACATTGTCAATCCAGAAGCAGGTACCCACAGCTCCTATAAAGGCACCCTTGTCGCCCGAAGAGATGCGCAGCATCAGATGCGTGGGCTGTGCATCGGCGTCGGCCCAACCCACCACCTGTATGGGCACATTCTCGCCCCGGCTGTTGGTCGTGTAGCGGGGGCCGTCGGGCAAGACAAGTGCCATCTCGGGGGTGTAACAAGATTCCTGGCTGATGTCGCCGTAATAGATGGGTATGCGATAGCCGTTCTGCCACTCGGCAACAGACTCGGCAAACTTGTGGTAGGCCGTTCCCACCCGACGGGCATAGACATTGCCCTCTTCGTCTTCCCAGCGTTGTATGAGATAGAGGCTTATCTCGGCATTGTCCTTGCCTTCAATCTCCGACGAACGGAGGCCGGTGGCCTTCACCAGCTGGTCGGCCAACTGCAATTTATAGTCGAGTTGCAACGCTTTGGGACGTTGGGTGAAAGGGATTCCCTGGTCGAGTTTCCCTTGCGGATTCTTGGCGTTCTTCACGGGCTCCTTTACCGCACCCAGAAAGACCGAACCGGTGGCCACCACCGTAATGTTCACCATGCCGAGAGCCTTGCAGGTCTCCTTGCGCACTTCGAGCCGCGCACACCGGTTACCCGGCTCGCGCTCCTCGGGAAAGACGGTAACGCTCACCTTGTCGATACCCACGGGACTGGCCCACACGCTCGACCCGCCCCACGGCGAGTCGCTCGACTCCCGCACCCACGGTTCGGCGCCGTTGATGGTCTGCTCAGGGCCTAAGTGATATACCTCCTTGGTGGCACCGCCCAGCAGGGCCGACTCCTTGATGACGCGCGTCGTCCAGCGCTCCATATCACCGTAAGGAATCAACTCGACCCGCTCGGTCATCTCAGCGGGTGCCTGTGCCCACAAAACGAGGGGAAAACAAAATGCACCTATCAACAAACTCTTTTTTATCATATATTCCGATTGAATTTGCCGCAAAGATAACGAAAATACCCCAATAGAAACGCGCAGATATTCCCAAAGTTTTCTCAGAAACTTTTCCATTGTTCTTCTCTTGCCCCGGCAAGAAGTCCCGACACGCCCCGAAAGCGCCCTTTTGGTGTCGGGAAGCAGGTCTCAAAAAAAGATTCCGGGCGCGATTCTCGGCCAAAAATGTACTTTTCGATAAAAAATAACTACCTTTGTGCAGTTTTTAACAAAAACATTTTAACCTGACAATTATGAAAGCATTTGTATTTCCGGGACAAGGCGCCCAATTCGTAGGTATGGGCAAAGAGCTGTATGACAACAACAGCGAAGCCAAAGCCATGTTTGAGAAAGCCAACGAGATATTAGGCTTCCGCATCACCGACCTGATGTTTGCCGGTAGCGACGAGGATCTGCGCCAAACCAAAGTGACGCAACCCGCCATCTTCCTGCACTCGGTGATTCTTGCCAAAACCATGGGCGACGCCTTCTGCCCCGAAATGGTAGCCGGCCACTCGCTCGGTGAATTTTCGGCACTTGTAGCTGCCGGTGCCCTCTCGTTCGAAGACGGTGTGCGCCTGGTTGCCGCCCGTGCCCGCGCCATGCAGAAAGCCTGCGAAGCCACGCCCTCGACGATGGCCGCCGTCTTGGCTCTCCCCGATGAGAAAATCGAAGAGATTTGCGCTTCGGTCACCGAAGGCGTTGTCGTTCCCGCCAACTATAACTGCCCGGGACAAGTCGTTATCTCGGGCGACGAAAAAGGTATCGACGCTGCTTGCGAAAAGATGCTCGCCGCCGGTGCCAAACGTGCCCTGAAACTGAAAGTGGGCGGCGCCTTCCACTCGCCCATCATGGAACCGGCCCGTGCCGAACTGGCCGAAGCCATCGCCCACACCCAATTCTTCGAGCCGAAATGCCCCGTTTACCAAAACGTGAGCGCACAGGCTGTCACCGATCCCGCCGCCATCAAAGCCAACCTGATAGCCCAACTTACGGCTCCCGTTCGCTGGACACAATCTGTACTCAACATGATTGCCGACGGTGCCACCTCGTTTACCGAAGTAGGTCCCGGCAGCGTACTGCAAGGCCTCATCAAGAAAATCAACAAAGAGGTCGAAACGACAGGTGTTCAGTAACTGGCACGCTCCACGGGCGATTCGGAAAAAACGACCCGTTATCTTTGTAAACCTTTATTCGACAAGCGACGTTCTTCATCGAACGTCGCTTTTTTGTACAGCCGTCTCCCAATGCCCCACGGCCTCGGCTGCGGAGCGGCACAAAGCCCCCGACACCGAAAGTGGAAATTCATCATACTGGTCTCATTTCCAATCCACCACGCATTGCCGGCGGGAGAAAAAAACGGCAGGCGGCAAAACCGACGTTCTGCCACCTGCACCTGTCGTCGTTATAATCAATTACAAAATTACATTCCGAATGATAAGGGGGTAATCGACGAATAGATACCGCTGATCAATCCCACCAACAGCACGCCAAGCACGCAGAGCGAAATGCTGAGTTTCGAGGCGCCGTCGCTCTGGATAGTGGGTATCACGCAATCGTCCTGACGGATAAACATCGCCTTCACCACCAACAGATAGTAGTAGAGCGAGATGATGGTGTTGAGCAAGGCAATGAACACCAATACATAGAAGCCCTCTTCGACGGCGGCATAGAAGATGAAGAACTTGCTGAAAAATCCCGCGAAGGGAGGAATACCGGCCAGCGAGAAGAGAGCCAACATCATGGCCACGCTCAACTTGGGGTTGGTGCGGTAGAGACCGTTGTAATCGTCCATGCCGACCTTACCCGTCGCATTCTCGATAACCGAAATCACACCGAAGACGGCCAAGTTGGAGAAGACATACACCAGCACATAATAGATGAGCGAGGTCATGCCCACAGCCGAACCGGCAATGACACCCAACAGAATGTATCCGGCTTGCGAAATCGACGAGAAGGCCATGAAGCGTTTGAGGTTTTTCTGACGCACGGCAAAGAGGTTACCGATGGTAATCGTAATCACGATAAGCCCCCACAGAACCGGTTGCCACACGACGGCCACCGAAGAGAAGACCTTGAAGAGAACCACCATCAAGGCAAAGGCCGCAGCCCCTTTTGAGATGACCGAGAGATAGGCGGTGATAGAGGTCGGAGCGCCCTGGTAAACATCGGCCGTCCAGAGGTGGAAGGGCACGATGGAGATTTTGAAGCCCATGCCAGCCAGGAAAAGCACGAGACCCACATAGAGCAGCGGGGTACCCAGGAGTTGAGCCGCCATGTCGGTAAAATAGAGCGTACCCACGGCGCCGTAGATGAAGGAGATGCCCAACAGCATGAGCGACGAGGAAAAGAGCGCCACAAAGACATATTTGGCAGCCGCCTCGTAGGAGAGCCGGTGGTACTTCTCAATGGCCACCAAGGCCGTGAGGGGCAGCGATGCCATTTCGAGCCCGATGAAGAAGAGCAGGAAGTTGCCCGAGGAAATCATCAGGTACATACCCAGCAGGGTCATGAGCGTGAGGACGTAGAACTCACCCCGGCGCACCGCCATGTCGGGCGACTTGGCCCAGGCATTGGCCTGAATGAGTACCAGCAAGGTTCCTATATTGAGTACGATTTTCACGACGTTGATGACGGGCGATGTCTGGTACATACCGCCGAAGGCCTCCCCCGTCACGGGATTGAAAAAGAGGAAAGCCGTCTGGGCTGCCAGCAACAGGCAGGCCACCCACGAGAAAGCGCGGCGGCTCTTCTCCGTGCCGAATGTGTCGTAAAGGAAGAGGACAAGAATAATTGTCAAGAGCGACAACTCATCGCGCATCCACAGAAAGTTTGAAAAATCCATATACTTAGTTTCTGATTAGATATATTGCAAAATACGTTCACTGATCACACTCATGCTGTCGCTGATAAGATTGGCAATCCAACCCGGAGCCATACCGATGGCGGCTACACCCACGATGAGGGTGATAGCCGAAAGGCGTTCAAACCAAGCGGCATCGGTCAACTCACGATGGTGCTCGTTCTGCACTTTACCATAGAGCAACTTGCCGACCACCCGCAAAATATAGACGGCGGTAATCACAATAGAGGTGCAGGCTACGATGGTAAAGACGCGACGGAAAGTATCGTCCCACTGGAACGAACCGACAAAGACGGTCATCTCGGCCACGAAGCCGCTCAGTCCGGGAAGGCCCAGTGAAGCAAGACCGGCAATCACATAGCAGGCCGAGAGGAAAGGCATGATTTTCATAAGCCCGCCCATCTCGCGAATGTCACGGGTGTGGGTACGACCGTAAATCATACCGATGAGGGCAAAGAAGAGAGCCGTCATCAATCCGTGCGAGAGCATCTGCAACACGGCACCGGTCATGGCGGTGGTGTTCCACATGAGCAAGGCGAAGAGCACAAGACCGCAGTGGCTCACCGAAGAGTAGGCGTTGATGTATTTGAGGTCGGTCTGCACGCAGGCGCTGAATGCCCCATAGACAACACTGATACCGGTAAGAATCAGGAATATCCACGACAGTTCGGTAGTAGCCCAAGGCATGAGGTACATGGCCACGCGGAAGCAGCCGTACCCTCCCAGTTTCATGAGCACACCGGCGTGCAACATCGACACGGCCGTAGGCGCCGAGGCGTGACCGTCGGGCGACCATGTGTGGAAGGGGAACATGGCTCCCAGCACGCCGAATCCCACAAATGTGAGCGGGAAGAGATAATATTGCATCTCGTGGGGTATGGCATTGTTACGGGCTATTTCGAGGATATTCATGGTCAGATTCCCATCGGCCGAAGAGTTGAAGTAGATGCCCAGGATACCCACCAGCAGAAGAGCCGAACCGCCCATGAGCATCAAGGTCAGCTTCATGGCCGAGTAGGTCTTGTTGCCGCTCCCCCACACACCGATGAGCAGGTACATGGGGATAAGGGCTATCTCATAGAACATGAACATCGTGAAGAGGTTGATGGAGATGAAGAACCCGAACACGCCAATCGAGAGGAGTATCAGCCACAAGAAAAATTCCTTGGGCAGCGGTTCGATTTTCCACGAAGCGAAAACCCCGGCAAAAACGATGATGGCCGAGAGCACCAGCATGGCAACCGACACCCCGTCGACACCCACCGTATAATGAATGCCCAGCGGCGCATACCACACGGTATCGGCGACAAAAAGCATCTCGGCCGTGTTACCGGCAGCACGTTCGCCCAAGAACATAAACAACAAGACGAAGGACAGAACCAGCTGCAACGACGAGCCGATGACGGCAACGGCGCGTATTTGTTTCATCTCTTTCGAGAGGGCCAGGCCGGCCATCATCAAAAGAGGGATAAGCACGAATAAAGATAAAAAGTTCATAATATATTCAACTCGTTTTTTCTGTTTCCGATAGAGTTCATTAGAAGCAACACAACACAACGAATGCGACAATCATGGCGCCGAGCAGGAAGACAACGGCGTAAGACTGCAAGCGTCCCGACTGCAAGCCTCTGATGTGGTAAGAGGCCGACTGGGTGAGGGTCGCCATGAGATTCATCGTCCCGTCGACGACATGGCGGTCAAACCAGGCAATGGGCGTCGAGATATGGCGGAAGATGATTTTGTGGGTAATATACATATATACCTCATCGATGTAGAAGCGGTGATAAGCCCAGCGATGGAGAGCACTCATCGACTGAGCCATGCGAGCCGGCTTGTCATTGGGCTTCATATAGAGCCAGGTGGCCAAGGCGATTCCCACGATGGCAATACCGATGCTGGTACCGGCCACAGCCCAGTTGAGGTGAATGGTATAGGAAAGACCGCTGGCCGTCACAAAGTGGCCGAAGGGTATGAACCCGGCAAAGCAGGTAACCAAGGCCAAGAAAATGAGAGGTATCGACATCGTCTTGGGTGCCTCATGCGGCGTGTGCTCGTGGTGAGCCTCCTTGCCCCAGAAAATGTTGTAGTAAAGACGGAACATGTAGAAAGCCGTGAGACCGGCAACAAGCGACATCCACACGCCCCAGAACGTGCTCTTTTCAAAAGCGGCAGCCAAAATCTCGTCTTTGCTGAAAAAGCCCGAGAAGGGAGGAATACCGGCAATGGCCAAGCAGGCGATGAGGAAAGTAATGTGGGTTATCGGCATATATTTGCGCAAGCCGCCCATCTCCGACATCTCGTTGGAGTGCACAGCATGAATGATGGCACCGGCACCGAGGAAGAGAAGGGCCTTGAACATGGCGTGGGTAAAGAGGTGGAACATGGAAGCCATATAACCGAGGGCTCCGTGTCCGTTCATCTCGGTGGTCACGCCGAGAGCGACAATCATAAAGGCAATCTGCGAAATGGTAGAGAATGCCAGCACACGCTTAATGTCGGTCTGCACACAAGCCACGACGGCCGCATAGAGAGCGGTAACGGCGCCGATGACCGTAATAACGGTGAGTACCTCGGGGGTGGTGACATAGATGGGGAAGAGACGTGCCACCAGGAACACACCGGCCACCACCATCGTTGCGGCATGGATAAGGGCCGAGACAGGGGTAGGACCTTCCATGGCATCGGGCAACCAAATGTGCAACGGGAACATGGCCGACTTACCGGCACCTCCCATAAACACCAACATCATGGCCCAAGAAGCAACCGACACACCGAGGAATGTCTTTCCGGCCGTCGTGCCTACGAGCGAAACTTCACCGCTGGTGAGGGTGGCAAAGTCGAACGTCTTGGTATAATAGGAGAGCAACAAGATACCGAGCAGGAAACCCAGGTCGGCAAAACGGGTGACGATGAACGCCTTTTTCGAGGCGGCAACGGCCGACTGGCGGGTGTAATAGAAGCCGATGAGCAGGTATGACGACACACCCACAAGCTCCCAGAAGATATACATCTGGAAAATGTTGGTGGCGACCACCAGTCCGAGCATGGAGAAGGTGAAGAGCGAAAGGAAAGCATAGTAACGCTGGAACCCTACTTCACCGTGCATATAGCCAAGGCTGTAAAGGTGCACCATCGACGATACGGTGGTAATGACCACCAACATCATGACCGAAATGGGGTCGAGCATGATACCCAAGTCGATGTGCAGCCACTCGGTGAAACGCAACCACTCGAAGTGACAGGGCGTGAGAGTGGGATAAATGCCATCGACACGCGGCTGCATGAAATATTGAGCAGCGACGATGTATGACAGAATGGTAATGACAAAAAGAGCCGACGTGCCTAACAACCCGGCCGTGCGGTGCGACATTTTATGGCCGCAAAGACCGAGCGTGATAAACATCAGCATCGGCAACAACAGTATGATATAAGCGTATTCCATAATCGTTGTTCAGTAGCGATAGTTTCTCAATATTTCATTTTGTCGACGTTATCGACATTGATGTTACGGATATTCCGATAGATGTTGATGATGATGGCAATGGCAATCGCGGTCTCGGCAGCGGCTATGGCCACGGCAAAGAGGGTGAAGAAGAAACCTTCGAGCTGACCGGGGAAGAGATAGCGGTTGAAGACGACAAAGTTGATGTCGACCGCGTTGAGCATCAGTTCGAGCGATATGAGAATAGCCAACAGGTTATGACGGGTCACAAAGCCGTAGACTCCGGCAAAGAACATGATGGTACTCACCACAACATAGTAAATCATGGGTATTTCCATAGTCTTTCTTATCTTTTACGGGCAATCATGATGCCTCCGATTATACAAGCGAGTAACAGCACACTGATGGCTTCAAAGGGCAAAAGATATTGATATTTATCCATACCCATGAGCGCATGTCCCACCGTCTTCATATCGAGCTCACCACCGGCGGCAAACTGAGAGGGGAAGAAATCGTGAGTGAGGAGGGTGTATCCGCAGATGCAGGCACCGAGAATGGCGGCAAAAAGCCCCCAGCCGCGCTTGCGGGAAGAGATGCGGTCGCTTTTCTCCCCCAACTTGCTGGTGAGCAAGATGGCAAAGACGAAGAGCACCAAGATACCTCCGGCGTAGATGGTCACCTGCACGGCTCCCAAGAAATGGTAATCGAGTTGAAAATAATACCCGGCCGTTGCAAAGAGCACAAAGAGCAGATAGGTGGCTGCACGCAAGATGCGACGGCTGGTCACGGCCATAATCGAGCACACGACAATGACTGCCGAGAGCAGGAAGAATATGACTTGATTGGCTACTTGTTCCATATCGAAATGTTATTTTGAATTTTCAGGTTTACGGTTGAGATGCTTTACCAGTTTGGTGCGGTCGAAGACGGCTTGTTCGAACTCGTTGGTAAATTCGAGCGCGTCATGCGGACAGGTATTTACGCACAGCTGGCAGAAGACGCAACTGCCCAGGTCATAGATATAGTCGTCGAGCACCCGTTTGGATTTCCCGTCTTCGGTCTCGACTTTCTTGGAGATGACCTGTATGGTGTGGTTGGGGCAGTTCATCTGACAAATACCGCACGCGATACATTTGTGTTGACCTTCGGCGTCGAATTTGAGCGTAAGAGTGGCTCTGAAACGGTCGGCAATATGCAACGTCTCACGATTCTCGGGATATTGCTCGGTCACTTTCGGCGTAACAAACTCGGTGCCTGTTACTTTCATTCCCACGAGAAGACTCCACAGTCCTTTCCAGAAATTGACAAAGTAATTTTTTAAACTTTCCATAAATGGTAATGTAGCTCTTTCTTTTTTTCGTTTTTACATATAAAAGTACCAGGCCGGAACCCGGTACTTTTTGTTTGGTTGTCTGGTTTTATCTGACCGAACCGCCGACAATGTCGAGCAGTTCGTTTGTAATGCCTTGCTGGCGCAACTTGTTGTATTCGATGCGTAACTCATCGAGCAACTTGCCGGCATTGTCACTGGCGGTCTGCATGGCAATGATGCGGGCGCCCTGCTCCGACGTGCGGCTTTGCAGGCAGGCTTCGATAAACGAAGCATTGACAAAGAGGGGCAACACCGTCTCGAAAATGGCGGCACTGCCCGGCTCATAGATATAGGGGGTAATCCGGGCGGGAGCTTTGGCAACAGACGTGGCCTCGATACTGACAGGCAACAGGGTACGCGTCTTGACGATTTGAGAGGCCATGCTCTTATAGTGGGTATAGATGCACTCTACGCGGTCATAGGTCCCATCGAGAAACGCTCGGGTCATCTCGCCGATGAACTGTTTCAACTCATCGGGCGTGCTTTTGGCGTGGAAGCCATCTCGCCGGCAAGAGGTTATCCCGACCGTGCGGTTCACGGCCGAAACGACTTTTTTCCCGGCGGGATAGACGTCGATGGCAAGTTGTCCGGGAAACTCGGCATGCAACTCGGTGATGCGGGCAAGCAGGGCTTTGTAGAGATTGGAGTTGTAAGCGCCGCACAATCCCTCGTCGGAAGCCAGCAGGACGATGGCCACCCGGTGCACAGGACGTTGTTGTGTCAGGGGCGACTCATAGTCGCGGTCGGCTTCGAGAAGATTGTTGATGGTCAACTGCAACTGTTCCCGGTAGGGTGCCATGCCACGCAAAGCCTGCTCGGCTTTACGCAACTTTGCCGATGAAATCATCTTCATGGCACCGGTGATTTTCTGGGAAGACTCTACCGAGCCGATTCTTCCCTTCAACTCGCGCATTGTCGACATAGCAGATTATTTCTTAAAGCGTTTTACTACTTCTTGGGCCGTTTCTTTCAAGATGGTCTCGACCTCGGGGGTAAGTTTTCCTTCACGCAACGGGGTAAGAACGTCTTGCTCGTGACGACCGCGTAATATTTCGAGGAAATATTTCTCAAACTCAGCCACATTTTCTACGGGCACATCGGCCAACAGGCCGCGGGTACCGCAATAGACAACGGCGATTTCTTCCTCGACGGGCATGGGCGTGTACTGGGGTTGCACCAGCAACATGCTGTTCTTGCGGCCTTTGTCGATAACCATGGCGGTTACGGGGTCGAGGTCACCGCCGAACTTGGTGAAGGCTTCGAGCTCACGATATTGGGCCTGGTCGATTTTCAAGGTACCGGCCACCTTCTTCATGGCTTTGACTTGGGCGTTGCCACCGACACGCGATACCGAGATACCGACGTTGATGGCGGGACGCATACCTTGGTTGAAGAGGCCCGTTTCGAGGAATATCTGACCGTCGGTAATGGAGATGACGTTGGTCGGGATATAGGCCGAAACGTCACCGGCCTGGGTTTCGATGATGGGAAGTGCCGTGAGCGAACCGCCACCTTTGACAATAGGTTTCAGCGCTTCGGGCAGGTCGTTCATCGTAGCGGCAACCGCATCATTGGCAATAATCTTGGCGGCTCTCTCCAATAGACGCGAGTGAAGGTAGAAAATATCTCCGGGGTAAGCCTCACGTCCTGAGGGACGGCGCAAGATAAGCGAAATCTCACGGTAGGCCACGGCCTGTTTCGAGAGGTCGTCATACACGACAAGGGCATGACGGCCGCTGTCGCGGAAATACTCACCGATGGTGGCTCCGGCAAATGGAGCATAGTAGCGCATCGACGCCGAGTCGGAGGCATTGGCAGCCAGCACGATGGTATAGTCCATGGCACCGTGCTCACGCAGGGTGTTGACCAAGGTGGCTACCGAAGAGGCTTTCTGTCCGATGGCGACATAGATGCAGTATACCGGGTCTCCGGCGAGGAAATTTTTACGTTGGTTGATAATGGTATCGATGGCAATCGATGTCTTACCGATCTGGCGGTCACCGATAATCAACTCGCGCTGTCCGCGTCCGATGGGCACCATGGCGTCGACAGCCTTGATACCGGTCTGCAACGGCTGGTTCACGGGCTGACGGAAAATCACACCGGGAGCTTTCCGGTCGAGGGGCAACGTGAGGGTCTCACCGGTAATGGGGCCGGCACCGTCGATAGGGTCACCCAGGGTATTGATAACACGACCTATCAAGCCATCGCCTACGGGAATAGAGGCTATCTTGCCGGTGCGACGCACGGTCATGTTCTCTTTTACGGTATTGCTGTCGGCACCCATCAAGATGACACCGACGTTGCTCTCTTCGAGGTTCATGGCCACACCGCGCACACCGTTTTCAAACTCGACGAGCTCACTCGAACTGACGTTGTCGAGACCGAAAACGTGGGCAACACCGTCGCCGACGTCAAGCACGGTACCGACTTCTTCGAAAGAGACCTTCGAGTCGACCTCTTCGAGTTGCTGTTTCAATATATCTGAAATCTCACTTGGTTTAATCATAATCGTGTTTTGCTGTTTATTAATTTTAACCGCAATTGTTTCAGTTCTTTTTCGAGGGAAGCGTCGAGCTGCTCACCGCCGACGTTCAACACAAAACCGCCGATGATTCCGGGGTCGACCATGTGTTCAAACTCCAAGCGGGCACCGGGGCAGTGTTGCTCGATGATGGCTTCGATGCGAGAAAGAATCTTCTTGTCGAGAGGGGCAGCCGTTATGATTTGGGCTCTGACAATATGGTTCACGTCGCGATAAATCTTTTGGTACATGAGCATGATTTGGCGCAGATGGTCTTCGCGACGCTCATGCAGAAGCAGACGTGCAAAACGAAGGTATTCTTCCGAAGAAGCGGCATCGACACCTGCAGCAGAGAGCATTAACGCCTCTTTCTCGCCTGCACTGAGCACCGGGTTGAGCAGCGCTTCCTGCAAATCGGGACGGGCGATGAAACTCGCTTCTACTTGCCGAGCGGCTTCATATACGGGAAGGGTCTTGTCCTTCTCTTGCGCATATTTGAGCAAAGCCTTGGCATATCGGCGGGCAATAAGTCCTTCGTTCATATTGTATTAGTTTTTATTCTCGATATCACTTAATAGTTTGTCGACCAACTCAGCTTGTTGTTTGTCTCCGGCCAGTTCTTTCCGCATCAGCTTCTCGGCTATCTGCAAAGCGAAGTCACTGACTTGCTGACGGAATTGCCGTTCCGACTCCTTGCGGGCCAATTCTATCGACACATTGGCGGCATCGATGATTTTCTTGGCTTCGACGGTCGCTGCCTGGCGGGCTTCCTCGATGATTTGGCTCTTCATCTGGGCAGCTTCCCGCAAGATTTCGAGTTGTTTCTGCTGGGCTTCCCCGATAAGAACCTGGGCATTTTCGGTCGCATGTTCGAGCTGGCTTTTGGCTTCCTGTGCATAGGCTACGCCTTTATCGATGAGGTCGGCTCGGGCGTCGACACTGTTCATGATGGCAGGCCATGCATATTTTGCCAATATCACAAAGAGAATGACAAACACAAGGAACATCCAGAATACCAATCCGAATTCGGGAGTAAACAGTTCCATGGTGTCTATTTTTTTGTATTATAAGAAGATTGCCAGCAAACAAACAATGATAGCGAAGAGGGCAACACCTTCGACGAGGGCTGCAATCACAATCATGTTGGCACGGATATCATTCGATGACTCGGGTTGGCGAGCGATAGATTCCATGGCCGACGCACCGATTTTTCCAATACCAAGACCGGCGCCAATAGCGGCGAGACCGGCGCCAAGGCAGGCACCTACTTTTGCAAATGCTGCGGCTGAGGCAGCGGCTTGTAACAAAATCATTGCTAACATAACTTTACATTTTAAGGGGTTATACTATTTTTTTCTTTATTCTTTCACGGGTGATTCGTGTGACGACTCTCCCTTCACGCGGGCCAAGCTGATGAATATGGTGGAGAGTATGGTGAACACATAGGCTTGAATGAAACTGATAAGCACATCGAGCAGCATCATGAACAGCGAGAAGAAGACCGAGATAACTGTCGTTCCCGTGAGCACAGCCGCGCCCATGGAGCCGAAGATGAATATCAGCGAGATGAGGACCAACACGATGAGGTGACCGCCCAGCATATTGGCAAAGAGACGTATCATGAGAGCCACCGGTTTGGTGAAGGCTCCGAAGATTTCGATGATGGGCATCAACGGTACGGGACACTTCATCCACATGGGTACCTCGGGCCAGAAAAGGTCTTTCCAATAATGCTTGGTCCCGGTCAGGTTCACAACCAAGAATGTGCACAAGGCCAAAACCATCGTGATGGAAATATTGCCCGTGAGGTTGGCTCCGGCCGGGAAAATCACCATCAGGCCGAGAATGTTCATGAAGAAGATGAAGAAGAATACCGTCAGCAGATAGGGAGCATACCGACGGGAATCGGCTCCAAGCACCGGCTTTATGAGGTCGTTGTAGAGCATGTCAAAAACCAGTTCCATAAACCCGAACCACTTGCGGGGTGCCCCGTTGGGGTGACGACGGTACCAGCGCGCCATGGGTATGAAGCAGACACACAACAGCAAGGCCGTGATAAAAAGTGCCGCCACGTTCTTGGTAATCGAGATGTCGAACGGGCGATATTCGTTTCCCGCCTCATCGCGAGTCACGACCTTTCCCTTGAAATCGCCGTCGGAGGCAACGTAATAGCCCTCATAAGTCTCCCCGTGCATGACGCGGTGAGAGCCGAACACGCTCCAATTTCCGTCCTTGTCGCGCACGATGACGGGCAACGGTATGCGAGTGCTGTGAGAGAATGGCACTTCCCAACCGTAATTATCGAGCACATGCTCGAATATGATCTCTTTGGCGTCGAAAGCCTGCTCTTCCCCTTCCTCGGCCGCGTTGGCCACGGGGGCGATGGCAAAAGCCAAGGCAAGGAGCAAGGCGATACGATGGAACATATATTTTTTCATCTCTGGTTGGTTTTTTATCGTAAGCTTCGGCTTATTTGAGGCACACAACAACACGGTTGTTGTTTACGTCTACAAATCCGCCTTCAACCGTCAAGGTTTTTACTTCACCGTCGCTTTCATACTCCAACTCTCCGGCTTTGAGGGTCGAGAGCAGAGAAGCATGGTCTTGCAACACGGTGAAAGAACCGACAGTCCCCGGCAAGGTAACGCGAGTTGCTTCGCCTTGGAAAAGGATTCCGGTGGGGGAAATAATCTCGAGTGTCATGGTGCAGACGTTTTAACAAATTAATTACCTTGTACTTGTTGCAGCATTTTCTCGCCTTTGGCGATGGCTTCGTCGATGGTACCCACGTTGAGGAAAGCCTGCTCGGGATACTTGTCCATCTCGCCATTGAGAATCATCTTGAAGCCGCGAATGGTCTCTTCGAGAGGAACCATCACGCCGGGCAGGCCGGTAAACTGCTCGGCAACGTGGAACGGCTGCGAGAGGAAGCGTTGTGCGCGACGGGCGCGTGCCACAACCAACTTGTCTTCGTCGGAGAGCTCATCGACACCCATGATGGCGATGATGTCCTGCAACTCGTTGTAGTGTTGCAACAACTGTTTCACGGCTTGTGCGGTATTGTAGTGGTCCTCTCCGATGATGAGCGGGTCGAGGATACGCGAAGTCGATTCGAGGGGGTCGACGGCAGGGTAGATACCCAGCTCGGCAATCTTACGGCTGAGCACCGTGGTGGCATCGAGGAAGCTGAACGTGGTGGCGGGAGCCGGGTCGGTCAAGTCGTCGGCCGGCACATAAATGGCTTGTACCGAGGTAATCGAACCGTACTTGGTCGAGGTGATACGTTCCTGCAAGGCACCCATCTCCGAAGCCAGGGTCGGCTGGTAACCTACGGCCGAAGGCATACGTCCCAACAAGGCCGACACTTCCGAACCGGCTTGGGTGAAACGGAAAATGTTGTCGATGAAGAAAAGTATCTCTTTTCCGCCATCGCCCGAGTCACGGAAGTTTTCTGCGACGGTAAGACCCGAAAGGGCTACACGCAGACGGGCTCCCGGCGGCTCGTTCATTTGGCCGAAGACCAGCGTGGCATGAGAATTCGAGAGTTTCTCCATATCGACTTTGGAGAGGTTCCAGTGCCCCTCTTCCATATCCTTTTTAAATTCGTCGCCATAGTTGATGACACCCGATTCGATCATTTCACGCAACAGGTCGTTGCCTTCACGGGTACGCTCACCCACACCGGCAAAGACGGTAAATCCGTTGTGCCCTTTGGCTATGTTGTGAATCATCTCCATGATGAGCACCGTCTTGCCCACACCGGCACCACCGAAAAGACCGATTTTACCACCTTTGGAATAGGGTTCGAGCAAGTCGATGACCTTGATACCGGTATAGAGCATCTCGGTATTGATGGAGAGGTCTTCGAAACGCGGAGCCGCACGGTGAATGGGTGCCACATCTTTGTAATCGAGGGGTGAGAGGTGGTCGATGGCATTGCCCATGACATTCATGAGTCGGCCTTTGACCTGATTGCCGGTAGGCATAGCCAAGGGACGCTGCAAGTCGACCACTTTCATGCCCCGGGTGAGGCCGTCGGTAGTGTCCATGGCAACGCAGCGGACAGAGTGTTCACCGATGTGCTGCTCGACCTCTACGATCAGGTCAGACCCATCGGGACGTTGTATTTTCAGCGCATTGTAAATGGGGGGTAATTGTGCGCCTTCGCCGTCGAAAGTAGCATCGACAACAGGGCCGATGACTTGTGAAATGTATCCGATATTGTCTTTCATATGGCTATTTTATTGCATTATGTATTTTTTCTTAGAAGTGTATGCCAAAGATGGTTATCAGCACCACGAGCAGGAGGTTGACAAATCCTATGGGTACCAGATATTTCCATTCGAGGCTCAACAACTGGTCGATACGCAGACGGGGGAACGTCCACTTGAACCACATGATGATAAACATCACCACGGCGGTCTTGCCAAAGAACCAGATAATCGAGGGGATATAATCCATTACCTGGTTGAATGCGTCCCAGCCTCCGATGTGCAAGGGCATCCAACCGCCCAGGAAGAGCAGGCTGGCAATACCCGAGACGATAAACATATTGAGGTACTCGGCCAAATAGTAGAATCCGAAGTGGATTCCCGAATACTCGGTGTGATAACCGGCGGTGAGCTCCGACTCTGCCTCGGGAAGGTCAAACGGGCCGCGATTGGTCTCGGCCGTTCCGGCGATGAGGTAGATGATGAAGGCTATGAGCATGGGTATGTGACCGGTGAAGATAAACCAGCCACGGCTTTGCAACTCGATGAGTTGCGAGGTCTGCATCGTACCGGCAAACACCACGACCGAAAGCATCGAGAGGCCGATGGAAAGCTCATAACTTACCATCTGGGCGCCGCTTCGCATGGCCCCGATGAGGGTGAACTTGTTGTTACTCGACCAGCCGGCCAACAGGATTCCCAACACACCTATCGAAGAGACGGCCATGATGAAGAATACGCCGATATTGAAGTCGAGCACTTGCAATCCACGACCGAAAGGCATGCAACCGAAAGTGAGCATCGAAGCAAGTATCACCAAATAGGGGGCCAGATTGAAAAGGAACTGGTCACTACGTTTGATAGTAATAAGCTCCTTGATGAGGATTTTGACCATATCGGCGACACTTTGGAATATTCCATAAGGGCCTACACGGTTGGGGCCGAGACGGCATTGGAAGAAGGCACAGATTTTACGTTCGCCGTAAATCAATGCCAAAGCGATAAGTGCATATAGCAACAGGAGGGCGACTCCAATCAAGACAAATTCAATCAAGAGGGCGCCCCACTCGGGCATATACTCTCTCAGGAAAGAGTCAATCCATTGTGTTACTATCGAGAAATCGAACATATTGTTGCAGGTTATTTTGTTCTACTTAATAAGGTTTCTGTGTGTATGTTTCAACGGTCGATGTCGGGCACCACATAGTCGAGCGAGCCACCGATGGTGATGAGGTCGGCGATTTTCGCACCCCGCACGAGGTGGTCGACAACCCCCACGAGGGCAAAGCCCGGCGATACCACTTTGAGGCGATAGGGTGTCTTGTCGCCCCGGCTTTCGAGATAGATGCCGAATGCACCGCGGGAGGCTTCGACTTGCTTGAAGTAGCGGCCTTCGGGTACTTTGATGATGGGTTTGGTCTTCACGGCATAATCGCCTTCGGGGATATTATCGACGAGTTGTTCGAGAATGTGCAGCGACTGCTCGATTTCGGCAAGACGCACATTGTAGCGGGCATAGGAATCGCCCTCGTGCGACAGCACTTCGTCGAATTGCACCTTGTCGTATGCGGCATAAGGGGTGCGTTTGCGCACGTCGCAAGCCCAGCCCGAGGCACGGCCGGTGGGTCCGGTGGCGTTGTAACGTATGGCATCTTCGAGCGAGAGATGTCCTACGCCGATCATACGGTTGCGGGCTATGACGTTGCCGGTAAATACCTGATTATACTCTTTCAGACGGGCCGGCATGATTTTGATGAACTCCTTGACCTTGCGTTGGAAGTCGGGGTGAATGTCGGCCATGACACCGCCTATGGTATTGTAGTTCATCGACATGCGGGCACCGCAGGTCTCCTCGAAGATGTCGAGTACAAGCTCTCGTTCACGGAAGCCATAGAAGAAGGCCGTGAGGGCACCGAGATCCATGCAGAGGGTCGAGAAGAAGAGCAAGTGCGACGAGATACGCATCAACTCGTCCATCATCGTGCGGATATATTGTGCGCGCTGGGGAACTTCGAGTTGCAGGGCGTCTTCGATGCACATGCACAGGGCATGGCGGTTTTGATGTGCCGAGAGGTAATCGAGACGGTCGGTCATGTGGAGCGTTTGCGGGTAGGTCATTCCTTCCCACAATTTCTCGATACCGCGGTGTATGTAGCCGCAATGCACGTCGATTTTCTTGATGATCTCTCCTTCGAGCGAAGTGCGGAAACGCAATACGCCGTGCGTGGCGGGGTGCTGCGGGCCGATATTGACGATGTAGTCGTTTTTGTCAAAAATGTCCACGACTTTTTTTTCGACCTTCCCGTCGGCACCAAGAGCCAGTGCCACGGTCGTATCGGAGCACTCTTCGTTGGTTTCGGGTATGGGGTTGTTTTCGCGGCTGGTGTCATAATCCTTGCGCATGGGGAAACCATTCCAGTCTTCACGCAGGAAGATACGGCGCATGTCGGGGTGACCGATAAAACGTATGCCATAGAAATCGTAGACTTCGCGTTCTTCGAAATTGGCGTTTGCCCACACATCGCTCACCGTGTAGAGCAGGGGGTCTTTGCGGTCGGCCGCCACGGCTTTGAGAATCACCCAGTGGTTATACTTCACCGAGTTGAGATAATAGACCACGCCGAGGGTCTCGCCCCAATCCATGCCGACAAGAGCGGCGAGATTGTCGAATTGCAGCTCCTCGTCATCATGCAGGTAACGAGCCAAAGCCGGCATTTTTCCGGTCGGGACGGTAAAGGTCGGATATTGGCCTTCTTCAAAAACAACTTCCGGAAGGAAGGCGGTTATCTTTTCTTGTATATTTGCCATCAAAGGTAATCTTATCAGGAGGTTAATCTTCGGATTCTTCTATCGGTTTTTGTTCCTGACGGTTCACGCCGCCGAAGAACTTTTCGAGTTTTACTTTGCGCTGCAACTGCATCATACCATAGAGCATGGCCTCGGGACGGGGCGGGCAACCGGGTATGTACACATCGACGGGGAGTATCTCTCCCACCCCGTTGAGCACATGGTAAGAGTTTTTGAAAGGACCGCCCGATACGGCGCAACCGCCGACGGCAATCACATATTTGGGTTCGGCCATCTGGTCGTAGAGACGTTTGAGTACGGGGGCCATTTTATGTACTATCGTGCCGGCGACCATGATAAAGTCGGCCTGACGCGGACTGGCACGGGCCACCTCGAACCCGAACCGCGCCATGTCATAGCGCGCAGCTCCCACCGACATGAATTCGATACCGCAGCAGCTGGTAGCGAACGTAAGCGGCCAGAGAGAATTGGACCGGCCCCAATTGATGACATCGTCGAGGACTCCCACTACCACGTTGGTACCGTTGGCACGGAGCTCCTCCACCATTTTTTCGAGAGACTCGTTGTCTTTGAAGTCCTCGTATTGCATCGATTTTATTTTCGGTTTTTTCATTTCCATTCCAACGCTCCTTTCTTCCAAGCATAGGCAAGACCCAAGACAAGGATTATCAAGAAAAACAAAATGTTCACCAAGCCGGCGACTCCCAAGTCACGGACAATGACTGCCCACGGAAACAGAAGCACCGTCTCGACGTCGAACATCAAAAACAGAATGGCAAACAGATAATATCCCACCTTAAATTGCATCCACGACGTTCCGTGTGTGGGAATACCGCACTCATAGGCTTCTCCTTTCTGCCTGTTATACGAGCGGGGTGAGATGAGCCATGCGATGAGCAGGGCTGCGGTCACCAGCACAATGCCGGTAAGGAAAACGACTACTAACAAGGATAAATTCATTTCACCTATAATATCAAGCTAATTCTTTGTTATTCAATGTTTCGCAATCAAAAATAAGAACATCGAAACCTCTTTGTCAAGGCTTCGAAAAAAGGGAGGCAAAAACCTCTTTCCTCAAAAGTGCTTCAAAGTAACAGAATAAAATGCAGCCACACAAATTATTTCTCCAAAAACCGACTGGAAAGACTGATTTTTTTGTACTTTCAAAAGATTTATTCACACTTCGGGCCCGACTTTTTCTTCTTATATGAATATCCCTCGCAACAGGTTGGCATTTTGACAAAAATGTTCTATCTTTGCTAAGAGTTACGGGCACAAAAGCGTGCCATTGCGTGTTGTATTTCTAAAAGCAGAACGGCATGAACAATCGACAGGAATCTTCCGGCATAAAATATTATCCGCTACTCGCCCCCCTGGCATGGCTCTACGGGGTAATCGTATGGTTCCGCAACCGGCTCTTCGACTGGAACATTCTCTCTTCGGAGAGTTTCGATGTCCCCGTCATCAGCGTGGGCAACATCACGGTAGGCGGTACCGGGAAAACCCCTCACATCGAACATCTCATACGCACCTTCTCCGATGCCTCCTACCGAGTAGCCGTCCTCAGCCGTGGATACAAACGGCACACGCGCGGTTTCAAGTTGGTCACCATGACGTCGACGGCCGCCGAAGTAGGTGACGAACCGCTCCAAATCAAACATAAATTTCCCACCGTCACCGTGGCGGTCGACGCCAATCGCCGACGGGGCATTCGCAAACTCACCGAGCAAACCCACGGCATCGACATCGTGCTGCTCGACGACGCCTACCAACACCGGTTTGTGACCCCTTCGACGTCGATACTCCTCACCAGCTACGAGCGTATGATATATGAAGACAAGCTCCTCCCCGTGGGTCGACTCAGAGAGCCGGTCGTGGAAAAATCGCGCGCCAACATCGTCATCGTCACCAAATGCCCCGAGGCCCTCAAACCCATCGACTACCGGCTGCTGGCCAAGCACCTCAACCTCTACCCTTACCAAAGCCTCTATTTCACGGGATTGCATTATGACGAGCTCAAAGCCGTGTTCCCGACCGAAAATCCCACCCGCGTCACCGTCGAACAATTACGCGACACACCGGGCGAAACACTTCTTGTCGCCGGCATCGCCTCGCCCGGTCTCTTTGCCGAATACATCAGCCGGTTCACGCCGCATACCCGGTTGTGGAGCTTTGGCGACCACCACGAGTTCACCTCCCGAGAATTACGCAAAATCGAGAAATGGATTGCCACCTCGGTCGAAAGCGGGGGGCGCGGGCATGTCATCGTCACCGAGAAAGACGCCGCCCGGCTGCTCGACTGTCCGCGCGTACCCTCTCTGATCAAAAGCCACCTCTATTACCTGCCCCTGCGCATACACTTCATGCTCGAACAGGAAACGGCATTCAACAATCAAATCAAAGAGTCTGTCGTCCGTTTCCGTCGCCATGTAATTCAAAAGAAAAATAACCTATAACCGCACAACCATGCTCGACCCCATCAAAGAAACGGCGGCCTACATTGCCGCCAAATTCGGAGAAATTCCCTCCACCGCCATCATTTTGGGTACCGGACTGGGCGAACTGGCCGGACACATCGACTGTAAACAAGAACTCCCCTACGCCGAAATTCCCAACTTCCCCCTCTCGACCGTCGAAGGTCACAGCGGCAAACTCATCGTCGGCAACCTCGGGCACCGCAGGATTCTTGCCATGCAGGGACGCTTTCACTACTACGAAGGGTACACCATGCAACAGGTCACTTTTCCGGTGCGGGTCATGCAGGAATTAGGCGTAAAAACGCTCTTTGTGTCAAACGCAGCCGGAGGCATGAATCCCCGCTTCAAAGTGGGCGACCTCATGATTATCACCGACCACATCAACACGTTTCCCGACAACCCCCTGCGCGGGAAGAACGATGAACAGAGAGGTCCGCGCTTCCCCGACATGAGCGAAGCCTACACCCCCCGTCTCATCGCAAAAGCCAAGGAAATAGCCCGCCGCAACGGCATCGAAGTGCAAGAGGGCGTGTATGTGGGCACGCAAGGGCCCTCGTTCGAGACTCCGGCCGAATACCGCTACTACCGCATCATCGGCGGCGACGCCGTGGGCATGTCGACCGTGCCCGAAGTCATCGTCGCCCATCACGGCGGCATGGAGGTCTTCGCCATATCGGTCATCACCGACCTCGGCGGCTTCGGCGACATCGTAAAATGCTCTCACGAAGAGGTGCAAAAAGCCGCCGCCGAAGCCCAACCCCGCATGACCCTCATCATGCGCCAACTCATCGAAGAAATCGCATAAACAATCCTACTACCTAACCCGAATCCTCATGGAACATAAGCCACAGACCGACATCGCCACACTCGGTGAGTTCGGTCTCATACACCACCTGACAAAAGAGGCCCCCTTGCGCAACAGCTCCTCGCTCAAAGGCGTGGGCGACGACGCCGCCGTGCTCGACTACGACAAGAAACGCGTATTGGTCACCACCGACCTCCTGCTCGAAGGCATACACTTCGACCTCACCTACGTCCCCCTCAAACACCTCGGATACAAATCGGCCGTGGTCAACTTCTCCGACATCTACGCCATGAACGGCCAGCCCCGACAGATTACCGTGTCGCTGGGCATCTCCAAGCGATTCTCGGTCGAAGACCTGGAAGAGTTGTATGCCGGAATCCGCCTGGCCTGCGACATCTACGGCGTCGACCTCGTCGGCGGCGACACCTCGGCCTCGATGACCGGCCTCACCATCAGCATCACCTGCATCGGAGAAGGTGATGAGGGCAAAATCGTGTACCGCAACGGAGCCAGGGAAAACGACCTCATCTGCGTGAGCGGAGACCTCGGCGCCGCCTACATGGGGCTGCAACTGCTCGAACGCGAAAAAAAAATCTTTGCAGGAGAACAAGACTTCACCCCCGCATTCGAAGGCAAAGAGTACATTCTCGAACGCCAACTCAAACCCGAAGCCCGAAAAGACATCATCGCCGAACTGGCCAAACGCAACATCGTGCCCACGGCCATGATGGACATCTCCGACGGGCTCTCCTCGGAGCTGCTCCACATCTGCCGGCAGAGCAACACGGGTTGCCGCATCTACGAAGAGCGCATACCCATCGACTACCAGACAGCCGTCATGGCCGAAGAGTTCAACATGAGCCTCGTCACCGCCGCCCTCAACGGAGGGGAAGACTATGAGCTCCTCTTCACCGTCCCGCTCGGCTGCCACGACGACGTAGCCGCCATTCCCGGCGTGCACATCATCGGACACATCACCGCTCCGTCGCTGGGGCTCTACATGATTACCCGCGACGGCAACGAAATAGAGCTCCGCGCACAAGGCTGGAACTCCCTCTCCGACGAAAACACCGACTCAAACAAGAACATCGAAACCGAAAACTAATTCCCATACCCATGAAGCCCATTCTTTCCCTACGGACACAAGCGGCCAAAGGTTTTATCGGGGGACTCGCCCTGCTGCTCTTCTCGGCCTGCACCCCGCAGTACACCGTCACCGTCAAATGCGATGCCACCAGCAACGGCAAACAGGCATTTATCATCGACCTCACGACCGAAAAGCCCCTGGACAGCGTCGTCGTAAGCAATGACAAAGCCATCTTCAAAGGGAGATGCAACGACGCCAAGCTCTGCCAGCTCTTTGTCGACTCCCCATATGGCGAAAGCGCCGTCTTCATTCTCGAAGGGGGAAATATCACCATCGACCCTCCAAACCGGACCGTTGCGGGAACCCCGCAAAATGACTCCCTGCAAAGTTTCTACTCCGACGTCAAGGAAATACAAGAAAAATTCTTTGCCCGCCATCAGGCCCTGGCCGAAAGCGGCACCGGCACAGAAGAACAAGACATTGCCCTGCAAAAAGAGATGATGGAGGCTTTCGGCTACATCTCGGCCCATTACGTCGAAGCCATGCCGGGCAGTCGCGTAGCCACCTACGCATTGGCCAACTGGCTCAACATGCTGGTCGGCGGCGACGAATTTGACAAAACCGCGGCTCTCGTCACCAGCGACGACCTCAAATACCCGATGATAGCACGCTGCATCGATGAGAACAAAAAATTGAATGCGACCAAAGTCGGCTCGATGTTTACAGACTTCACCATCATCAACGGCAACATCGACGGGACGTCGGTCTCCCTCTCCGACTATGTGGGCAAAGGCAAATATGTGCTGGTCGATTTCTGGGCATCGTGGTGCGGCCCGTGCCGTGCCGAGACACCCAACCTGAAAGCGATTTACAAGCAATTTGCCGGTGAAAACTTCGAAATCGTGAGTGTCGCCGTATGGGATAAACGCGACGACACGCTCAAAGCCATCGAAGAGGAACAGTTGCCGTGGCCGCAAATCATCGACGCGGGACAGATACCGACCAACCTCTACGGCATCAGCGGCATACCCCAAATCATGCTCTTCGGGCCCGACGGCACCATTCTTGCCCGCGACCTGCGCGGCGATAGCATGAAACAATTCATCGCCTCCACCATGGAAAAGTAACCCAATGAATAACACCGAGAGGGTGTGGATCCCTAAACAGAGCCGCCCTCTCCTCAAAAAAAACATCATCACATCATGAAAAAAGCTCTATTTATCTTTGCCTCGGCACTACTGCTCACAGCATGCAGCAAACCTTATCGGGTCGCTGTCGACTACGAAAACGTCGCGGACAACACCCCCATCGTCCTGCTCAACTACTTCACCAATGAAGTCGTCGACAGCACTGTCTTTACCGACGGGAAAGCCCTGTTCGAGGGTGAAATCAGTAAAAGCTACGTCGCCCAGGCCAACTATGGCGACGGCAAATCGGCCATTCTCATCATCGAACCGGGAGAGATAAGACTCTCGATCAACCCGGTATTCAACATCATTTATGAGACCAGCGGCACCGAGCAAAACGATTCCCTCATCAACATAAAGGCCCGCGACATCTCGTTGCAATTTTCGACCACATTCCAAATCCTTGCCCTCGACGCCAAAAAACCCGACTTCGAAAAAACACGCGACGGCATCAGCGCAGCTTGCAACGACACCTTGCGCATGATTTACAAAGAAGCCGCCCTGGAATATGCCGGCACCTCCGTGGGAGATTATTGCGTCTCAGAATGGCTGAGTTACGCCATAGGCACCGACGAGTTTGACGAGGCTCTGAGCCATGTTCCCGCCAGCATCAAGGAAAGTGCCGTCATACAAAAATCGGTAACCGTAAACAACGGCATGAAAGCCAACCGTCCCGGCAGCCGCTTCGTCGACTTCACCATCGAGAACGGCAATATCGACGGTACCCCCGTTTCGCTCTCCGACTATGTGGGCAAAGGCAAATATGTCCTGGTCGATTTCTGGGCATCGTGGTGCGCTCCCTGCCGTGGCGGCATACCCGGCATCAAAGAGCTCTACAAAGAATATGGAGGAGAGAACTTTGAGGTAGTCAGCGTTGCCGTATGGGATAAACGCGATGCCACCCTCAAAGCACTGGAAGAAGAACAGATGCCATGGCCGCAAATCATCGACGCACAAGACATTCCGGCCAACATCTACGGATTCACCGGCATTCCGCAAGTAATCCTCTTCTCGCCCGAAGGCTACATCATCGCCCGCGACCTGCACGGAAAAGCCATCGACGAAGCCGTAGAAAACGCATTGGGCAAATAACTCCCGCTCTTACAAAATTTCCATACACACTCATTATTAACCATGAGAATCGCCCGAGATTAAGGTCGGGCGATTCTTTTACCTCACATTATGAACGCACTTTTAGGATCGGCCATTGTAAGCATGACACTGGCCCTTGTCTTTTATTCCATCGGCACATGGGGTGAACGCATCGAGAAACGTTTACGCCTGTGGCACATCGTTTTCTTCTTGCTGGGACTATGTGCCGACTCCTTCGGCACAGCCCTGATGACCGAGATGAACGACCCGGTAAACAAAGATGTATTACACGGCATTACCGGAGCCGCCGCACTCTTTCTCATGGCGGTACACGCCTTGTGGGCCATTCTCACCTACTGGAAAGGAAGCGTGAAGGCAAAACGCAATTTCAGCAAATTCAGTGTCTTCGTGTGGGCCTTTTGGCTCATACCTTATGTCCTCGGCATCATTTTGGGCATGAGATAGCCGCATGAAACGACAAGGAACAACGTTCCCGTTAGAAACCAAGAGAGGCGACCTTTCACAAGGCCGCCTCTCCCTTTGGAAAGGGGGATTCCTTTCCGCTTATCACGACAGTATGGTAGTTATTTCTTGATCGAGAAACTATATATAATCTTTCCTTCGGCGTTTATCATATACATCGTCAACGTATCATCGTCGGCCGAGACAACCGAAAATCCGGCATCGGAACTGCAAAAGAGCGTCCCCTCGGTGGGCTTGACATCACGCGCCAGCGAACCCGACGAATTGACCACATACTGCACCTCACTGCCGGCAGGACGTATGTGCTGGAAATTGTGTATATGGCCACACAGGTAGAGGTCCACGCCGTAAGCATCGAGCAGCGGTTTGATGCGCTCCTGCATATCGAGACGCTCCGACTCGCCTTTGTAGGTATCGGCAAAGACCGGGTGATGACCCATCACGATTTTCCATTTGGCCGTGCTGTTTTTCAGCGTTTTCTCTATCCAGGAGAGCTGCTTTTTCAGGTTTTGCTTCCCGGCATCGGCATACTTCTCACTGTCTTCGCGATACTTGTCGATGAGGGGGGTGGTATCGATAAAGACAAGGAGCATCTTTTCGTTGTCGCCGGCTTCCTGCTCGATGGCGTAGTAACGGCCCTCGGTCGACCAGCGACGGCTCACCTTGGTGTAATCGAGAACAGCCTGGGTATTACCACGATATTCGTGGTTGCCGAGTATGGCATACCAATCGATCATCAATTCGGGGTGTGCATAGATGAGTTCGTAGTTGGTGAGCCACAACGGGTCGTCGACCGAAGCCACGCCCTCAAAGTGATGCACGTCGCCCAAAGCGGCGACAAACTCGATGTCGACATTTTCGGCCAACTGCCCCATGAGCTCGGCAATGGGTTTCTGCTCGTAATAGCCGTTGCGGCCGAGGTCATTGGCGACGATGAACGAGTGGGCCTCTTCGCTTATGGCAGGTACTTCGACCGAGGTCTGAGCCACAGCAGCGCCGGCAAAGCAGCCCGACAGCAAAAGGGCATAA
Source organism: uncultured Porphyromonadaceae bacterium (assembly GCA_900542765.1). Taxonomy (GTDB): domain Bacteria; phylum Bacteroidota; class Bacteroidia; order Bacteroidales; family UBA11471; genus Caccoplasma; species Caccoplasma merdavium. Next base: position 56,086 of record UQOX01000004.1, on the reverse strand, counting down.
AACAGATGTTTGATTTTCATAAGACGGTATTTCAAGTGAATGATGGTTATTTACTTCCGAAAGCGCCGAAGAAGGCCGAGGGGGCGGGCGAAACAAAGGTCGTCTGCGAATAGATTCCTTCGAGCCCCTCGAAGGTCAGGCCACTGGCATAATGGCGGGCAAACGAGGTGTTGCCGCCCGTGAGAGCCGGTGAACCTGCTGCGAGGTGGAAATCCCAGGCATCGTTCCACGCTTGGGGTGCGCCGGCCTCATTGGCACCGACATTGATGTTAATGTCGCTTTGGCGGGTAAAGTTCACAAAGAGCGGGTCTTTGTCGCCGGCCGTGGCGCTCATGATGTCATTGGCACCATTGAGAATGCCTTCACTCTCATCGGCTTGCATCTGCTCCACGCCTTCGGCGGTCGAGGCAAAATAGTAGTTGGGCGTAATCACGCACTTCTCGTCCTCGAAAGCCTCGGTATCGTGTTTCAGGCCCCAGCGGCAATCATATACCATGTTGTTGTACATCTCGGCATAGATACCCTCTTCGAGCCATATCGAACCGCCTTTTTTCTTGGGACGACGCCAACCGCTGTTCACAATCGTGTTGTTGTAACAGTAGAGATGCGACTGCACATCGGTAAATCCCGAGTTGGAGAGTTTGAAGCCGTTGGTGTTGGCATCATAGATGAGGTTGTAGGCGATGTCGGCCTTGCAGTCGGACTTGTAGTTGATGGCTTCGCCACCCTCTTCACCGTTGCAGATGAAGTAGTTGTTGGCCACAATCGACTCGCCGCCGGTGATGTAAATCTGGTCCTCGGCGTTGTTGCGGAACACGCAGTTCTGAATCAGCATTTTACCATTACGATTACAGAAGTGTACGGCAGGGACGCCTTCGCCGGTCTCGGTCTTGAAGAGCTGGTTGCGGAACGAGAGCGAGTTTTCGGTCGTCAATGCCCCTCCATACTCGACAACAGTGTGGAGCAATACCAGTTCGGGACAATCATATCCGCAGATGATGCCGCCCCAGTTGCGGGAGAAGCGGTTCCCCTTCGACGAGGCTTCAACGGTGAAGGTAACGGGATTCTCTTCGGTACCCAGGCAGTACATGCTGCCGAGGACGACGATTTCGGGTTTCACCTCGGTATTGGCCGCTATCACGGTAACCCCATCTTCGACGACAAGCACCTGTCCCTCATCGACGAGGTAATGGTCGGTAAGTGTTACCGTGGTGTCCTTGGGCCAAACAGTGACATTGCCCGGCAGGTTGTTGGAACCGGAATCGATACCGTCGTTGTTCTTGTCCTCCTCGGAGCACGCGGTTGCAAAGATAGTGGTTGCGGCAAAAAACATTGCCATGATTTTTGTCAGTTTCATGTCTTTAAAAAAATTGGTTTTGGAAAAATTTCTATTTTGAAAATGGATTTGTCATCACAGTTTATAGCGCACGCCCACCATGAATCCTATGCCGGAGTAGTTATCCCGAATAAGGGTTCGGTCCTGGCCCTGCGACGGGAAGTCGTAGTTATAGGCATTGGTGGTCTTGATGTAGCGTTTGTAATGGGTGTTGAGCAGATTGGTCGCCTTGGCGTAAAGCGAGAACTTACCCAGCTTTTTCTCGACCGAAGCATCGAGTGAGAAGACGGGACTGTCCCAGTAGTCGGCCTCGTAATAGTGCGACACGACGGCCATCTTCTCACCGGTGTAGGAGAAAGAGAATTGGGCGTCCCAGCCTTTCTCGGCATTCTTATAGAGGAGCGAGAGGTTGGCCACATGCGGAGCCTGGCCTACGAGCGGGCGGGTCTGGTCGACCGAGAGGCGTTGGAGCGAACCGCTCTCGCGGGAATAAAGCGTCTTGGGGGTGGTAATCTGCGAATGGGTGTAGGTGTAGTTGGCCTTGATGCCGATGTAGCGGAAATATTTGATGACATCGACCTCGACACCCACGTTGCGGGCGTTACCCAGGTTGGCCGGGCCGTAACCGAACTGCCGGTTGTTGACCGAGTAATAGGCATACTCGATAGGGTCCTGTATGTTCTTGTAGAAAACGCCCACCATCACCTGGTCGGTAACCGAGGGGAACCACTCCCAACGCAGGTCGACATTGTCGATGCGGGCCCGTTTCAGGTCTTTGTTTCCGAACTCGGTATAGTCTTCGTTGATAATCGAATAGGGAACGACTTCGAAGAAACCGGGACGGTTTACCGAACGGAAATAGGAGAGGCGCAGGTTCATCGCCTCGACGGGCGAATATTTGAGGTGGAGCGACGGCAGGAAATCCCAGTACACCTGACCGCCGTCGGGGTCGTCCTTGTAGTTGGGGTAATACATGTGGTAGCCCTGGTCGGTGTGCTCGGCGCGGAGGCCGGCAATGACGTTCCACACATCGTTGCCGAGACGATACATGAGATAGGCCGCGCCGATGCGCTCATGGGCATCGTAATCGAGCGGGCCTACGCTACCTTGCGAAGCCTGCAACTTCCACACGATGTCGGTGACGGCAGAGAAGTCACTTCCCTGATACTGCTGGCCGTCGGGGGTAAAGAGGTACGACACATAGTCGTTGGTGCGGCGTTTGTCTCGGTAGAGTCCGCCCCACTTCAACGACATCGGGGCGAAAGCCTCATCGTGCTTCCATTCGAAGTTGGCAGCTGCCGAGAGGTCACGGTCGCTGTTGCTCTCCCAGCGGCGCTCCATGTGGTCGGCACGCACCTTGTCGACGTAGTTGTTGCGGTCGTTTTCGAGCACGACATAGGTGCGGTCGGGGGCATCGTTGGTGGCGTTGGCCCACACGAGCGACCAGTCGGCCTCGACACCACGACCCAGCCGGTGGTCGCCTTGCAGGGTGAACGAGACGATGTTCTGCCGTTCAAAAACCGAACGGGTCTCCCACTCTTCGAGCGAATTGCCCTTCTCGGGAGCATAGTTGAGCGAGAGGTCGGTAATCTTGCTGTCGCGCACGCCCATCGAATTGTTGCCCACATACACGCCATAGAGCGAGAAGGTATTGTATTTGTTGAGGCGGAAATCGCTTTTCAGGTGCAGGGCATACTGCATCTTCATCTCGGAGTAGAAGCGCTCCCGCATCGACGAGAGACGCACCGTCGACTCGCTCTGCGGCATGTTGTCTTCGAAGAAGAGCGACTCGGTGCCGCGGTTGAAATTCTGGAAACTGCCCGAGAGCACGATACCCAGCCGGTCGTCGAAGTAACGGTCGCCCCACGAGAGGCCAAACGTCACATCGGGCAGCGCGGCACGCTGCTTGTAACTCACCGTTCCTGGCTCAAAGTCGGCGGGTGTGGCGTGATACTCCTTGCCGAAGGTCTCGCGCGGCGAAGCCATCATCACCCCGCCGCGGTCGAAGGTCATAAACCGATTGTTGAAAAACAGCGAGTTGTAACCCACCGAGGCATTGATGTTGAAGAGTCGCGACGAGGGAGCCTCTTTCATGATGAGGTTTACCACGCCGCCGGTGGCATCGCCTTCCATGTCGGGCGTGAGCGACTTGGTCACTTCGAGACGGTCGAGCATCTCGCTGGGGAAAATATCAAGGGCGATGTAACGGTCCTTGTTCTCGGGGCTGGGTATCTTCACGCCGTTGACCAGCGTGTAGTTGTAGCGTTTGTCCATACCGCGCAACACGGCATACTGGCCTTCGCCCGAGCTCTCGCGCTCCATCGTCACCCCCGAGATGCGTTGCAACACATTGGCCACCGTCACATCGGGTGAAATCTCGATGCTGCGGGCGCTCATCACGTTCATCACCGTAGGCGCGCTCCGCTCAATGTAACGGGCACCCATGTCGGTCGCCCGGTCATACTTGGCCTCGACCACCACCTCGTTGAGGCTGTGGCTTTGGGGTTCGAGTTCGATTCTTATATTCTCTGTCGCGGGAGAAACCACATACTCGCCCTCGTTGTATCCCAAATAGCGGGCCACAAGGGTCATTTTCATATTCTGGGGAAGGTCTTTCAACTCGAAAGTCCCATCGAGACCGGCGGCCGTACCCACCGAAGGTCTCTCTTTCACGACAACTGTCGCACCGATAAGCACGTCGCCCGTGTGTTTGTCTATCACGACTCCGCTCAACGTATAGGCCGATGCCATGTGTGAGGAAGCCACAAAAACCATGAGAATTGATAAGATAACTTTTGCCTTGAACATACTGTCGTTCCTGTATAATTATTTTGACAGCGCAAAAGTACCGGGTCCTTATTACAAGGGAATAACAAGCCTGTTATAGAACCGTAACAATTATGTTAAGAAACAATTACAAAAAGAGAATAAGGAAAGTAGCAGACAACCGGCAACCATTTATAAACAAGAACATTACAACACCAGCGCCATAATGCGACCGGTTCAGAACAAGCACATCTGCCTGTAACACGGCTCCTCGTTTCCAAGCGGGAAGAGATAGAGTTCACTCGCCGTGTTGCGCGGCAGAGGCGCCAACTGCACGTCACGGCCCACGGCGATGTTGCTTTGCAGGAGGCGTGCCTCGATGGTGCGGCAGGCCAGTTCGGGCGTATTGTTCTCGCGGCTGAGGTGGCACAAGAAAACATATTCGAGCCCGGGGTGGTAATGGGTGGCGAGAAACTCGGCCGTATCGTTGTTGCACAAGTGTCCCGAGCGAGACACGATGCGCTTCTTCAAATAATAGGGATAAGGCCCCTGCTGCAACATCTCCCTGTCGTAATTGGCTTCGAGCACAAGGCAGTGAGCCTGTTGCAAATAGGCCGCCACACTGTCGGGAATGTACCCCAGGTCGGTGGCAAAGACAAAACAACGGCCGCCGACCTCGACGCGATAGCCGACATTGTCGGTACCGTCGTGAGGCACCTCGAAGGCGGTAACGATGAAGTCGCGTATCATGAACGGGGTCTCTTTGAGAATGGGACGACCCACGGAATAGATTTTCTGCGTCATGGCATAGCAGCGGTTCATGCCGTTGAGAATAGTCTGCGTCGTATAGACGGGAATGCCGCACTTCTCGCCCACATAACCCGCTCCCCTGATGTGGTCGGCATGGTCGTGGGTGATGCACACCGCGACAATCGACTCGAAGGCGATACCGTTGGCCGCCAGCGACTTCTTTATCTGCCGCGCCGAAATGCCCGCATCGATGAGAATGCCGTAAGTGTCGGTTCCCAGATAATAACAGTTTCCGCTGCTACCGCTCGACAGGCTCAAAAATCGTATCGTCATGTTTCTTCTCCAAAAGCAAATCTTGTACGCCTTGAAAATGGCACCCTTCTTTTTCCGACAGGCAATTCTTACCTGAGGTGTTTACTTCATACCTCCGGAGCGAACCGCACTCGGGAATCTTTCAAGCAAGAGCGTCACTTATACAATAAAAATATACAAGGCGTTTTAGGTAATACGGGTTTGTGACGGGCCCACTCGGCGAGTGTGAGGGTGCGTATCGACTCCTCGGCCGTGGTGATGCCCAAGGCTATGCACAGGCGCGTCTGCGGACGGCAATAGCGCAGGCAGTCGTCGACCATCTTGTCGTTGCGATAGGGGGTCTCGATGAAAATCTGTGTCTCGTTCTCGTTGTAGATGCGCTGTTCGAGACGCTTCATGGCCTTGGCCCGCTCTCCACCGTCGATGGGCAGATAACCGTGGAAGGCAAAACTCTGCCCGTTGAATCCCGACGCCATGAGCGACAAGAGTATCGACGAGGGTCCCACCAGCGGCACCACCTTATAGCCTTTGCGTTGTGCAACGGCCACCACGTCGGCACCGGGGTCGGCCACCGCAGGACAGCCGGCCTCGGAAATCACCCCCACGGGCAACCCTTGGGCCAAAGGGGCGAGAAAACCGGCCACCGCCTCGGGCGGCGTGTGGCGGTCGAGGGTGTAAAAGGTTATGGCGTCGATGTCGGTCGCCGGGTCGCAACGTTTCAAGAAACGCCGCGCCGAACGCACGTTCTCCACCACAAAATGGCGTATTCCCGACGTCACTTCGCGATTATAGGCCGGCAAGACGCGGTCATGCGGGGTGTCTCCCAAAGTGACGGGTATGAGATATAGAGCTGCTTCGAGCATAGCTTACGGTTGTGTTTTTGCAGAAATCGGACTTGAAAGAGACGGAGATGCAGAACCGATTCTGCCGAATAGAGCACCTCTTTTCAAAATTTCTCGGCAAAAATAGTTAATTTTGCCCAAACATAGAATCATTCCCACAAGAATATGGATTTACCTGCCGAGTTTTCTACCCGTATGCGCCGCCTGTTGGGTGACGAATATATCGATTTTGAAGCCGCCCTCTCCACCGAACCGCAGACCAGCTTGCGCCTCAACCCGGCCAAATGCGACCGGCAGCCCGACTATCGCCCTGTGCCGTGGTGCCGCAACGCCTATTACCTCGATACCCGACCGGCCTTTACCTTCGACCCCCGGTTGCATGGCGGCCTCTACTATGTGCAGGAGGCCTCCTCGATGTTCCTCGACCATGTGCTGCGCCGCTTTGTCGACCGTCCCGTGCGCTATCTCGACCTGTGTGCGGCTCCCGGAGGGAAAAGCACGCTCGCCCTTGCAGCCCTGCCGGCCGGCAGTCTGGCGGTATGCAACGAAGTGGTGCGCCCCCGCACCCATATATTGGCCGAGAACCTTATCAAGTGGGGATATGACAATACCATCGTAACCCGCAACTCGGCGGCCGACTTCGGAAAACTGACCCACTATTTCGACGTCATACTGGTCGACGCGCCCTGCTCGGGCGAAGGCATGTTCCGCAAAGACCCGCAGGCCATAGCCGAATGGTCGCCCGCGCAAGTGGGACTCTGTGCCGACCGCCAGCGCGAAATCCTCACCGATGTGTGGGACGCCCTGCGCCCCGGCGGACTGCTCATATACAGCACCTGCACCTACAACCGCGAGGAAAACGAAGACATCGTACACTTCTTGTGCGAGCGGTTCGGAGCCACCCCGCTCGACGCGTCGCCCTCCGAGGCATGGCACATTCGCCCCTCGCTCGACACCGACCTGCCCGCCTACCGGTTCATGCCCCACTACACCCGCGGCGAAGGGCTTTTCATGGCCGTGCTGCGCAAACCGGGGTACGAAGAGGAGTGCCAACGCGACGAATGGTTGCAGCGCGCCTCCCGCAAAGGGGGCAAAAGCAAGAATCCGCGCCAGCCCGGCAAAGGCAATCCGGCCCCATGGCGCACATGGCTCGCCGCACCCGACGACTACACTTTCGACATCGGCGACACCACGGTCACCGCACTGCCTTCGGCCTATGCCACCGACCACGCCTTCTTCGCCACCCACTTCGAAGTCGTACATCGCGGCATACCGGTGGCCACCCTCAAAGGACGTGAATGGCAGCCCCACCACGCCCTCGCCCTCTCGACCGGACTCGCACCCGACGCCTTCGAGCCGCTCCCGCTCTCCCTCGCCGATGCCATCACCTACCTGCGTCGCGAAGCGCCGGCCGTCGCGTCCGACCCCCATCACCGCGGCACCCGGCTCGTCGTCTACGAAGGCACCCCGCTGGGGTGGTGCAACCATCTCGGCAACCGCATCAACAACCTCTACCCCACGGAGTGGCGCATACGCAGCGGCTATCTTCCCGACGACCTCCACCTACCCACCTGGTAAAAACCGCCTGCCGAGACAACCGGGCGGCCCTCTCCTCCTCACCCGACCGCCCGAAGCCCGACCCAGGGCATAAAAATTTAAGGAGATAAACGACAATTATCTTAATTATTTGATTATATTTGCAAGAAGTCGGGGAACGGTTTTTCCCGACCGAGAAACAAACACGCTTTTTCAAACCCATAAAAAACCAGCATCATGATTTTAAATTCATTGAAAGACTCCGCCTCGATAGAGTCGCTGCACCCGCTTTTCAAAAAAGCCTTTGACTATATCAAAGCCACCGATTTCAGCACCGTACCCGCCGGCAAAATCGTCCTCGACGGCGACAAACTCTACATCTCGGTAGCCGAGCCCACCGGCAAGACCAAAGAAACGGCCCGCATGGAAACCCATGACAAATACATCGACATACAGATGCCGCTGACCGCCGTCGAGACCATGGGCTGGAAAGCCACCAACGAACTGAAAGAGCCCACCGCACCCTACAACCCCGAGAAAGACATCACCTTCTTTGCCGACAAACCCACGACCTACGTCGACGTGCAACCGGGCGAATTTGCCATCTTCTTCCCCGAAGACGGCCACGCCCCCGGTATCGCCGAAGGCAACTTCCGCAAGGTCATCGTCAAAGTAAAAATCTAACATTATTCACCCTCGGACGGCACCACCCCCGTGTGCCGTCCGAAACTTTTCTCACCCCCTAACCCCTTAAATCTACCGGTATGCTCAACCTGATAAAAAACGATCCGTGGCTCGAACCGTTCTCACCGACCATCGAATATCGTCATCACCTCGCACTCGAAAAAGAAAAAGAGCTTTGCGGCAAAAAGGGAACCCTCTCCGATTTCGCCGACGGATACCTCTACTTCGGCCTGCACCGCAACGACAAGAAAGAGTGGATCATACGAGAATGGGCCCCCAACGCCACCGAGATATACCTCATCGGCGATTTCTCGGACTGGAAAGAGTCTCAGGCCTACCGCTTCAAATCACTTCCCAACGGCGTGTGGGAAATCAAGCTCGCCCCCAACCAGTTACACCACCTCGACCTCTATAAACTCTCGATGCATTGGAAGGGCGGACAGGGCGAACGCGTACCGGCATGGGCCACCCGCGTCGTGCAAGACGACACCACCTACATCTTCTCGGCACAAGTGTGGGCACCCGACAAACCCTACAAATTCAAGAAGAAAAACTTCACGCCCAACACCGCCCCCCTGCTCATCTACGAGTGCCACATAGGCATGGCACAGGAAGACGAACGCATAGGCAGCTACGACGAGTTCAGAGAAAAAGTACTGCCCCGCATCATCGCCGACGGCTACAACGCCATTCAAATCATGGCCATTCAGGAACACCCCTACTACGGGTCGTTCGGCTACCATGTATCGAGTTTCTTCGCCCCCTCATCGCGCTTCGGCACCCCCGACGAGCTGAAACACCTCATCGACGAAGCCCACCGCAACGGCATCGCCGTCATCATGGACATCGTGCACTCCCATGCCGTAAAGAACGAAAACGAAGGTCTCGGCCGTTTCGACGGTACCCCCGACCAGTTCTTCTACGGCGACCATCGCCGCGAACACCCGGCCTGGGACTCGCTCTGCTTCGATTACGGCAAAAACTCGGTCATACACTTCCTGCTCTCCAACTGCAAATACTGGCTCGAAGAGTTCCGTTTCGACGGATTCCGCTTCGACGGCGTAACCTCGATGCTCTACTACGACCACGGACTGGGCAAGGCATTTGGCGGCTATGGCGACTACTACGATGGCGGACAAGACGAGAACGCCATCACCTACCTCACCCTGGCCAACCGGCTGATACACGAAGTCAACCCGCACGCCATCACCATCGCCGAAGAAATGAGCGGCATGCCCGGCCTCGCCGCCAAAATCGAAGACGGCGGCATCGGATTTGACTACCGCATGGCCATGGGTATCCCCGACTTCTGGATAAAAACCATCAAGGAGAAAAAAGACGAAGACTGGCACCCGACCGGCATCTTCTGGGAACTCACCAACCGCCGTGCCGACGAAAAAACCATCAACTACGCCGAGAGCCACGACCAAGCCCTGGTAGGCGACAAGACCATCATCTTCCGCCTCATCGACGCCGAGATGTACTGGCACATGATGAAAGACGACACCAATAGTATGGCCGTAGACCGCGGCATGGCCCTGCATAAGATGATAAGACTGGTTACTCTCGCCACCATCAACGGCGGCTACCTCAACTTCATGGGGAACGAGTTTGGACACCCCGAGTGGATCGACTTCCCGCGAGAAGGCAACAACTGGTCCTACAAATATGCCCGCCGGCAATGGAGCCTCGTCGACCGCAAAGACCTGAAATATTGCTATCTCGGGGCCTTCGACAAAGCCATGATCCATCTCGTCAACAGCACACGGCATTTTGAGCAACGCCCCATCGTAAAACTGTGGGACAGCGGCGAAGACCAAGTATTGGCCTTCATGCGCAAAGACCTGGTATTCGTCTTCAATTTCAGCCCCACCCGCTCCTACGAAGGATATGGCATACTGGCCCCCAAAGGCAGCTACAAATGCATTCTCGACAGCGACCAGCCCCAATTTGGCGGCTACGCCCGCATCAACCAGAATATCGAGCACTTCACGCAGCCCGACCCGTTGTATAAAAAAGAGAAAAAAGAGTGGCTCATGCTCTACCTGCCGGCCCGTACGGCCATGGTACTGCAACTCCAAAAGAAAAAATAACCCATATCTGCCGCCCGACCCATCGTGTGCGGACACGAACCGCATGAAACCGCATCGTGTCCGCACACGGAATTAAAAAATATATCTATTTACAAAAACAGATTAACCGATTGGTTTACAGCAACAAAACTCTTTATGATTGTATTTTCAACACTTAAAAAGTGCTATAAAACATATAATAAAGTTTTGGGATTCTAAAAAAAAGGCTCACCTTTGTTGCCGTAACCTATAACAATCTTTTTTACCTTAAAAAATTAATACCTATTGAAAACCTAATAAAAAAGGAGCTTTTGCGAAAAAGTTCCTTTTTGTTTTATATTATCGCCTTGATACACAGCCAATAGCAGCCAAACCATCGGAACGTCACCCAAACGCCGTGCGCGCACACAACCCAAGGATTCGAAAAACGAATTGCAAAAAAGTCGATATTTCGGCACCCGTTTCGCAAAAAAATATATACCTTAGCACATATTGCACACCAGTATAAGAGAAAACCATGTTCGGAGCATACACCTACCCTTGGAGCGACTGGTTGTATTTTGGGATTTACACGGGTTTTATCCTCACGATTATCTTCACGGTCATCGTTGTCGTTCTCGAAAACCGCAATCCCGTAAAAAGCCTCGCCTGGATTGTCGTCCTGATTTTTATCCCCATAGGCGGATTTATCCTCTACCTGTTCTTCGGGCAGCAGTACCGCCACACCCGCATGATTTCAAAACGCAAGCGGCGCATCTTGCAACGCATGTCGAGCAGCACGACACAAAGCGACGAAACGGAGACAGGCAACAAACTGTCGCCCGAAAGCCAGCAACAGATCTCCCTGGGATACCAGTTGGGCGGTACCCGCCTCACCGTCCATAACCGGGTGGAGATATTCACCGACGGAGAAAGCAAATTCAACGCGCTCATCGAAGACCTCGAAAAAGCGACCGACTTCATACACCTGCAATACTATATCTTCAACAACGACACACTGGGACGCACCATCAAGGCCGTCCTCTCCGAAAAAGCCCGACAGGGCGTGAGAGTGCGTGTGCTCTACGACGATGTGGGGTCTTGGCGGGTCAAAGCCAAATTTTTCAGAGAGATGCGCAAAGCCGGCATCGAGATAAAACCCTTTTTCAAAGTCTCCTTCCCGCAACTGGCCAACAAACTCAATTACCGCAACCACCGCAAAGTCGCCGTCATCGACGGGAAAATCGGATACATCGGCGGCATGAACATTGCCGACCGCTACTGCGACGGTCTCTCATGGGGCATCTGGCGCGACACGCACGCCCGCATACAAGGACCCGCCGTGTACGGACTGCAAACGGCCTTCTCCATCGATTGGAGTTTTACCACCCGGGAATTCCTCTCCGAGGCACGCTACTACCCGCCCGTCGAAGCGTCGGGCGACACCGACATACAGATACTCACCAGCGGCCCGCTGGGCGAATGGAAAGAAATTGCGATGTCTTTCCTGAAAGCCATCGCCAATGCCCGGGAGTGCATCTACATACAGACCCCCTACTTCCTCCCCACCGACGGTTTGCTCAAAGCCCTGCAAGCCGCCGCACTCGCCAAGGTCGACGTGCGCCTCATGGTTCCCCGGCACAGCGACTCCCGGCTCTTGCAATATGCCTCGCAGTCTTACCTCAAAGACGTCTTGCGCGCCGGCATCAAGGTCTATTTCTACGAAGGAGGATTCCTTCATGCCAAGAGCCTGGTCATCGACAACGAATTTTCGACCATCGGCTCGACCAACTTCGATTTTCGCAGTTTCGACCACAACTTCGAAATCAACGCATTCATGTATAGCCCCGAGACCAATGCCCGCATGAAGAAAATCTTCCTCAACGACATGAAACAATGCAAGCGTATAACCCTCAGCCGATGGAAACGCCGCCCGATTTACACCAAAGTCGTCGAGTCGTTTGTGCGCCTCATGAGCCCCATATTATAGACGCGCGCGTGTGACACTGCGGCGGCTAATTTCAATGTCAGACCCCATAATATATACACACATGTTCAACAAACTCGTAGCCATAGAGCCCATAAGCCTTATTCCCTCGGCCGAAGAGGCCCTGCACAATTACGCCAGAGAAGTGACGCTCCACTCCGACATTCCACAAAGCGACGAAGAAATCGTGCGCCGCATCGGAGATGCCGACGCGGTACTGCTCAGCTACACCTCGACTCTCGGTCGAAGCGTCATGCAACAATGCCCCAACATCAAATACATCGGCATGTGCTGCTCGCTCTATTCACCCGAAAGCGCCAACGTCGACATACGCTATGCCGAGGAACGGGGCATCACGGTGAAAGGCATTCGTGATTACGGCGACGAAGGGGTCGTGGAATATGTCATAAGCGAACTGGTGCGCTGCCTGCATGGCTTCGGCCAACCTGCGTGGAACGGAGAGCCGCAGGAAATCACGGGACTCAAAGTGGGCATCATCGGCCTGGGCAAATCGGGCGGCATGATAGCCGACGCCCTGAAATTCTTCGGCGCCGACATCACCTACTTTGCCCGCAGCGAAAAAAACGAGGCCGGGAAAAAAGGTTACGCGTTCGCCCCCCTGCACAAGCTGCTGGCCGGGAGCGAAGCGGTCTTCTGCTGCCTGAACAAAAACACCGTACTGCTGCACGAGGCCGAATTTGAACAGCTCGGCCACCACAAGATTCTATTCAACACCGGGCTATCGCCCGCCTGGGACGAAAAGCCGTTCATGGAGTGGATTGCAGGCGACAACCGCTGCTTCTGCGACACCGTAGGAGCCCTCGGCGGAGCGCATCTGCTGGCACACCCGCACATTCACTGCATGCAGGTATCGACCGGCCGCACCCGTCAGGCATTTGTGCGCCTGAGCGAGAAAGTCCTGGCCAACCTCTCAAAATACCACGGGTGAAACGATATTGAGCAGCGTGTTCACAACCGACCAGCCGGCAATCTCGGCCGTCGCGCTATACACGTCGACGACAGCCCGCACCTGCTCATTTTCAATCTCCACCCGCTGCGTATCGCCCTTGAATCCGGGAGTAGAGCGTATGGTCACCTGCATCGCCTCGGGACCGACCGACGCGCGAGATGCCGCCACGGTGACATTCACCTTGGTCGGGAACAGGGAGATGGCCTCGGCGGCATTCCCCGAGAAAACGACCCGCTGCTCGGCTTGTAAAGAGTCGTCATACACCGGCGTACCCTTCAAGGCGTCGGGACCCTTTTCATTGAAAAAGCGAGCCGATGCACCACCCATCAACGAGACCGTGCGCAAGACATCAAATCCGCCGGTAGCCCCCGATGCCAAATAGATGCGTGCGCCGCTTTCACGGGCAGCAGCCGAAACAGCCCGGTAAAACCCCTCGTCGGCCAGCGCCCCGATAGAAAGAGTCACCACCGAAATGCCGGCTTCCAGTGCCGGAAGAGCCACTTCCCGAAGGGCAGCCGGCGAAGCCGTCTCGACCAAAACGTCGGGCTTCAAGGCCAGCAATTCCCCGGTCGAGAGGCACACCGCGCAAGCCTTGCCGGCACGTTGCATTTGAGCCGCTATCCGCTCCGACTTGGCGGTCGTGCGGGAATAGACTCCCACCAATTCATACTCGGGCAGCAAGCCCTTGACAACAGCATCGGACACAATGCCGGCCAAACGGCCGCAGCCCATGATTACAAAAGTTTTCATATATACTGGATTTTCTATTTTCACTTTTTCGGCATCATTATCCCCCCACAAAAACCATCGGCCGATGCGCCAAGCGGTCTCCCTCTCGTTGCAAATGAGGGAAAGGGTGGGAGGCGTTTTCAGTCGGACGGCTTCTCCTCGATGTAATCGGGCGACACATTGATGAGCAAAAGCCGACCCGTCGTGCGCGTGAAGGCCGTGTAGAGCCACCGGTAGAAATCGAGGCCGAGCATGTCGGGACGGATATATCCCATATCGATAAAGACATTGGTCCACTGTCCGCCCTGCGCCTTGTGGCAGGTCACGGCATAGGCATACTTCACCTGCAAGGCATTGAACCAGGGGTCGTTTTTGAGCCGTTTGAGACGCTCGCGCTTGGAGGGCACGTCGGCATAATCTTCCATCACGGCATTGAACAGGCGGGTGTTCTCCTCGGCCGTGAGTGAAGGCGACTCCGAATGCAACGTGTCGAGAATGACCTTGGCCTCCATCTCCTCTTCATAGTCGGGGAAATAGAGCACCACATCGGCAAACCTGAAACCGTACATCTCACACACGCGACGCACCCGCACGACACGAGCCACATCGCCGTTGGCGATGAAGTCGAGCTTCTCATACTTCTCGCTCCAAAAATAGTTGTTGCGGGCCACCAGCAACAGGTCGCCCGAGGTAAGTTCTTCCTCCCGATAGAGAATGCGGTTGCGAATGCCCTGGTTGAAGATGTTGGCCCGCTTGTTCGAGCGGGTGACAATAATGGTCTCGTCCATGCCATCACGACGATAGGCCGACGAGAGTACCTCTATGAGTTCGTCTCCCCCCACGAGGCTCACATCGGGGAAACGCCGCCAGGCAATCGATGGCACAGGAAGCGGATTTTCCTGCATGGCGTTGCGCAACCGCGTGGCATTGAACAACACGCCCGACTCCTCGACCTGCCGCACGACATGGGTCAATTCGCACGAAAAGACCGGGTAACCGTAGCGTCGCAAATAGTCCTCATCGAGAGCCGGACTGCGCACCTGCCCCACAGGCGGCAGCTGCGCCGTGTCGCCCAGCAGAATGAGACGGCAGCCGGCACCGGAATAGACAAAATCGAAGAGGTCATCGAGCAACAGTCCCGAGCCGTAGTGTGCTCCCTCGGCAGCTTCATTGGCAATCATCGACGCCTCATCGACAATAAAAAAGGTATTCTTGTGGGCATTATGGGCCAACTGGAAGCCCGTGAAATCGCCCGTAAAGGCTCGTTGCCGATAGATTTTCTTGTGTATCGTGTAGGCCGGGTGGGCCGCATACGAAGCAAAGACTTTGGCCGCACGTCCGGTGGGAGCCAGCAATACACACGCGCGCTCGAATGCTTCCAGCGTCTTGACCAGCGCTCCCACGAGCGAAGTCTTTCCCGTACCGGCGTAGCCTTTGATGACAAACACCGAGGGGACATTGTCGTCCCACAGGAACTCCGCCAAGCGGGCCACCAGCCCGGCCTGCTCTTCGGTAGGGACATAGGGCAGGTTTTCGGAAAGGCGCTGTATGAAATAATCACTGAGCATGGATTGAACAAGAAATAACGGTCGATAACAAGACACAAAAATAAGAAAATCGAAGGCAATATAAAAAAACCGCCCCCCTTTTATATCTCCCTGGGAGGCTCAGTTTACAGGGCGATGCGTGTTTCGATTTTGGCAGCCCGCAAAATCAAAGCAAAAAAGACAGGCGCATACAACAATTTATTACAAAAAAATTGCATACGCTTGCAAATAGAGATATAATTCGAGGCTAAAAATAAAAAAAACATGTTTTTGGGCAGATTTCATAAAACAAATACCTATCTTTGCGGCATAGTAATATATACAAGGTCGCCAAACAAGAAGTCAAAGATACTACTTACGCCAAGAGAAACAAATAACAAACGCTTAAAAACTCAACCGCTATGAAATTTCGTATTGTCGCCATGCTGGCTGCCATGCTGATTATTTTTGACGCATCGGCCAAAGTAAAAAAGACGAAGAAAGAAAACAAAGAAACCACCGAGCAACAAGCTGCTCCTTCCCAAATCACCATCAAGGGAAAAGTGCAATTCACCTACAAAGGGTATTGGAATTACGATCAGCCCGCGCCCGAATTCAAAATGACGGTGTATCAATATGAAGGCACACAAAAGAAAATCTATGCCGAAGCCGACATCGACGAAAACAACGAATACACGTTGACGCTGCCCATCGAGACTCCGGGCGTCTACACGGTCGATTGCGGGAAATGGCAATCGGTACGCATCTGGGGTGAAGACGAAGACCTCACCATCAATTTCCGCGGCTTCGACACCGCCCGTGTAAAAATCAAGAATCCTCCCTATGTATATATCCAAGGCGGCCCCAAGAATGAGGTGATGAACCAAGTCAACTTCTGCAATTACCGCAGCTATCAGAACATGATAGCCATCTCCAAGGCCCTCTACAACGCCAAGCCCGATGCCGAGATGCGCAAAATGCTCAGCGACGCCCTCTATGCCAACAATGCCGAAGACATGACGGCCCGCATGCGCCATATTGCCGAGCACAACGCAACGGTCACCAGCGTACTTGCCGTCCTCCCCTCATTGAGAGAAGATGCCGACAAGGAACTCATCGACAATATTTTGTCGCAACTCGAAGCCGCCCACCCCGGTTATGCCCCCATACAGAACTACAAAGACGGCGTGGCCAAAGCCAAGGCTCAACGCGAACGTCTGAACAACGGCAAGCCGGCTCCCGACTTTACTTACCCCCAAATCGACGGTAAAGAGCTCTCGCTCTCCGACCTCAAAGGCAAAATCGTCCTGGTCGACTTTTGGGCATCGTGGTGCGGTCCCTGCCGCCAAGAAATTGTCAATCTCAAAAAATATTATGAAGAGTTCAAAGACAAAGGCGTAGAATTCCTCAGCGTATCCATCGACGCCGACAAAGACGCTTGGCTCAAAGCCGCAGGCGAAGAAAACATGCCTTGGTTGCAGATACACGCCACCGACGGCGGCAAGAAACTCATGCAAGACTATCAATTCGGAGGCATTCCTTTCATCGTGCTGGTCGATGCCGACGGCAACCTCTATGCCAAAGGTCTCCGTGGTGAAGCCATTCGCAAAGCCATACAGAATGCCCTCAACGGCGTAGCTCCCGAGAAACCGGCTCCGCGCAAATCGATTTCGATGGGTGCCATGTCGATGTAAAATGACAACATCTATTTTTAATCACAAACCATAACCCAAAATTTAATCTTTCGTATGAAAAAACTGAATGCTCTGCTGCTTATGGCCCTCTGCGCCGTATTCAGCTTCACATCGTGTAACGACGACAGCAATGATTCGGGATTCGGTATTACCGGCGTGACGGTTACCACCGCCGAAGGTGCTTCTTACAACGGTGTCATCAACTACTCGGGTATGACGATTCAATGCACCGTCCCCATGACAACCCAAGCCTCTGAGCTCGAAGCCTGCACACTCACCGTGACGGCTACGATGAACACGACGGTTACCGTAAACGGTGCCGCTGTTGCCGGTGCAACGTTTGACCTCAACAACCCCATCGTCCTCACCGCCACCCACGAAGGTAGCAGCAAGGACTACACCCTCACCGTAGTCATCTCCGATACCGAAGACGACCTCGCTGCCGGTAAACAAATCAGCGCCGACATTCGTGGCGGAGGTATCCCCAGCAACGTTTACGACTACTCCGTAGCCCTCTTCGACGGTAAATTCTATGCCTTCACCTCGGGTTACGATGCAGCCGATACGCTCGGATTCTACAAGGTATTCACCTCGACCAACGGTATCCGCTGGACCGAAGTATCGACCGAGGACATCATCGGCGGTATGGGTGCACGCCCCATCGTTATCAATGACAAGCTCTATGTCATCGGTGGTATCCGCGCTTTTGGAACCGACCAAGGCGGAAATGCCCCCGAGCTTCAAGGAAACAGCTGGTCTACGAGCCTCACGCTGAAAAGCTTCCGCATCGCATCGACCAGCAACGGTAGCACCTGGAACGATGAATCGATCGAAGGTAACTCGACCTTGGCCGACGACATGTTCAAGAGGCTTGTAGGTCTGGGTTCATTCGGACATGTATGCCCCACCCCGTTCACCTTCAACGACAAATTCTACATGGAAAGCGGTGTAATGATGGCTTTTGGTCAGCTCCAAGGAGCCAACTCTCAAATGTGGGTGAAAGCTGATACTACCTACAACATGGTAGCAGGCGCATCGAGCCTCCTGAGAGCCCACTGCTCGACCTTTGTGCTGAACAACGAAATCTTCCTCCTGGGTGGTTCCAGAGGCTTTGTCAGCGCATCGAACCTGCAAACCGCCGTTTCGAGCTCTACCGACGGTGAGAACTTCGCCACTGTTGCCGACTCGACGGCCGTTGGTCCCATCTGCGGTGCCACTGTCGTTACCAACAATGCCGGCAACACGGCTTACCTCTTCGGTGGTCTCTATTACGATGAGGCCGGTGCCCGCGTAATGAACAACACCATCTACAAATCGACCGACGGTGTTACCTGGACGGCTGTCGAAGGTATCAATGAAGCCTACACCGGAACCTTCAATCCTTGTGTCGTTGTCGATGAAAACGACATCGCTTGGGTATTCGGCGGCTTCAACAGCTTCTCGGGTAGCTACACTCCCTACTCGACCACGGTCGACGACATGGATCCCTCGTTTGCCGCATGGGCATTCGCTCTGAATTGATAATTCCATTTTTTAAATCATCAAAGTACTCTGTGCATAATCCCTGCACAGAGTACTTTTTCCAACTAAACACCGGGACTTTAATATTATGAAAAAATTTTGGACAATATATACGGTACTGTGTTGTATATTCTGTTGCGAAATAGCCTCGGCGCAAAATCTCACCAAGATATCCGGTACCGTTCTCGATGAAAACAACGCCCCCCTGGCGGGCGTAACCGTTTCGGTCAACGGAAAAGGCGCCACCCTGTCCACATCGGACGGCTCTTTCACCCTCACCAATGTACCGACAGGTGCGACCATCTCGTTTTCGTTCATTGGCTATGAGACCGAAACCGTAACCGTAAATCACCCCAAAACCGTCGAAGCCATAAGACTCATTCCGGCCGAAAATGCCATGCGCGAAATTACCGTCGTAGGCTATGGCAAACAAGAACGGCGTGATATTACCGGCTCGGTATCATCGGTAAAACTCGATGAACAAAAATCATTCCTGTCGGTAGACCAGTTGCTGCAAGGCCGTGCCCCGGGCGTGTTCGTATCCAACTCCTCAGGAGCACTCGGCGGAGCCAACCTCCTCACCATTCGCGGCGTGAGCTCCATCATAGGCGAAAACAACCCCCTCTACGTCGTCGACGGCGTACCCATCTACGGCACCGACCGCTCGGCCAACTCGGTCGGCACCAGCGGCGGCTCGGTGAGCGCCATCAGCATGGGTGGAACCTCGACGGGAGGCGGAACGCTGACCAACAACATGGACCTCAACTACTCTTTCGAGCAAAACCCGCTACTCTCCATCAACCCCGAAGACATTGAGTCGATCGAAATTCTCAAAGATGCCTTCGCCACCTCCATCTACGGTTCACGCGGCTCGGCCGGTGTAATCCTCATCACCACCAAAAGCGGCTCCCGCGACCGCACAGCCATCAACGTCTCCTACACCATGAGCATCGACCAGCCCATCGGCAAACTCGACCTGCTCACCGGCGATGAATACGCACAAATCTACTCGCAATACTATCCCTCCGACGTTTACCGTGCCGGCTACAATACCGACTGGCAAGACGCCGTGACCCGCAACGCCCTCAGCCACAACCTGAGCGCATCGATTTCGGGCGGAAACACTCGCACCCGCTACTTTTTCAGCCTCTCCTACGCCAACAACGAGTCATATATCATCAACAACGACCTGCAACGTTACTCGGCCCGTCTGAATCTCGATACCCAACTCAACGACAAATTCACCCTCGGTGCCAACGTGACCCTCTCATTCATCGACAACAACGCCCTCACGGCCCCCACCGTATATAAAGACGCCATACTGCGCGCCCCCAACCTGCCGATATACAACGAAGACGGCTCCTACTACTACGGCCACGACCTCAACACCAAAGGCAACAACGACAACTACAACCCCGTAGCCTACGCCAATGACGTCACCTCGCAAAGCAAAAACATCACCACGATAGGCAACACCTACCTGCAATACGACGTCACAAATTGGCTGCAACTCAAAACCGAACTCGGTATCAACATCTCCAACGGCCGTTCCTACGTCTACAAGCCCGAATTGCCCGAAGAAGTGGCCGACCTCACCCCCAACAACCAGGCATCGGAAAACGACGCCTTGAAATACCGCATCGTCACCAACAACACCATCACGGTGAACAAAGTATTCAACGAACGCCACTACCTGCAAGCCGTGCTGGGCGAAAGCTATGAAATCGGGCACGAATACAACTCGCAGATTTACGGTTCGAACTTTTTCAGCTCGGCCATCAAAGGCATCGGTTCGGCACAGACCACCCGCGTAGGCGCTGCCAGCGAAGACACCTGGGCCCTGCTCTCGGCCTTCGCCCGCGTCAACTACCAGCTCATGCGCCGGTACCTCTTCGGTGTATCCTACCGCATCGACGGTTCGTCGCGCTACAACCGCCTGCACCGCTTCATCAACATTCCCGCCGTGTCGGCCGCCTGGCGACTCTCCGAAGAAGACTTCATCGCCTACAACGCCCCGTGGATCGACGAAATGAAAATCCGCGGTTCGATAGGCTGGACCAGCCAGGACGCCAACAACAGTTACTACGGAGCACAAGCCATCTATGTGCTCAACACGGCCTCTTCCTACGGCAACGAACAATTCCTCTCGATGTCGCAACCCAGTAACGTGAACCTCGACTGGGAACGCACCATCACCTATGACCTGGGTCTCGACTTCTCGGCCTTCAAAGAGCGGCTGAAACTCACCGTCGACTACTACTACAAACGCACGACCGACATGCTCTTCTCGTCGGACCTGCCGGCTTACACCGGATATTCGACCCAATACCAGAACATTGCCGACATGCAAAACCAAGGTATCGAGATACAAGTCATCTCGGACAATATCGTGCGCAAGAATTTCCTGTGGCAGACCATCCTGAACCTCTCCCGCAATAGCAACAAGATATTGAAACTCAACTTCGAAGGCAACCAGCTCGACCAAGCCAACAGCTCGTTTAAATACTACGCCGTGGGCTATCCCATGGCACAGTGGTACCTGCACGAATGGGTGGGCGTCGACCCCAATACCGGCGACCCGATATGGCGCCTCGCCGACGGCTCGACAACGACCGTTCCCCCGGCCTCGAACTACGAAACCTCGACGGACAACAAGAAAGTGTGCGGAACGGCCGAGCCCAAATTCTACGGCAGTTTCACCAACATACTCACATTCAAAGGGTTTGAACTGAATACCATGTTTACCTTCTCGGTAGGCGGCCACATGATCAACTCCACACGGGCCCAACTGCTCACCTACGCCACCGAGACGGCCAACAACCTGTCGCGCGACATACTCGACTTCTGGCAGATTCCGGGACAAACGACCGACATTCCCAAGCTGAAAAACAGCTCCATTGTCAACAACTACGACTATACCTCGTCGATTACCACCACCCGGTTCCTCGAAAAGAGTTCCTACCTGCGATTGAAGACATTGGAATTCTCCTATTCGTTACCCAAACAAGTGTTGAGAAGGACGCGCACATTCAACCAAATCAAGCTCTTTGTCGTTCTCACCAACGTATTCACCATCAGCCCATACTCCGGACTCGACCCCGAGGTGAGCGCATTCGGTTCGTCGGCCACAGCTGCCGGATATGACAACCTGACCATGCCCTCATCGCGCAGCTACCAATTCGGCATAAGATTCGGACTTTAACCAAGGAGGACAACAACATGAAGAAAACAATTCTGCTATCCATATCACTACTCACCTCGCTGGCCCTCTTCACCGCCTGCGAGCTCGACTATGCCCCCCAAAACACGATGGTCGACGAGACGGTCTATAAAGACGAAAAAACCGCACAAGCCGCCCTTGTCGGCGCCTACACCCGCTTGTGCGTCCTGCTCTCAGGCGCCCCCAACGACCAAAACAACTACACCAACAGCGCCTTTGCCTTCCAGCTGGCCGACATCGGTACCGAAAACATCACGGTACAAAACGGCGCGTCGTCGTACCTCGCCATGGAAAAATGCGAATACACCACCGACGAGCAGGACGGATTCATCAAAGACATATACCAATATGGCTACAACGCCATCGACTATGCCAACAACATCATTTCAGGCATCAACGAATTTGGCCAATACGACCCCACAATGATGAGACAACACATCGCCGAAGCCAAATTCCTGCGCGCCTACGAGTACTTCACCCTTCTCTGCATCTACGGTGACGGCGCTCTTGTGGGCGAAGGCAACGGATTGGGATTGGTGATGCGGCTCACCCCCTACGACGGCTACAAACCCGAAGACATTCAGCCTCGCGAGACGGTAGATTCGGTCTACACCCAGATCATAAAAGACCTCACCGAAGCGATTCCCGACCTGCCGCAGACCGACTATGAGCCCTCTCTCCGCTACCGGGCCACGGCCACCGTCGCCAAGGCACTCCTCTCCCGGGTCTACCTTTACAAGGGCACATACACGAAAAACCAAGCCGAACTCAATGAAGCCGCCTACTATGCCGGGGAGGTGCTCAAATCACCGAACATCACCTTCAACGACAGCTACAACGACCACCGCACCAACATCTTCCCGAGCAATGTCTACGAGAACTCTACCTACCCCGACCCCACCAACTATGCCACGGAGTTGATATTCTTCCAACCCAGCCGCATCAGCACCAACGTATTCCCGTGCGGGTGGACGTCGGTCTACGCCAAAACCAGCTTCTCCACCTCCGACTCGCTCATCAACAGCTATCTGCCGGGCGACCTGCGCGGATATGGAGAAACCAACGAATACCTCATTCAACAAGGCTCCGCCACCAGCAACTCCAACCTCAAAGCCTCGATGAAGTATGACAACGGCGGCTGCTACTGCGACGTGCAATACATTCGCCTCTCCGAAATCAAACTCACAAGAGCCGAAGCCCTGGCCTACACGACCAACAGCATCGACGACGAAGCCTTGCAACACCTCAACGACATTCGCCGCAAGCCCTTCCCCGACGGACAGAAACCGGCAGCACTCACGGCCGCCGACTTCCCCTCGGTCGAAGCCTTTGTCGACTCGATACTCGTAGAGCGCAACCGCGAGCTGGCCATGGAAGGCCACTACCGCTGGGACCTCATTCGCACCGGCCGCGACCTGAAAACCAAAGGTCTGCCCAACAACAAAAAGATACTGCCGATACCCGAATATGAAGTTCAGATTTCGGACGGCGTCATCAAGCAAAACACCGGATTCTAACCTATAAAACCACTTTATATGAAAAGATTAATGCTATTCATCGCCGCATTTCTTCCCCTGTGCGGAGCGATGGCCCAAGAGCAACAGACTCCGGCTCAGCCCGAGACCGGCATCACATTCCTCGAATGCACCTATGCCGAAGCCCTGCAAAAAGCCAAAGAAAGCGGGAAAATCCTGTTTATCGACTGCTACACCCAATGGTGCGGTCCCTGCAAACAATTATCAAGAACCACATTCAAAGACGCCCAGGTTGCCGAGTTCTTCAACGGCTCGTTTGTCAACCTGAAACTCGACATGGAAACCCCCGACGGTGTCGCCCAAAAAGACAAACTCGGTGTGAATGCCTACCCGACCATGGTCTTCATCGACCCCACAACCGAAGAAATCATTCACAAAATCGTCGGATACAACAACGCCCAGTCGCTGCTCAAAAGCACCACCTCGGGCTTGTCGGGAAACAACATCAAAAACATGAATGCCCGCTATGATGCCGGAGAACGCAGCGACGAGTTTATCGAAGAGTATATCGGCATACTCTCCGAAGCCAACGAGAAAGAGCGTCTCTCCGAAGTCGTAACCCCATTCCTCGAAAAGAAGTACGAAGAGATGCTCACCAACCGTACCCTGTTCAACCTCTTCATGAGTTACATCGAATCGCCCTACTCCAAGCCCTATGTCTTCTTCCTTGAAAACAAAGACAAGTTTATCGCACAATACGGCAACATGCAGGTCAATATGAAAGAGCGCTACACTTGGAGCCTTTATGGCCGCAAATATGTGGTAAAAGGCAATGACGGCACCTACACGTTCGACAAGGAAGGATTTGCCGACTACATGAAATACATGAAAAAGAACAAGGTGAAAGATGCCAAGAAAATCGAAATCTCCACCCTCATGTATTATGCCGAGTGCACGCAAGACTGGAAAAAATACATCTCCTATGGCGACAAGCTCATCTCGAAATACAATGCCGACATGCTCGAAGTCTACAACTGGGTACTTCGCATCAACAAGTTGTGTGCCGACCAGAAACTGCGTAATCACGCCGCGATTTGGTGCGACAAATACGCCTCCATTCTCGAACAAGAAGAGGCAAGAAGAGAGCAACAAGCCAAAACCGGCATGACCATGGCCATGCGCATGGGTCCCCAAAGCAACAACTTCATACAGATGGCTACGGAACTCCGTGCTCCCATGAAATAATTTTTCCCTCATACACACATTTCCCTATCGGGCGCGTCACAACGGCGCGCCCGATTTTTTCGCCTCCAACCCGCCACCGCACCGGCCTTCCCTTTTTTCCGATACTTCGGAGACCTACCACACAACCGCAGACGCTCCCTGTCAAGCACATTGCCGGGACACACCCGATTTTTCGCCTCCAACCCGCCACCGCACCGGCCTTTCCTTTTTTCCGAGCCTTCGGGGTTCTCTCTCACGACCGCAGACGCCCCCTGTCAAGCACATCGCCGGGACACAACCCGATTTTTCTCCTCCAACCCGCCGCCGCACCGGCCTTTCCTTTTTTCCGGTACTTCGGAGTCCTACCACACAACCGCAGACGCCCCCTGTCAAGCACATTGCCGGGACACACCCGATTTTTCGCCTCCATTCCGCCGCAGCACAGGTTTTCCTTTATTCCGATACTTCGGGGGTTTCCTTCGCAACCTCATACACGCCACACAGCCGGCAGCCTTGTGGAGGAGGAATAAAAAAACGGAACAGACGCGCAAATGCGCCTGCTCCGTTTTTATCTCTCAACGCTTGCCCGGCAAGCCTAAGGCACCAGAGGATAGTAAGCGTCTTTCATGTCAAATTTCACAAAATCCTCATAGGAATAGGTAAATTCACTTCCCAACGCGCGAGTCATCACCTCCTTGTAGATAATGGCGCGGCAGGGCGCGTTGAACTGCTGGTCACGGTCGTAGGTGTTCATGATACTGTTGTCGGTAGGACGCCACACGCCTTTGCCCCAGTAGTTGGCACCTTCGTAAAGGCCAATCTCCTCATCGGCATAACGTTCGTCGCCAATGAAATCGGCCCACCACACAGCAGCCGTGTCGTTCGAGAATGCCACGTTGCGGCAATAGTCATACCGGTTATAGTCCCGCACCATGTAATCTTTCGTCTCCTGAGGTATTTCGAGCAGAGCATTCTCGGAGCTGACATATTCGTCGGCCAGCCAGCCTATCGAGTGACCCACGCACTCATGCCATACCGTCTTGGCAAACTTCGGCTCAATCGTCGATACGCTGAACGAGGTGCGATCGGCAACATACTCCATACCGGCCGAACCGCCATGTATCATGTTGTGGGCGATGAGCAGCACAATGCCACTGCGAGCCGATATGCCGGTGCTCTGCCCCACGAAATCGATGATGCCCGGCGTGTCACAGAGATAGTAACGGCCGCTCACGCTCGGCTGACGCGTATTGAACTTGGTCTCGACATACCAGTCCCAATCATTTTCGTTGCCGCTTGTAGAGTAGGTCATGCCCTTCTCGGGCGACTCGGCATAGACCAGGTAGATGTCGAAATATTCACGCAACGACGTCATAGGCTCAATGTCAAACATCTGCTCGACGCAGAATTTCATGACCTTCTCGGCAATACCGCCGACCGCATTGCAAGAGTGATCAAACCCGTCACAGACGATATACATGTTGATACCGTTCCCCTTGCTGTGGGTCTGATAAATTTGAAAATCACCATCGGCGTGATATTGCGTGTGCAGCGCACTGTCGGGGTCGTAAAGCGACAGGAAATAGCCATCGGCCTGGGGAGCCAGCGACGGGGTCATCTCAAACTCCTCAGCATCGGCACAGAGTTTAATCCAGGTATCGACGGGAAGTCCCGAGAAACGGCTGCGGCTGATATGCAGCATGATGCGCTCGGCCGAGAGATCCATCAAATGAGGCGGAATCTTTCCCTCCATGAAACTCTCTCCGACGGAAAAATAGGTAAATCCCGACAACGAATCGGGCAATGTACCCCGGAAAACACCCGAAGCATCGAGGTAGGTCAGATGCTTCATCGAGACAATCTCCGACGGAAATTCGATAAGCGCCTTTCCGGTGTTGTTGTCGATGGTAAGCGAATCGAGATTGACCAGGGCCGAAATGCCTTCGAGGGTCGAATAGTTCTTGGCGCGCAACGAAAGGTTGTGCACCGTGGCCAGGTTTTCGGGCGTCAGTTCGTCGGTTTTCAAAAGCGTAAGCAAGGCCGCCCGCAGATTTTCATCGGCGATGAGCACATCTCCCTCGGGAATCGAATCGGCAGGGGGAGGCACAACGATGTTGTCGTCGGTAAAAGGCTCTTCATCGGAGCAGGAAGCCAGTGAGAAAAGGCACAAGGCCAAGGCAAAAGCCGGTCGGGCAAGACGGCTTAAAAATTTATATTCCATAAAAAATACGATATAAAATGTTTTGATTTGCAAAAATACAAGAATCTGTGATTTTAGACTTCTTTCCGAGGCGGCTTTCTTGCCTTGTCGCTGCATTTTTAACAGAGGCATGCGGCAAAACGCGATATTTTTCGGCCGAACGATATTTTTCATTACATTTGTAGACAGAATCGCGAGTCCGGCTCCCGCCTCCAAAGGAACCGGGCTCCTAACATCGGCTCTTGGCCAGAAGAATTTTTATCATGCCCACAACCGGAAGCTCAACGACACACCCATCGGGAAACCACCTGCTGGTAAACCTGCGCAACGACGGCATCTATTTTGCCACGTTCGACCCGCTCGAAGACGACACTTACCAGTATCATACCGCCGCCTTCGCCTCCAAAAGCCAGTCTCTGTGTGAAAACGTGAAGAACTGCGTCTACGAAAATCCGCAGCTGCTGCAAGAGTATGCCCGCACCTACCTGCTCATCAACACGACCCACTTCACCTTCGTCCCCGAAGAGCTCGAATCGTGCGAAGAAAACCGCCGGCCCTACTACGACTACTGTTTTGCCGGGCACACCGATGAGGTCGTCGAGAATCATCTGACCCTCAACCACGCCTATCTCCTGTTTGGCGTCGAGCACGAGCTCTACACCTTTCTCTGCCGCACGTTTGCCAACCCGACGATACTTCACCCGTTGACCCCGCTGTGCGAATATTTTTTCCTGCACAGCCGCAACGGCAACGAGGCAAAAGCCTATCTGCACCTGCGGGAGGAGCGCTGCGACCTCATCGTCTACAAGCAGGGACGACTCCTGCTGGGCAACACCTTCGACTTCAACACGGCCGACGATGTGGCCTACTTCACGCTGCTGGCCTGGAAGCAACTGAGCCTCGACCAGACCCGCGACCGCCTCTACCTCGCCGGGGAGAAAAGCCTGCGGCAACCCCTCACCGCGCTCTTGCAGACCTATATAAAAAACGTGCTGCCCTATCCTTTCCCGTCGCAACTGTTCCGCCTCGGGAAAGAGACCATCGATGCTCCCTTTGAACTGATAACCATACCTCTATGCGGATTATAAGTGGCAAATACGGCCGGCGCCGCTTTGAAGTGCCGACCAACATCAAGGCAAGACCTACGACCGACTTTGCGCGGGAAAATCTCTTCAACGTGCTCCAAAACCTCATCGACTTCGAAGGGCTCAAAGCGCTCGACCTTTTTGCAGGGACCGGAGCCATCAGTTTCGAACTGGCATCGAGAGGGTGCTCCCGCGTCGTGGCCATCGAGAACTATCCGGTGCAATACCGGTTTATCTGCAAGGTCGCCGAGCAGCTCAACGCGCAAGAGATACGTCCCATCAAGGGCGATGTGTTCCACTTTGTTCCGGCTTGCCGCGAGAAATTCGATTTCATCTTCGCCGACCCGCCCTACGACCTGCCCCGCTTTGCCGAGGTGGCGCCCATGGTGCTGCAAGCCGACTTGCTCAACCCGGGTGGGATTTTCGTACTCGAACACTCCAAACATTACGATTTCTCATCGCTGCCGGGGTTTGACCAGCAACGGGTTTACGGGAGTGTCCATTTCAGTTTCTTCTTGAAGCCCGCCGAGGAGTAATTCGCTCCACTCCTTGCCCGAGGAGATGTCCGCGCCTACCGTCCGAACAACGGGAGAGAGCCGATGTCATGGCGATTGAGCCATTCGAAATAGAGCCCGGTAAGACGGGCAAAAGCGAATGTCTCCAAATCGCCCCATGCCACGCGACGAAAAGCGGTCAGTGCAGCCGGTACCGTCGGCACTTCGAGCGTATGGAAGGTGGCATAAATGACCCGATGCGACAGCACATGACGATGCACAAACGGAGGGCATACCACCACGGCAGAGACATCACCGAGCAAATTCCGATAAGAGGGCGTCTGCTGCAACGCCTCGAACGGCAATTCGCTGTCGCTCTCTATCAAAACAAATTCATAGAGGTTGCGCCAAATGTCATTACCGTCGCGACGGGCAATAAACGTGTCGCCGCCGCAACGTATCGCCAAATAATTGAAATAACGAGGGCGCACCTCGGTTTTTCCCGACTTCACCGGATAGTCTTCGACCCGCCCCAGGGCTGCGGCTTCGCACCACTCCGCCAACGGGCAGGCAGGACACAGCGGCGAACGGGGCAGGCACTGTAATGCCCCCAACTCCATAATCGCCTGGTTATAAAGAGCCGGTCGATGCCGGTCGAGCCACTCATCGGCCAAAGCCGCAAAGAGTTTACGTCCGGCCGTCGTGTCGATAGGGGTATCAACGGCAAAAAGGCGGGAAATCACCCGGTAGACGTTGCCGTCGACCACCGCATGGGGCAACCCATAGGCAAACGAAGCAATCGCCGCAGCCGTGTAATCGCCCACCCCTTTGAGCGAACGTATCGCCCCGTAAGTATCGGGGAAACGTCCCCCGAAATCGTGCATCACCTGACGGGCGGCAGCGTGCATGTTGCGGGCCCGACTGTAATACCCCAACCCCTCCCAGTATTTAAGCACCTCGTCTTCCGTGGCGGCGGCCAATGCCGCCACATCGGGGAAACGCGACACAAAGCGGTTGTAGTAATCGAGCCCCTGCGCCACGCGCGTCTGTTGCAAGATAATCTCCGACACCCAAATCAAGTAAGGGTCGGTTGTCTCCCGCCACGGCAACTGCCGCTTGTTGGCCTCAAACCAGCGTTCAAGCGAACGGGCAAAATTTTTCTTATCGGACATCGCAAAACGATTTTGATGCAAATGTAACGAAAAGCGACCAGTATTGCAGCCGTCGGCTCCAAGAAAGCCCCAATTTATCCATCACCCATGGCCGAAGTCACGAAGCAACGATGCGCGGCGACGAGATTTTTCGTATGTTTGCATCAGCAAAAAAATTCAACTCCTCCACCATGAAACAACTGCTCACACTCCTTCTCGCACTCGTCGCCCTCCAAACCCAGGCCAAAGTGGTAAAAGACAAGGTCCCCAGCGACAAAATGGGCCGCTCGATTCCCTGCGTCATCGTCCTTCCCGACAATTATGACCCGCAGGCCGCCTATCCCGCCATCTACCTCCTGCACGGGTTCGGCGGCAACCAAAACACCTGGATTGCCGTCAAACCCTCGCTCAACGATATTGCCACACGCAACAGCCTCATCTTTGTTTGTCCCGATGGCGAAAGCAGTTGGTACTGGGACAGCCCCACCCAACCCCAATCGCAATTCGAGACATTCGTCGCGCACGAACTCACCGGCTACATCGACTCGCACTACGCCACCCGGGCCGACCGAGGCGGACGTGCCATCACGGGATTCAGCATGGGCGGCCACGGCGGGCTGTGGCTCTCGATGCGCCACCCCGACATTTTCGGCGCCGGAGGTAGCATCAGCGGCGGAGTAGACATTCGCCCCTTCCCCGACAACTGGAAAATGAAAGAACAGCTCGGACCCTATGAAGAAAATCCCGATGTGTGGGACGCCCACACCGTCATCAACCAGCTCGACAGTCTGACACCGGGAAACCCGCACATAGTCTTCGACTGCGGATATGACGATTTCTTCTATACCGTCAACCAGCGACTCCATGAGGAATTGCTCAGACGGGGAATTCCGCACGACTACTACAACCACCCGGGGCGACACACCAACAATTACAGCGCCAATGCCCTCGACTACCAAATCTTATTTTTCAACAAATATTTTGATTCGGCCGTCAAATAGCGAATTTTGTTAACAGCTCGGATATTTTTCACACAAACATTGTTAAACAAAGAGCGGTTTTTCACATAAAAATTTGGAAGCATATCCCTCAAACCTTATATTTGTATCATGTTTTTTCATAGTATTAAATTTAAGGTTTACAAAGAAACGGGTTGTCGCGAGACAACCTTTTCTTTTTTCATACACAACCCGTTAGTATCAGACAAAAGCGCCTTTCGCCAATACGGACGGACGCTTTTCCCGTCATAAGCCGTCCATTTCCCCACACCTCCCGAAACCGCAAATCCCCCATGGCCGGTCAAGATATTTTTCGATAAAAAAACGTTTTCCACAAACAGTTGAAAATCACCACAAGGAATCATGCCAGTCACCGAAATCCCCATCAAAAAACAGAAAGCTGACAGAGGAGGTCAAAAAATAAGCAAGAGATACCCTGTGGTTGAAATATTATTTATACTTTCGCCGGGAATAAGAATGGATTTATGACAAAAGAAAAAATTACGATAGAATATAACCTCAACAATGCTTCCCCCAACTCGGTGTGGGGCTTTATCAGTTCGCCCAACGGGCTGGCCGACTGGTTTGCCGACAAAGTCGAATGCAACGGCCGCACCTACACGTTCTACTGGTCGGCATCGCAACAGACCGCCCGCAAGACCGGCCTGCTCAACGGCGTGTTTATCCGCTTCAAATGGCTCGAAGAGGAAGACCCGAAAGCCTTCTTCGAATTTCGCATCAACGTCGATGAACTCACCAACAACGTGATTCTCGAAATCACCGACTATGCCGAGTCGGACGAAAAGGAAGATTGCGTGGAACTGTGGAACAAGCAAGTCGCCACACTCAAACGCCGACTCGGCTCATGACAAGCCGCCAAGCCACCCCGAGCTTCCCTCATTTTTAGGGAGACGACACACGGGGTATCTTTTTTTTCACTACTTTTGCAACAAGAAATAAGCCTGCCATGCCGCTTGTCAAGAAACTATATCTCTTTATCCTGAATACGTTTCTTCCGTTATTTCTGATGACCTTCTTCATCAGCCTCTTTGTGCTGCTGATGCAATTTCTGTGGAAATATGTCGATGAATTGGTAGGCAAAGGCATCGAGGTAGGCGTCTTGGCCGAGCTGTTTTTCTACGCAGCCCTCACCATCGTGCCCATGGCGCTGCCCCTGTCGATGCTCCTGGCGTCGCTCATGACATTCGGCAACCTGGGCGAGCGGCTCGAACTCCTGGCCATCAAGGCGGCCGGCATCTCCCTGCGGCAAACCATGCACCCGCTCATCATCGCCGTCATTTTCATTGCCATAGGTGCCTTCTTTTTCCAGAACAACGTACTGCCCAAGGCCCAAGTGAAGATGTATGCCCTGCTCTTCTCGGTAAGGCAGAAGTCGCCCGAACTGGACATACCCGAGGGTGTCTTCTACGACCAGATAAGCGGCTACAACCTGCTGGTAAAAGAAAAAGACCGCAACACGGGTATGCTCTACGACCTCATGATTTACGATTTCTCCGAGGGATTCGACAACGCCATGGTCATCTTGGCCGACTCGGGCAAACTGAGCTTTACCGACGACAAACAATACCTTTTCTTCACCCTGTATAGCGGAGAGTCGTTTGAGAACCTGCGCAACCAGCGCACCAATGTCCAAAACATTCCCTACCGACGCGAAACCTTCTCGACAAAAGAGATACTCATACCGTTCGATGCCAACTTCAACCGCATGGACGAAGGTGTCATGCAAAACCAATATATCGGGCAAAACATCTCCCAGCTCACCAAGTCGATCGACTCTCTCACCACCCGCATCGACAGCACCAGCCATCGCATCGCCAAGGAACTGAAAGGCAGCTATTTCAGCAACGTCACCACCACGGCCAAGGCATCACCCTCCTTCCATACGGCCGTCCAGGCCGATGAAGCCGACAACGCCATACCCGCAACCGGGCGCATCAACATCGACAGCATCTACGCCAACGCCTCCCTCCAAGAGCGGGAAAGCATGTTGAGCCGCGCCCTGAGCCGCGCCGAAAGCATTCGTCAGGAATACGAATACCGAAGCATCTCGGCCAACCAGCAACAGATACTCATGCGCCGGCATGAAATCGAACGGCACAAGAAATTCACCCTCTCCTTTGCCTGCCTCATCTTCTTCTTCATCGGAGCACCGCTGGGCGCCATCATACGCAAAGGCGGACTGGGAACGCCGGTCGTCATCTCGGTATTGCTCTTCATCTGCTACTACATCATCGACAATGCCGGCTACAAATCGGCACTCAACGGCCGCTCGGCCGTGTGGGAAGGCATGTGGCTCAGCTCGGCCATACTCCTGGCCCTCGGCATATTCCTCACCTACAAGGCCGTCAACGACTCGGCCGTCTTCAACAAAGACGCCTACCTCAACTTCTTGCGGAAAATCATCGGGAAAGCCGAGACCCGCAAAGTCGTTCACAAAGAAATCATCATCGACGAGGCTTCGCCCGAAGAGATTCTGCAACAGGTCGAACAACTCGACGCCGAATGCACCCGCCTGCGCGAGAAAATCGGAGACAGGCGACAATCGTTCTTCGCATACTGGACCCGCGGCTACGACCGCAAAGCCATACATCACCTCCACGACGAAGTGGAAAAATTCGTGGAGAAAGCCCAAAACTGCCGTTCGGCCCTGCTGGTGACGAAGCTGATGGACTATCCCATTCTGCGTAACCTCCTGCTCTACAACCCCTGTGGGCAAAAAAACATCGGGTGGATCGTCATGTGGCTGCTGCCCCTCACGCTCCCGCTTTACCTCATCGGCAACTGGGAACAGAAACAACTGCGCCACGAATTGCAGGTAATCGCCCACACCAACGGCGAAATAAAAAACATCGCCCGTCAACTGATTGACGAAAGAGAAAAAGAAATCGAAAAATAGATAAAAATCCCCGGCACGGGGAAGAAAGGAGCAAAACACATGTCTGACGCAACCAAACTGAGTACCATCGAAGAGGCCATCGAAGAGTTCAAAGCCGGCAACTTCATCATCGTCGTCGATGATGAAGACAGGGAAAATGAAGGCGACTTCATCATCGCCGCCGAGAAAATCACCCCCGAAAAGGTGAACTTCATGCTCAAAGAGGGACGTGGCGTATTGTGCGCCCCCATCACCATGCAACGCTGCTCCGAGTTGGGTCTCGACAAGCAGGTGATGAACAACACCTCCCTGCTGGGCACCCCCTTCACGGTAACCATCGACAAAATCGAAGGCTGCACGACCGGCGTGTCGACCCACGACCGCGCCGCCACCATCAGAGCCCTGGCCGACCCCAACTCGACCGCCGAGACCTTCGGACGCCCGGGACATGTCAATCCGCTTTATGCCCAAGACAAAGGGGTGCTCAAACGCGCCGGCCACACCGAGGCCGCCATCGACCTGGCCCGTCTGGCCGGTCTCTACCCGGCAGCCGCCCTCATCGAAATCATGAACGAAGACGGCACCATGGCCCGCTTGCCCCAACTCATCGAGAAATCCCGTCAGTTCGGCATCAAAATCATCGCCATTCGCGACCTCATCGCCTACCGGCTGAAACAGGAATCGCTCGTCGAGAAAGGCCCCGAAGTCGACATGCCCACCGCATACGGACATTTCAGACTCATACCTTTCCGCCAAATCTCCAACGGACTCGAACACATCGCCCTCATCAAGGGACAGTGGCGCCCCGACGAACCCGTACTCGTGCGTGTCCACTCCTCGTGCATGACCGGCGACATCTTCGGCTCGAAACGATGCGAATGCGGCGACCAACTGCATCTCGCCATGCAGACCATCGAGAAAGAGGGCAAAGGCGCCGTCATCTACCTCAACCAAGAGGGTCGCGGCATCGGTCTCATGGAAAAAATGAAAGCCTACAAGTTGCAGGAACAAGGCATGGACACGGTCGATGCCAACATCTGCCTGGGACACAAGGCCGACGAACGCGACTACGGTGTAGGCGCCCAAATCCTGCAACAAATCGGCATCGGCAAGATGCGCTTGCTCTCAAACAACCCCGTAAAACGGGTGGGTCTCGAAGCCTACGGCCTCGAAATCGTAGAGAGCGTACCGCTCGAAATCGAACCCAACCCCTATAACCTCGTGTATATGCGCACCAAGAAAGAACGCATGGGTCACATTCTGCACCACGTCGACTAACCCCCAACACGCCTCTCGCCATGGAATATGTGCGCATTTACCCCGAAAACCCCAATCCTCGCGACGTGGAGCGCACCGTTGCCCTGCTCCGCAGCGGGGGTATCATCATCTACCCCACCGACACGCTCTATGCCATCGGGTGCGATGCCCTCAACGTGCGCGCCGTGGAACGCATCTGCCGGTTGAAGAACATCGACACGAGAAAGGCGTTGCTTTCTATCGTATGCCCCGACCTGAGCATGCTGAGCCAGTATGCCAAGGTGAGCAACAACCATTTCAAGCTCATGCGGCGCAACCTGCCGGGAGCCTTCACCTTCATACTCCCCACCAGTTCCCAGTTGCCCCACATCTACAAGAACCGCAAGACCGTGGGCATACGCGTCCCCGACAACGCCATCGCCCGGGCTCTCGCCCAGGAGCTCGGCAACCCGCTCATGTCGACCTCGATAGCCCCCGCCCACACGGAAATCGAATATCTGACCGAGCCCGACCTGATACGCGAGGAATATGACCGCACGGTCGACCTCTTTGTCGACGGCGGTCTCGGCGGGCACATACCCTCGACCATCATCGATTGCAGCACCGAGACCCCCGAAGTCACCCGAGAAGGGAAAGGTGACCCCATTTGGTAACAGTGCCGTCTTCCTAAACAAGGAGGGGCGAATGAATAATCATTCGCCCCTCCTTGTCTTTATGTCTTATGCGAGACCGACCCGGCGATTAATTGCCGTCGGGCTTCTCGATTTCGGTAAACGGACTGAGGTCCCACACGAAGGCATTCACGTCATCGGGGTGAGCCGGGTCATAGCCCTTGAAATCCTTGATGTAGCGGGCCAAGCCCAATTTCTTGTCCTTGATGCCCTGCAAGACGCATTTGGCAATCTGGTAAGCCCCGTAGGGGTTGAAGTGGGTATTGTCTTCGAGCGCCTCGGTCTGACCCGGGAAAGTGTTGGCCGGATATTGGACAAAAGCGCGACGCGAAGTCTCCACGCCCAAAGTCTCATAGAGGGTGCGGGTCATCTCGTTCAATTCAATAACGGGAACGCCCTCCTCCTCGGCCAACTTGCGCATGGCAGCGGGATACTCCCCATGCGTGTCGTGAATCTTGCCGTCATCGCCGAAACTCCGCCGTTGCGTAGGAGTCACGAAAACAATGGTCGCCCCCTTCTCGCGAGCCTTCACGATATACTCTTTGAGGCTGTCATAGAAAGAGGTCCAAGGCCCTTTGCCCTTGCCTTTCTGCTTTTGGTCGTTGTGACCGAATTCCACAAAGACATAGTCGCCGGCTTTCATCTGGGTGAGGGCTTTCTCAAAACGACGGGCCGCCAGGAAGGTATTGGCCGACTCACCGCTCTCGGCATAGTTGGCAATGCACACCTTGTCGGTGAAGAAACGGGGAATCATCTGCCCCCAACTGCCCCACGGTTCATTGTCCTGGTCGACCACCGTGGAATTGCCGCACAAGAAAACGGTTATGGGTTTCTGCGTGGGCTCTATCACCACCTCGGCAACCCGCGGAGCCGGGCCGTTAAATTCGAGGGTGAGCTTGTCGTCCCAGTTGAGTTTTTTCTTCTCGCGGGGTTTGATGCGCACCCGCACGTCGTCGGTAATGCGCGTATTGCGCTTGTTTACGATAAAAGTCTCTTTCTTGAACTTGCCGGCTTCGGTCTTTTCGCGCTCCACAAAGAGGCGACGCGACTCGCCCCGCACGGTGGTCTCACCGGCCGAAGTTTCAGAGCCCAGTTTCACGGTGACCTTGTAGTTGCCATCGGGAACCTTCACCGAGAAGAAGAACGGCGACTTGCCATCGGCCGAAGGTATCTGTCCGAAGTCGAAACCGTACCCGACCGCATCGTCATAAAGCATCGTCGCATCGACCCGCACATACCCTTTGCGAGCCTTGCCCGTGAAGTCGAATCGATACGTCTCCTGTGCATACGCCGCCGCGGTGCACACCACAGCGAGCATCAATAGTTTCAGTTTCATCTATTTTTCTTGTATAAGTTTCACTATCAGCAAAGATAGGAATAAAAAACGGGAAATTTTTACTTCGCGGCGAGATTTCCTTCACCCACCGGGGCAAGACCTTTCCCGGCAGCCACCTGCAACATATACCGGTAGGCCGCCTCGTGCTCATTGGGAATTACCCCGTCGAGAATGGCATCTTTGATGGCCGTCTTTATCTCTCCCACGACACGGCAAGGCGACAGGGCAAAAACCCGCATGATTTCTTCGCCGGTGACCGGGGGTTGGAAGTTGCGCACGCGGTCCTTCTCCTCGATGTCGTGCAGCTTGGTGCGCACCAGCGCGAAGTTGTTCAATATGCGACGCACCTTTTCCTGATTTTTCGAAGTGATGTCGGCCTCACAAAGCAGCATGAGCGAATCGATGTCGTCGCCGGCATCAAAGAGCAGACGGCGCACGGCCGAGTCGGTCACCTCGTCTTCGACCAGCGCGATGGGACGCATGTGCAACTCGACCATCTTCTGCACGAACTTCATCTTTTCGTTCATCGGGAGCTTCATGCGGCGGAATATGCCCGGTATCATCTTGGCACCCACATAATTGTGGTTATGGAATGTCCAGCCCAGTTTGGCGTCATACCGCTTGGTGACCGGTTTGGCGATATCATGAAACACCGCCGCCCAGCGCAACCACAGATTGTCGCTCTTGGCCGCCAACTGGTCGAGCACGGCCAGCGTATGATAGAAATTGTCCTTATGCCCGCGACCGTCGACCGTCTCGACGCCTTTCAAGGCATGGAGCTCGGGAAATATGAGGGGAAGCAGACCGCACTTTTCGAGCAGGAGGAAACCTGTCGAAGGTCGTGCCGAACCCATCATCTTGTTCATCTCCTCGATGATGCGCTCTCCCGAAATGATGTTGATGCGTTCGCGGTTGCGCGTGATGGCGTCGAAAGTCTCATCGACGATGCGGAACCCCAACTGCGTGGCAAAACGAATGGCTCGCATCATGCGCAACGGGTCGTCACTGAATGTGATGTCGGGGTCGAGCGGCGTGCGAATAAGGCCGGCATCAAGATCGGCCACACCGCCGAAAGAATCGACCAACTCGCCGAAATGTTCGCGATTGAGGCAGATGGCCAGCGCATTGATGGTGAAGTCGCGGCGGTTTTGGTCATCGGCCAAAGTACCGTCCTCGACAATGGGTTTGCGGGAATCGTGGGAATATGACTCGCGACGGGCTCCAACAAACTCGATTTCGTGACCTTTGTACTTGACTTGCGCCGTTCCGAAATTGCTGAAAACCGACAGATAAGCCCGCTTCCCCAACTTCGAAGCAAACGCCCTGGCCAATTCGATGCCACTGCCCACCGTCACGACATCGATGTCTTTCGACGGACGCTGCAAGAAAATATCGCGCACATAACCGCCAATGACATAACAGGGCACGCCCAACTCATCGGCCGTCTCGGTAAGGAGACCGAAAAGGGGGTGTCCCAAGTGTTTTTTCAATAACGAATCGTCGAGCTTCATGGTCGCATCTATAATTTCCGCACTCATGCCTCATCATCGAAACCGGGAGATTCGGAGGCGTTTGCAGGACAAAGATAGAACAAGTCGGCAAAAGCACCAAAAGGTCGTGAGACTTTCGTCGTCGAATCGTCTCACGCGCTATGCATCAAATCTCACCGTTGCGGCAATAAGACGGCTGCACAACAGCCGCCTGCCTCAGGCTTTTTGAACACTGTTTATCTCGGCCTTGCGGCGGGTCAGCGTATAAGGCTTCGACGGATAGAGGATAAAGGGCAATGTGGCTCCCACGGCCAGCATGAAGATGACGCCGCAAGCCACGATGCCGTTGATAAAGAACTCCTGCATGTATTGTTGCACCAACACGGGGTCGGTGAGGTTGCGCGAAAAGAGAAGCAGGGCAAACAGCGTTTTGTATGCATACATGCCGGGAATCATGGGCAGAAGCGCCGGTATGTATATCACCGTCATGGGGCAATAAATCTTTGCTCCTAAAAAGAGGCTCACCCAACCGATGGCAAACGAGGCACAAAACGATGCCGTAATAATATCGACACCCACATAGTGCATGAGCGAAAACCGCAATGCATGACCGATGGCCGCAGCAATGGCAATAGAAAGGAATGCCCGTCGGGGCGGATTGGAAATGGCTCCGAAACCGATGGCGGCAATAGCCGCAAAAAGACCGTCGACAATAATTGTTCCTATCATCTTGATTTCCTCCTCTTTATTTTCAAAGCAATAGCAATCCGTTGTGCACAATGGCCAGGGTTATCGACAACCCCACGGCAATGCACATGACCAACAACAACGCGCCGACAAGCCGGGTCATGCCCAGGAGTATGTGGCTCTCGACAATGTCGATGACGCCGTTGAGCAAGGGTACGCCGGGAATCAAAAAGAGCACGCTCGTACCGATGGCAATGTCGGGCGTCGCATCGAACAGCAACGATACCGAAGCAATCAAAGACGAAACGAGAGCCGATATGACAAAGATGACGTAATGGCTAATGTGCCGTTTCTGCATAAAGCTCTTCAAGGAGAATCCGATAAGCGTCGCCACAAAGACGATTGCTATCGCCGTCCAGCTGCCGCCGAAAAGTTGGCAGAACGAGCCATTGGCACAAGCCACCAGGAATGTGAGCAACGTGTGATTGATGCGGGGAGTATCGACAATCTTCTGATACCGGCGTTCAATCTCTTCGAGCGGGAGATGATTGTCCAGCGCCGCCCAACTGAGCGAACTCAACTCGGAATTGAGATAAAAGCTAATCGGGAAACTCTTGACCGGCACGACATCGCTCATGACCTGCCCCGACTCCTTGTCGTGTATCGAGAAGATGAGGGTTTTATGCAACAGGGTCATCTGCGTGACAACCCCAAGTGCCTCACTGATGCGCATCGTATTGCGCACCACACGGGAGGTGTGTACGCCCGAGCCCATCAACCTGACGGCATAACCGGAGATAAAATCGGCTATGCGATGAAACTCTTTTTCGTCCTTCATATGAAATTTTCTGAAAACCTAATGCGGGGGTACGCCCCGAAAAAACGGCGCAAAGGTAAAAACTTTCAGAGAAACAAAAAAGAGAAAAATCAATGTCTTTTTTAACGGCCGCATCAGGGTTCAAGGCAACCACTCGACGACACCCGTGAGCGGATTTTTCCGCCGCCATTCGAGAAACTCGGCATAGCTCAGCACTTCCCCCTCTATTACGGCCCTGTAATATTCGATACCGGCAATATGCACCGACTCGGGTGTCGCATATTTCAAGGAGAGAATCGTGTGCCGCAATTCGGGAGTGAGACGCGCCCGAATGCGCTCGGCCACCTGCTCGAAATAGCCGTCGTAACGGCTACCCCGGAGAATGTGTATCATATCGATGCTCCACTCCTCCCCCAAGTCATCGACATAAGTAAGATGCCATTCGATACACGCCTCCTCGGTATCGACGAGATTGCGATATGTGATTTGCCTCACCGCCGGATTCCGGGCCAAGAGAGCGACCGCCCTGAAACTGTCCGAAACCGACAACAGCGACGAATAAACGTGCAGGTCGATGTCGCGATGCTTCATGAGCAAACCCATGCGCAAAGAACCCACCACATGAGCCTCGGCGCCAATCGAAGCCCAGGCCCCGAAAAAGCCGCCGGCACGCACGATGCGCCAGGCCCGGTCGCTGTTCCGCTCCGAAAGAGCCTCGACATCATCGGCAGTCCCGGGCTGCGGAGCGCGCAACGTCTTATAGCTCAAAATGTGCCAAGTCACCCCCACGGCAACAGCGGCCAGGAAGAGGCGCAACCCAAGACTCTCGGCAACAGCCCATGCACAATAAGACAATGTCGCCCATAAAAGCAAAAGAGAAACTATCTTGGTGTGCAGGGGAATAGCCCGATGTTCTCTGAAATTGCGGATATGGGTCCCCAAATATTTATGAGAAAGCAAGCGTCGGTAAAGTTGTGGCGAACTGCGGAAATAGAGCGCAGCCGTCAGCAAGAGGAAAGGGGTGGTAGGCAACAACGGCACAAATATGCCGACAATACCCAAAACCAAAGACAACGTCCCGGCAACGATATAAAGATATTTCAACATGGGGGTATTCTTGAAATGGAACGACCGACGACAAAAAAGGCCGCCTTATTGCAGTAAGACAGCCTCTCAAAAAAGTAGCGGGGACGAGAATTGAACTCGTGACCTCCGGGTTATGAATCCGACGCTCTAACCAACTGAGCTACCCCGCCATCGACACCCGGAATGAAGTGCTTCCCGAAAGAACCTCCCTTCCAAATGCGGGGCAAAGGTAAAACCTTTTCTTGAAATGAAAAAATTTTATCGGACAAAAAACGCATACACCCATGAAAAAATATCCGCACCGGGTGATTAACGATTTTTTATACGGCAATTCACAGAGAGAACAAGAAAGTTCGTAAGGAAATCATTATCTTTGTATGATAATAAAAACAACTCTTATGAAAAAGTCTGTAAAAACCATCTGTTTATTACTGGTTCTTCTCGGAATATCCGCCCAGTCGCGCGCCGTCGATTTCAACTGGGGCGTCAAAGGCGGCATCAACCTCTCGGGCAGCAATTACAAGGGATTGGCCGAAAACATCAAATACGACAACGATTGCGGATTCTTTGTAGGGCCCATGGCCGAAATCAGCTTCCCGCTGGGTCTTTCCATCGATGGCTCGTTGCTCTATCTGCAACGCCGCACCCACTTCACCAATACGGCCGATTATGCTTCGGTCAACTATTTCAGACACTCGCTCGACATTCCACTGTATCTGAAATTCACCTTCAACCCTTTGAAAATATTCGGCATCTATGCCGGTGTAGGCCCCTCATTCACGTTCGACTTCAAGAACGACAACCTTACCAACAAACTCTATGGCCTTGTCGGCGAGGAGAACTCCCAGCCCAACGGAGCCCGACTCATCAATAACGAAAGCACGGTAAGCATGAACTTCACGGCCGGAGTCGTACTGTTCAAGCACCTGCGTGCCGGCATCAACTATCGTCTTCCGTTCGGCGGCACGGCAAAAGAGACGTTCACCGAAGGGTGGAACGACATTCTCGCCAATGATTTCAGCAGCAAAAGCAACATGTGGCAGCTGGTATTCAGCGTCACATTCTGATAAACCCTCATCACATACCCGAAAACCCGCTCAACATGAAACGACTCCGTCATCTCTGCCTCTGCCTCACGGCCTTGTGCATCGGCACGCAACTATCAGCTCAGGAAAAAACCCTCTATCTCGAAATAGGGAACCCTTGGGAACAAGACAAAACCGACTATCCGGTGGTCGTAAAAACGGCCGACCTCAAATGCAATTTCCCCATTGCGTCGGCCACGGTGTATGACGGCGAACAGGAAATCGCCTCACAGACCGACGACCTCGACCGCGACGGCGTCGGTGACGAAATCGCCTTCCTCATCGACATGCCCGCCCGCACCACCAAGCGGTTGCGACTCGTCGTGTCGAGCCAAGAAGCCGCACCCGACCGTTACCCCGCCCGCGTGTATGCCGACATGAAAATCTACGACAAAAGCAACAAACGCAACAAGCACCCCAAAATCAACTCCCTGAGCGTCCCGGGAACCTCCAAGGTATACAACAACCTCTACCACCACGGGCCAGCATTTGAGTCGGAACTGGTTGCCTACCGCATCTATTTCGACCAAAAACAGACCATCGACATCTACGGCAAATTCAACAAAGGCTTTGAAGTAGAGGCCAGCGGCTGGTACCCCGACGACAAACAACTCGCCCAAGGATTCGGCGACGACGTGCTCTTGGTAAGCGGAAGTTGCGGTGTAGGAGCCCTCAAAGGCTGGGACGCAAAAAAACAAAAGGCGATACACATTGAGCCCGTTGCCGAGCGCACCGCCACCATATTGGCCTACGGCCCCGTGCGCACCGTATGCCAAATGGCCGTCCGCGACTGGAAATATGGCGACAGCCGCCTCAACATGACCTGTCGCTACACCCTCTATGGAGGGCACCGCGACGCACAAGTCGATGTCATCTTTGACAAGCCGTTGAACGAAGAAATTTTCTGCACCGGCGTGCAAAACGTCAAAGGCTCTCAATCATACAGCGACCACGAAGGTCTTGTAGGCTGCTGGGGAACCCACTGGCCGGTGAACGACACCGTGAAATATGCCAAGGAAACCGTGGGTCTCGGTGCTTACCTCCCGCAGAAATACATCGTCAGCGAAATCAACGACAAGGCCAACTATCTCTATCAGGTACACGCGCCGAAACAGACCGTGATGACCTACTACATCACCTTTACGTCAATGAAAGAGACCTTCGGATACAAGACACCCGAAGCCTGGTTCGAGCACCTGCAAACCTGGAAAACGGCTCTCGACCGTCCCTGCACCATTAAAATAAAGAAGAAATAACGCCACACACCTCATAAAGGACGGGCGGGAACCAAAATAATTTTGCCCCCGCCCGTCCTTTTACCCCGGCAATCGCTACAAACAATCATTTACATACGATTGCACATCGGTGTGAAGAAGTGAAGTCGTCGCCAGCACATCATAGCCATTGACTCCGGGGAAATCCATGCCGGCAACCCCGTCAAACAACGCCTTTCCCGCAAAATCGGTAACCACCCCGCCGGCCTCCTGCAAGATGAGAATACCGGCAGCCACGTCCCACACATGCAGGGACGGCTCGATGTAGGCATCACAACGCCCGGCCGCCACACCGCAAATGTCCATGGCCGCCGAACCGGCAATACGCACCGCACCCACATGCCCATAAAAACGGGCCATGAGCGACGTCATCAATGCGCCGAAACGCTCGGCATCATAAGGCAGCCCGAGATGGACATAGGCCGCCCCCACATCATCGATGGGAGAAACCGACAGGCGCACGCCGTTGAGATAAGCCCCTCCGCCTTTCCAGGCGCAAAAGCACTCATCACGATTAGGCTCATAGACCACCCCCAACAGCAAGCCGGCACCACGCCCGTAAAGGGCGATGCTCACGGCATAGGGCGACTGGTTATGAAGATAATTGGTCGTGCCGTCGAGCGGGTCGACAATCCACAAGCAAGGCTCCCCGGCATGCGAAGCCGTCGCTTCCTCGGTAATAAAACCCGAGCCGGGCAGCAACGCCGACAACGAAGCAACCAACAGGCGTTCGGTCTCACGGTCGACATACGACACATAATCGTGCAAACCCTTCTCCTCTATACGCGAAGGGTCAAAGACCTGACGTTCCTGCAACATAAATCGCCCCGCTTGTCGGGCAGCCTCGGCCACCTTCTGCGTGAGATCGGCCAGCATGGCCACATCATAATTTACCATGACAATCTGCATTAAGGTTGAAAACAAAGATAGAAAATTTCCCCTAAGTCCGGCACAAAGGCGACGAGAAAAAAAGCAAAAAAATGAAATAAAAGAAGTGACTTTTTCTCCAAAATCTCAGTTGCAGGCCAACTTTTTTCACCCGTTTTTTTTTCTTTTGAAAAAGATGTTCTATATTTGAGCCATATTTTCGAGACAAAAGACCGAGAAAAAACTGAGCACAGTAAATGTCCATACCATGTAACACAATCATACATAAAGAATTGACTACCTAAATAATGGCTTGAAAGTTTACGTTTCGACCACAGACGACTTGTGCAAACCAGTCTCAGAAATGCCGATTCGGGAATGGACAGCGAAAGATGAATAACTAAACCACAAAAAAAGAACATAAAAACTTCACAAAAACTGTAAACCAATTAAAAGACTCTTTTATTATGGAGACAAAACAACCCAAACAACCCAAAGCAAAAAAAGCCAAGAAAGAATCGAAAGGATTCCGTGGTATTGAATCAGCATTCCTCGTAATCGTGGTATGTTTCATCATCGCCGTATGCATCTATGTATTTGTACTCGGTGACGTATCTCACTTTACCGACGCCACCAAGGCAGAACCCAAACCCGGCGACTTGTTGGGAACCATCTACAAAGGTGGTGTCATCGTGCCTGTGCTGCAAACCCTCTTG
The DNA here is from genome assembly GCA_900542765.1 of uncultured Porphyromonadaceae bacterium. Lineage (GTDB taxonomy): Bacteria > Bacteroidota > Bacteroidia > Bacteroidales > UBA11471 > Caccoplasma > Caccoplasma merdavium. The sequence goes on along the minus strand of UQOX01000004.1, from coordinate 11,353 downwards.
CTTACCGTATTGGTACTGAGTATCGAGCGTGCATTTGCCATCATGACCGCCAAAGGTACCGGCAGCCTCACCAAATTTGTCATTAACGTAAAGGAGGCTCTTGCCGCCAATGACTTGGCCAAAGCCCAAGAACTTTGCGACAAACAAAAAGGTTCGGTAGGTAGCGTCGTAACTTCGGCCTTGAAAAAATATGCCGAAATGGAGAACAACACCGAATTGACCAAAGAACAAAAACTGGCCAGCATTCAAAAAGAGGTAGAAGAAGCCACCGCTCTCGAACTTCCGACCTTGGAAATGAACCTTGCCGTTATCGCCACCATGACGACCCTCGGTACCCTCGTCGGACTTCTCGGTACTGTGCTCGGTATGATCCGTTCGTTCGCCGCTCTTGCCACCGCAACCGGTGCTCCCGACTCGGTAGCCCTCTCGACCGGTATTTCCGAGGCCCTTGTAAATACCGCCTTCGGTATCGCCACCGGTGCCTGCGCTGTAATCTCTTACAACTTCTTCACCAGCAAAATCGACAAAATCACCTACGCTATCGACGAAGTAGGCTTCTCAATCGTACAATCTTACGCCGCTAACCACAGCAAGTAATTAACTTCCGAAACTGTACGATTATGCCAAAAGTAAAAGTAAAAAGGAAGAGTACCGCCATCGATATGACCGCGATGAGCGACGTAACCGTGCTTCTGCTTACTTTCTTCATGCTGACGTCGACTTTCGTTGAACCCGAGCCCGTACAAATTGCCGTACCGTCCTCTGTTTCGGAAATCAAAATCCCCGAAACCAACGTACTGCAAATATTAGTAGAATCGAACGGACGCATTTTTATGGGAACCGACCCGGGTATGCGAGTACCGATGTTGCAAGAAGTAGCAGCCGAATACGGTTATGAATTTACCGACCAAGAATTGGCCACCTTCCAAGCATCAGATTACTTCGGCGTACCTATTGCTCAAATGAAATCGTTGCTCGACCTGCCCTTTGACGACCAAGCCAGAGTCATGGTAGAACAAGGAACCGGTATCCCCATTGATACCACAGCCAACCCCTCCAACGAATTCAAAGCATGGGTAAAAGCCGCCCGCAAAACCAACCGAGATGTGCGTATCGCCATCAAAGCCGCGCAGAACACGCCTTACTCCGAAATACACAAAGTAATGTCGTCTCTGCAAGACTTGCGCGAAAACCGCTATAACCTGATCACCACGCTGAAAAGTGTCTCCGGCGATTTTTAATAACTGTTAGAATGTAAGAAATTATGGCAGAAGTAGAACAAAAAGACTCCGGCGGCAAGAAAAAAGGTAAACAGAAAAAAATGAACATTCGCGTCGACTTCACTCCCATGGTCGACATGAACATGTTGCTTCTTACCTTCTTTATGCTCTGTACCTCCATGAGCAAACCTCAGACGATGGAAATCAGCATGCCGTCAAACGATAAAACGCTGACAGAGCAAGAACGCGACAAGGTAGCTGCATCTCGTGCTATTACCCTCATTCTCGGCAGCAATGACCGAGTGTACTACTACTCGGGAGAGCCCAACTATGAAGACTGGACCTCTCTGCAAGAGACCACCTACAAGGACGACGGTCTCCGTGCCATGTTGCTCTACCGCAACCAGGAAGTAGTATCGCAGATCAGAGAGCTGAAAAAAGAGAAAATAGACACCAAGATGTCTGATGAAGAATACGACAAGAGAGCCGCTGAAATCAAAGATTCCAAAACCGCTCCCATCGTCATCATCAAAGCTACCGACGACGCCACCTACAAAAACCTCATCGACGCCCTCGACGAAATGCACATTTGCAGCATCAACCGCTATGCAATCGTCGATATAGCCGAAGGCGACGAATGGTTGGTAGAAAACTACGAGAAGAAAGGTGAACTCACCAATCAAATCGACCGCGATCAAATGCAACAACAATAATTCACATTAAACTCGAACGAAAATGGCAAAAATAGATTTAACTTCGAAAGATTGGTGTGAATTGATTTTCAAAGATCGCAACAAAGCGTACGGTGCCTATGACATGCGTCTCGACACCCCCAAACGTCACAACATGGCCACCCTCATCGTGGTTATCGCCGTGATTTTGGTTATCACGCTCCCGATGTTGATAAAGTTCATCACACCCGAAAGAGAAAACAAAATCGTTGTAAACGAAGTAACCACGTTGACCAAACTGCCCGAAGCCGAAATCAAACGCAACGAAGAGTTGCGCCCCATGATGAAGCCGACGACACCGCCGCCCCCCTTGAAGAGTACCATCAAATTTACCGCCCCCGTCATCAAGAAAGACGAAGAGGTAGGTGAAGAGGACGAAATCAAGTCACAAGACGAACTGGCCGCCCGTGGTAATGTAGCCATCTCTATCGCCGACGTAAAAGGTAACGACGAAATCGACGGCCAAGACATCGCCGACTTCAAAGATTTCGTAGCCCCCGAAGTCGAAGAAGAAGAGGTCTACATCATCGTAGAACAAATGCCCGGATTCCCCGGTGGCGAAGAGGCCCTGATGAAATACATCAGCGACCATGTAGAATATCCCGCCATGGCTGTTGAAAGAGGCATCGAAGGCCGCGTTACCGTGCGCTTCGTTGTAGACAAAGACGGTTATGTAAGAGACGTTACGGTAATCCGTGGCGCACACGAACTGCTCGACCGCGAAGCCGTGCGTGTGATACAAAGCCTCCCGCGCTGGAACCCCGGTAAACAAAACGGTGTTGCCGTGGCTGTTTACTACAACGTACCTGTAAACTTCGCCCTGCAATAACAGGCAACGACAAATCTCAAAAAGCCCTGCCCTCTCGGCAGGGCTTTTTTTGCAGCAAAATTCAAAACAAGAGGCAAAAACAGCAGTCAACAAGCAAAAACAAAAGAATTTTTCACCAAAACGCTGAAATCTTAAACATAAGTAACACCGAAATATTTCGCAGGCCAAATTATTTCCCTATCTTTGAGGGCTCTAAAAGAAAGAAGCACCTTTCATTAGAGAAAACTTTACCCAAAACCTGAACATCGGGAAATGAACGAAGAACTCAACAGCAACAAGGAGGAAGAAATTTCCAAGCCCAAAAGAAGCCGCGTAGGTTACCTGTTTGGCATCATCATGCTGGTCATATACCTTACCATGGCCTACATGCTGGCATTCACGCCTTTCTTTGAAAACTCCCTCGAAAACCCGGCCGTTCGTTACACCTTCGCCGCCGTATTTGCCACTTACGCCATTTTCCGCGGATACAGGTTTATCAAAGGTCAATAACAAGGAGGCCCGACATGAGACTTACCACCCTGCTTCTACTCTGCTGCGCGCTTGCCCTCGGCAGTTGCAACCGCAACAAGCAAAACCAAGGCAGCACGCTGGAAAACACCACGACTTCGGGGGTCATCACCATCTGTGTCGATGAGACCCTCAAACCCATCATCGAAGAAGAAATCGAAGTCTTCGAAGGGCTCTACCCCAAAGCCAACATCATACCCATATACACGACCGAGGTTGAGGCATTCAACCAGCTCTTCAACGACAGCGTAAAACTCATTGTCGCCACCCGTTCGCTGAGCGAAGAAGAAATCAATGCCCTGCAAGCCAACAGCCTCTACCCCAAAATATCGAAAGTGGCCATCGACGGTGTCGCCCTCATCTGCCACCGCAACAACCCCGACTCGCTCGTGACCATGGAGCAGTTGCATGACATCTTCACGGGCAAGACCACACGCTGGGACCAACTCGACCCCAAATCCCGCATGGGAGAAATCGAAGTGGTCTTCGACAACACCAGTTCGAGCACCGTACGGTACGTCATCGAGAAAATCAACAAGGGAGCCGAGCTCAAAGGGAACATCAAGGCCACCCAAACCAATGAAGGGGTTATCGACTATGTAGCCAACGTACCCAACGCCATCGGAGTCATCGGGTCGAACTGGATAGGAAACGACAACGACACAACCAATCTGTCGTTCAACGACAACATTCAGGTCATGCTCATCAGCTCCGATCCACTCGCCTTCAACGGGAACAGCTACCAACCCTTCCAAGCCTACCTGGCCATGGAGCTTTACCCGCTGAGTCGCGAAATATACATGATATGCACATCGAACCGCAACAGTCTGCCCTACGGATTCACCTCGTTTGTCAGCTCCGACAAAGGCCAGCGTATCATACTTAAATCGGGTATCCTGCCCGCCCGCCAACCCCTGCGGGTCGTCAATGTGAGAGAGAACTTATAAGATAAAAAAAACACAAGAAGAATTTATTATGCAAAAGACCAAAACAACGTTAGCCTCAGCCCTCCTCTTCCTGGGAGCCGCTTTGACGTCGGCCATGGCACAAAACTACGCCGACGGTATCGAGTATTACAAGTCGGGACAACCCGACCGTGCCAAAATCATTCTCGAACGCACACTCAACGATAGCGAAACCAAACAAACCGAATCGTACTACTACTTGGGTGAAATCGCTTTTCCCACCAGCAAAGACTCGGCTCTGATGTACTTCGAAAAAGGTATCGCCGCCGATCCTGAATTTGCCCTCAACTACATCGGAAAAGGCAAAGTCATCATGGGTCAACCCGCCGGCACCGACGAAAAATCGATAAAAGCCGCCATCAAAGCCGGAGAAAAAGAGATGAAAGCCGGCCTCAAAATCAAAGGAGCAAAAAAAGACCCCGCCGTAGCTTTGGCCTGCGTGAAAGCCTACTATGACAACAATCTTCCCTACCAAGAGACCGTAGACAAATACTACGAAAAACTCTTGGCCGACTATGCTCCCTACTATGTATTCCTGGGCGACATCGAAGCTCAAAAGGAAGAATGGGGTGAAGCCTGCAAGAACTACGAGCTCGCATTCCAATGGTACGACACGACCTGTGTTGAAGCCTACATCAAATATGCCGGCATCTACTTCCGCATCAACCCCGACATGGCCATCGACAACGTGCTGCGCCTGCTCAACATGCGCCCCAACTCAGCCATCGCACAACGTGAGTTGGCCGAGTCCTACTATCGCGCCGACAAATTCAACGAAGCCGTAAAAGCCTACGAGACCTACATGCAGAACCCCACGGCGTTCCAGACCGACCGTCCTCGCTACGCTGCCCTGCTCTACTACGACAAACAATATGAGAAATCGCTCTCTCTGAGTGAAGATTTGTTGCAGGCATTCCCCGACAACCTCATGCTGAAACGCCTTGTCATGTACAACACCTATGAGTTGAAAGACTATGTATCGGCCGTGCGCGCAGCCGAAGCCCTCTTCGCGACACCCGATGTCGAATTCAACAGCCGCGACTACATGCAATATGGCAAACTGCTGTTTGCTTTGGGTGAAAAAGAAAAATCGATAGCCGCTCTCGAAAAAGCCGTTGAGATAGACCCCACCCGTCTCGAACTCTACAAAGAGCTCATGACCATCCTGCAAAAATCAAGCAAATACATGCGTCGCGCCGAAGTGCAAGACCTCTACCTCAAACAACTGGTTGCCCTTGAACAAGACAAGACCCAAGATTACTTCATCGCCGGCCGTTACTACTACATGGCTGCCACAAGAGCCTACCAAGCCAAAGACACGATTGGCACCACAATCGCTGCCACCAAAGCCGACAGTTGCTTTGCCATCGTTGTGGAAAAAGCTCCCGAAGATTATCGCGGACACTTGTGGAGAGCTTCGTCGACCGCCCTGCTCGACCTCGAAAGAAAAACCGGTGTAGCCATACCGTTCTATGAAAAAGCCATCGAAGTGATTCTGAAAGACCTCAACAACACCGAAACACCTCCCACCGAGGCCGTTGCCGCCCGTCTCAAAGAAGACCTCATCGAAGCCTACACCTACATGGCCAACTTCGAATATGTAGCCGAATACGACAAATATCTCGCCATGACCGACGAACAAAGAAACACATTCAAATTCACCAACACGATTGAATGGTGCAACAAGATTTTGAGCGTTGACCCCAACCACGCTGCAACGAAAGAGTTTCTCAACATCATCTCGCAGTAATCTTTCTCCCCACACGAAAAGAGGCATCAACCACGATGCCTCTTTTTTTGTACCTGCCGCCCGCATATCACACTTCTCCCAAGAGCGGCCGCGGTGTTGAAGAAGGGGAAAAAGAAGATTGTCGCCGACATCATCACCCACAGTAAAAGCACAAGACAAGACAGCCCCCGAGTATCGTGAAAACACAGGCAAACCGCGACATGGCCACAATCGAGGAGGCAGATAGGAAATAGATGGAAAAGGCCACCGCAGGCCGGCTAAGCAAGACAGAGTGGGGGAAGATATATATGAGAGAGGGGAGGGAGGGAGATAAAGAGAGAATAATAAAAAAGGGGAGAGCCTTTCAAGGTTCTCCCCTTTCGGTATAATAAAGCAATTCGCTAAAAATTATTTGCAACCGCAATCACATTTGCCGGCGCTGCCAAGAACATCTACAATCTTGTGAATGTAGAGTTTCTTCATGTTCTCGCGAGCCGGGCCCAAATATTTGCGGGGGTCAAATTCGGCAGGTTTCAGAGCCAAAACCTCACGGATAGCTGCCGTCATGGCCAAACGGCTGTCGGAGTCGATATTGATTTTGCACACGGCCGAAGCAGCAGCTTTGCGCAACTGTTCCTCGGGAATACCGATGGCATCTTTCAAGGCTCCGCCATATTTGTTGATGGTATCGACCTCTTCCTGGGGTACCGACGACGAGCCGTGCAGCACGATGGGGAATCCGGGCAATTCCTTTTCAACGCCTTCGAGCACATCGAAACGCAAGGGAGGAGGCACAAGGCGGCCGTTGGCATCACGCGTACATTGGGCGGGGGTGAACTTGTTGGCACCGTGCGACGTACCGATGGAGATAGCCAAGCTGTCGCAACCCGTCTTGGTGACGAAATCGACCACCTCTTCGGGACGCGTATAGGTGTGGTGCTCGGCCGATACTTCATCTTCCACTCCGGCCAGAACGCCCAACTCGCCTTCGACGGTAACATCGAACTGGTGGGCATACTCAACGACTTTGCGGGTAAGAGCTACGTTTTCGTCATAAGGCAGATGCGAACCATCGATCATGACCGACGAGAAGCCCATGTCGATACACGATTTGCACAACTCGAAAGAATCGCCGTGGTCGAGGTGGAGCACGATTTCGGGTTTCTCACAACCCAATTCCTTGGCATAAGCCACAGCCCCTTCGGCCATGTAGCGCAGCAGGGTCTGATTGGCATACTGACGAGCTCCCTTGGAGACTTGGAGAATTACCGGCGATTTGGTCTCGACCGTAGCCTGAATGATAGCCTGCAACTGCTCCATGTTGTTGAAGTTGAATGCCGGAACGGCATAACCACCTTTGATGGCTTTGGCAAACATCTCACGAGTGTTTACCAAACCTAATTCTTTGTAACTTACCATATTCCAATAGTTTTATTTAAGAATTGAATATTTTTCCGTTTTTATAACTATGTTTCGCAAATATAGAAAATAATCTCGGTATTCGATTCCCGATTTTGACGAAAAAAAGCGGGAAAATCGGATTATTTCGGGAACTTCTTGCGGAAGTTCGTTTTTTATCCCTACTTTTGTGAGATTTAAAAGCAAAACACGTCAACCCAAGAGTTTGTTTGACATTTTTAGAAACATAGATTTTTATTTAAGTACGAGAACGAATGAGAAAATGGCGCATTGAAGATTCGGCCGAGTTGTATAATATCACCGGCTGGGGATTAAAGTATTTTTCCATCAACGAAAAAGGGCATGTGACGGTAACACCCAAAGAAGGTGCCGCCGCCGTCGACCTGAAAGAGCTGATGGACGAGCTTCAAGTAAGAGACGTCCCGGCTCCCGCCTTGATACGTTTTCCCGATATTCTCGACAACCGCATCGAGAAAATCTCCCATTGCTTCAAACAGGCTGCCAACGAATATGGCTACACGGCTCAGAACTTCATCATCTATCCCATAAAGGTGAACCAAATGAGCCCCGTCGTGGAAGAAATCGTAAGCCACGGCAAGAAATCGAACATCGGCCTCGAAGCCGGTTCCAAACCCGAGCTGCATGCCGTGCTCGCCATCAACATCGACGCCAACTCGCTCATCATCTGCAACGGCTATAAAGACGAAAACTACATCGAGCTGGCCCTGCTGGCTCAGAAAATGGGCCGTCGCATCTTCCTCGTGGTCGAGAAACTCAACGAGCTGCACCTCATCGCCTCCATAGCCAAGCGGTTGAAGATACGCCCCAACGTCGGTATCCGCATCAAACTGGCCAGCTCGGGTAGCGGCAAATGGGAAGACTCGGGAGGCGACGTGAGCAAGTTCGGCCTCAATTCGAGCGAACTGCTCGAAGCACTCGACATTCTCGAAAAAAACAAGATGCAGGACTGCCTCAAACTCATTCACTTCCACATAGGCAGCCAAGTCACAAAAATACGCCTCATCAAAAACGCCCTGCGCGAAGCCTCGCAATTCTATGTGCAACTCTACAAGATGGGGTACAACATCGAATTTGTCGACATCGGAGGCGGCTTGGGCGTCGACTACGACGGCACCCGCTCGTCGACGAGCGAGAGCAGCATGAATTATTCGATACAGGAATATGTCAACGACTCGATATGGACGCTGGTCGATGTCTGCACCAAGAACGGACTGCCTCAGCCCAACATCATCACCGAATCGGGGCGCTCTCTCACCGCCCACCACTCGGTGCTGATATTTGAAGTGCTCGAAACGACGACCTTGCCCGAGTGGGACGAAGACACCGAAATATCCGAGACCGACCACGAGCTGGTGCGCGAGCTCTACAACTCGTGGGACAACCTCAACCAGCCCCGCCTCATCGAGACTTGGCACGACGCCCTGCAAATCAGGGAAGAGGCCCTCGACCTCTTCGGTCTGGGGCTCATCGACCTGCGCACACGGGCGCAAATCGAACGCCTCTTTTGGTCGATTGCCCGCGATGTCTACGACATGGCCAATGAGATAAAACATGCCCCCGAAGAGTTGAAGAAAATCGCCAAGATGTTGCCCGACAAATACTTCTGCAATTTCTCGCTCTTCCAGTCGCTGCCCGACTCCTGGGCCATCGACCAGATTTTCCCCATCATGCCCATCAGCCGGCTCGACGAGAAGCCCAACCGCTCGGCCACGCTGCAAGACATCACCTGCGACTCCGACGGGAAAATCGACAACTTCATCTCGACCCGCAACTTCAACTACCACCTGCCCGTGCACACGCTCAACAACAAAGAGCCCTATTACATCGGCGTGTTCCTCGTAGGTGCCTACCAAGAAATCCTGGGCGACCTGCACAACCTCTTCGGCGATACCAATGCCGTGCATGTGAGCGTGTATAAAGACCACTACGAAATCGACCAGGTCATCGACGGTGAGACCGTAGCCGAAGTGCTCGATTATGTGCAATACAACCCCAAGAAAATGGTGCGCAGCGTCGAGACGTGGGTGACCAGCTCCATGAAAAGCGGCGTCATCACTCCCGAAGAGGGACGCGAATTCCTGTCGAACTACCGGTCGGGCCTTTACGGATACACTTACCTCGAAAAAGACTGATCGGCTATGTCCGAAAACGAACCCGGGACACAACGATACTTCATATACCTCGCCTATGACGGCACAGCCTACCACGGCTGGCAACGGCAACCCAACGGCCTCTCGGTGCAAGAACGCATCGAAGAGGCTTTGTCGCTGCTTCTGCGCCGGGAGACAGCCATCACGGGCGCCGGCCGTACCGATGCCGGCGTACATGCCCGCCTGATGGTGGCCCATGCCGACCTCCCCACACTCCTGCCCACACCCGAAGAGTGGGTGCACCGGCTCAACCGACTGTTGCCCTCCGACATCGTCATCTACCGCATCTGTCCCGTGAGGGCCGACGCCCACAGCCGCTTCGACGCCCTGTCGAGGACTTACCATTACTACATCGCCTGCCGGAAAGACCCTTTTCAAGGGAGGTACCGATGGGTCATGGACGGGAAACGGCTCGACATCGACCGCATGAACGAGGCCGCCTCGCACTTGCTGCGATATACCGACTTCACCAGTTTCAGTAAACTGCACACCGACGTAAAGACCAACAACTGCCGCATCACCCGTGCCGGGTGGTCGCTCACCGGCAACGACCTGGTCTTTGAAATCACCGCCGACCGTTTCCTGCGCAACATGGTGCGAGCCATCGTGGGCACCCTCGTCGACGTGGGCCGCGGCAAACTGTCGGTAGCCGACTTCTGCGCCATCATCGAGGCGCGCGACCGGTGCAAAGCCGGCACATCGGCACCCGGGAATGCCCTCTTCCTCACCGACATCACCTATCCCGAAGAACTGTTTTTACGATAAAAAAGATTTGTCATGTGGTTGATTTTTGCCTTCATCTCGGCTGCCTTGCTGGGCATGTACGAAGTGTTTAAAAAATTGGCGCTCAACAACAACGCCGTCCTACCTATACTTTTTCTCAACACGGTCTTTTGCAGTCTGCTCTTCTTGCCGGCCGTGCTGATTTCGAGATTCGCGCCCGAGGTGCTTCAAGACACCCTGTTTTTCGTGCCCAAGGCCGACTTTGTGACACACCTCTATGTGATGCTCAAAGCCGTCATCGTGCTTTCGTCATGGACCTTCGCCTATTTTGCCATGAAGCACCTGCCCATCACCATCGCCGGCACCATAAAGGCTTCGCAACCGGTACTCACCCTCTTGGGGGCGCTGCTCATCTTCGGCGAACGGCTCAACCTCTACCAGTGGATTGGCGTCATCGTGTCGATTATCTCCTTCTTCATGCTCTCCTCGGCCGGGAAGAAAGAGGGCATACGTTTCAGCCACGACAAATGGATTTACTACATCGTGCTGGCCACCATCACGGGCGCCCTCAGCGCACTGTATGACAAATACCTCATCTCGAACGGATTCGACCGCATGGTCGTGCAGGTGTGGTACACCTACTACCAAATGGTCATCATGTTCTTTATCCTTCTCATCTGGTATAAGAAACGCAACGAGACCACCCCGTTCCAGTGGCGATGGAGCATCTTCTTCATCTCCCTCTTCCTCGTGGCAGCCGACTTCATCTACTTCTACGCCCTGAGCTTTCCCGACTCGATGATTTCCATCGTCTCAATGGCACGACGCAGCGGCGTGGTTGTGAGCTTTCTCTTCGGCGCCCTCTTTTTCCACGAGAAAAACATACGCAGCAAGGCCATCGACCTGTTGCTCGTGCTCATAGGTATGTACTTCCTCTATCTGGGTACCCGATAAAGCCGCAGGGTTTTATAATCGGCTCGGCATGGCCAAAAGCAGGAAACTCCGTTTTCCCGCTTGTCTCTGTGCTCGCCTTTCGCTATATTTTCAGCATATAGGATT
>UQOX01000003.1 GCA_900542765.1 uncultured Porphyromonadaceae bacterium | reverse complement strand
CGAGCCGGTGAGGGGGCCTTGCTCCATGCGGTCCATGAGACCTTTGAGAATGGCGGGCAGGAAGCGTGCGTCGATGGCACCACCCACGATGCAGTTGACAAATACCAGTTTTCCTCCCCAGTCGAGGTCGATGGTCTGCGTGTCGCGCACGTTCATCTTGAATTCCTGGTTGCCGAATTTGTAACTTTCGGGTGCCGGCATGCCGTCGTAGTAGGGCTCGATGATGAGGTGTACTTCACCGAATTGTCCGGCACCACCCGATTGTTTCTTGTGGCGGTAATCGGCACGGGCGGCCTTGGTGATGGTTTCGCGGTAGGGAATGCGCGGTTCCTGGAATTCGACCATGAGTTTCTCATTGTTCTCGATGCGCCATTTGAGGGTGCGCAGGTGGAACTCTCCTTGTCCCGAGACGATGGTCTGTCGCAGCTCTTTCGACTGTTCCACAATCCATGTCGGGTCTTCTTCGTGCATGCGCACCAGGATTTCGTTCAGTTTTTCGGCGTCGGCCTCGTTCACGGGTTTGATGGCGCGTTGTATCTTCGAGTTGGGGAACTTCATCAGATCGAACGTGTATTCGCAGCCTTTCTCGTTCAGCGTGTTGCCGGTGCGCACATCTTTCAGTTTCACCGTCGCGCCGATGTCACCGGCCACGAGCTCATCGACCTTGGTGCGTATCTGTCCGCATACGCAGTTGAGTTGGGCGATGCGCTCTTTGCTGCCGCGGTTCATGTTTTGCAGGTCGTCGCCTTCGTGTACTTTGCCCGACATGACTTTGAAGTAGGATACCTCGCCGATGTGGGGCTCGACCGTTGTCTTGAAGAAGTAGAGGCTGGTGGGACCGTCGGCGTCGGGGGCCACTTCGGTGCCGTCGTGCGAGACGGGTTTGGGCATGTCGGTCACAAAGGGCACCACGTTGCCGAGGAACTCCATCATGCGGCGCACGCCCATGTCGCGCAGGGCGCTGACGCAGAATACCGGGAAGATGTCGCGGGTGATGAGTCCCTTGCGAATGCCTTCACGCATCTCGTCTTCGGTGAGCGAGCCTTTGTCGAAGAATTTTTCCATCAGTGCCTCGTCGTTTTCTGCGGCGGCTTCGACCAGTTGTTTATGCAGTTCGAGGGCTTTTTCTTTTTGGTCGGCCGGTATATCCGATATGGTGGGTACTCCGCCTTCGGGGCCCCAGCTATACATTTTCATCAGGAGCACATCGATCATGGCGTTGAAGTCGGGGCCACAAGCGATGGGGTATTGAATCGGCACCACTTTGCTGCCGAAGTCTTCTTTGAGTTGTTCGATGACCGCGTCGTAATCGGCTTTTTCGCCGTCGAGCTGGTTCATGGCGAAGATGACGGGCTTGCCCATCTCTTCGGTGTAGCGGAAGATGTTTTGCGTTCCTACTTCCACGCCATATTGTGAGTCGATGACAATGACGCCCGTGTCGGTTACGTTCATGGCCGTGAGAGCTCCACCTATGAAGTCGTCGGCACCCGGGCAGTCGATAACGTTGAGTTTCTTATTCAGGAATTCGGCATAAAAAACGGTAGAGAAAACCGAGTATCCATACTCTTTCTCTACCGGGAAATAGTCGGTGACCGTGTTCTGCGCTTCGACAGAACCTCTGCGTTTTATAACCCCACACTCGTAGAGCATGGCTTCTGCGAGCGTGGTCTTTCCCGAACCTTTGCTACCCAAGAGGGCAATGTTTTTGATTTCGTTGGATTGATACACTTTCATAGAATATCAGATTTAAAGGTAAAAAATGTGTTCTTTCGGGTATCGCGTTTTTTTCGCGATAACGAAGCGCAAAATAGAGAAAATAATCCGAATAAGCAATTTGTAAAATGTGTTACAAAACAGTTTTTTGGTCACTTCTGCCCTCCCGGAGGTCGATATGTCGGTGATTTTCCTTATTTTTATCCCCGTTTCATCATGGCCGGACTATATTTGCATATTCCCTTTTGTCGCACCCGTTGCATCTATTGCGATTTTTACTCCACTGTGGGGGAGGAGGTGCAGGCACGTTATGTCGATGCGTTGCTTGCCGAGTGGCAGTTGCGGCGCGACGAGTTGCGTGGCGAACCGGTTGAGACTCTTTATATCGGGGGCGGTACCCCTTCGCAACTCGCCCCGCGGTTGTGGGGGCGGCTTTTCGAGGCATTGGGGCGCGACATCGATTTCGGCCGTTGCCGCGAGATAACCTTCGAGGCCAACCCCGACGACATCACGCCCGACTATGCCACGGCATTGGCCGCGCTTCCCGTCGACCGCGTGAGCATGGGCGTGCAGAGCTTCTCCGACGAGAATTTGCGTTTCCTGCGTCGCCGCCATACCGCGGCACAAGCCCTTGCCGCCATCGGCTGTTTGCGCCGGGCGGGGTTCGAGCGACTCAGCATCGACCTCATTTATGGCCTGCCGGGACAGTCGGTCGGGACGTGGCAGAACGATTTGCGACAGGCCGTTGCGCTCGACCTGCCCCATCTCTCGGCCTATAACTTGATATATGAAGAGGGGACCCCTCTCGACCGGTTGCGATGCGAGGGCCGGGTGCAGGAGTGCGACGAGATGCTTTCGTTGCAGCTTTTCGAGACGACCCTCGATGAGTTGGCGGCGGCAGGGTATGAGCAGTATGAGATTTCCAATTTTGCCCGTCCCGGTGAGTATGCCCGTCACAACACCGCCTATTGGCAGGGTATTCCTTATCTCGGGCTCGGCCCTTCGGCCCACAGTTACGACGGCGCTTGCCGGCGCAGCAACCCGCCCGACCTGAAACGGTATATCGAGAGCATGAGGCGGGGGGAACCTTTTTATGAAACCGAGCCCCTCGATGCCGATACCCGTTACAACGACCGTGTGATTACCTCCCTGCGCACGATGTGGGGGCTCGACCTCGACGCCGTGGCAGCCGATTTCGGCGAGGAACGTCGCCGGTATTGCTTGCGTATGGCACGGCCGCACATGACAAACGGCCTGCTCGAAACATCAAGCGGCCGTTTGAAATTGACCCGTCGGGGGCTTTTCGTTTCCGATGGCGTGATGGCCGACCTCCTGTTTGTCGGCGACGAGTAGCGCCCGGCAGAGGGCTTTATCCTTTTTTTTTAGCTTCAAAGGTTGAACTTCACGCCTACGCCTATCGAAGAATAGAGTTGCTTGGGATTTTTTGCCGTGAGACGTTCGGCGCGCAGTTTCATTTCGAGCGTGATGAGTTTGCCGATGTCGTATGTGGTGCCGGCCTCGTAGCGTATGCGTTCGATGCCCACGGTCTTGGTGTCGTTCATGCTGTTCATGCCTTCAAAAATCTCCATCGAGGCAAACGGTTTCCAAGGGTTTCCTTTGGCAATCGTGCCCACCACTTTTATCTGGTTGCGCCATTTGTTGTTGGGTACGCCGGCTTTGTGGGTCTGCTCAAATTTGGAAGAGAGCGAGAAGTTGAGGTGAGGAGTGGCGTAGCTGCCGGTAAGTCCTACCTGGTAACGGTGTTGGTGCACATCTTTCTTGCCCGATTGGCTCTCTTGGTTGAAGTAGGCGTAGTAGACCATGGCTTTGAGGTATTTGGGCACGAGGGTGTAGGTGAGGGTTACCGACGGCATGAAACGTTCATAGCCGCAAAAGTTGTCGTTGAGCCACAGGTCGGCCTGCACCTGCACATTGAGGTCGGGACAGATGTTTTTGCTGATGCCGGCATAGATGATGGCACCGTAGTCGAAGTCATAGAGATATTCTTTGGCTCCTGCCGGCAGGGAGAGCAGTAGTCCCGTGAGGACCATAAGCGGGAGACGAAACAGTTTTTTCATGTGTAGTGTGTTTGGTTATTCGTGATGATAGGGTTCGTGATTCAGAATCGTAAAAGCCCGGTAGAGCTGTTCGGTGAAAAGCAGTCGTATCATTTGGTGCGAAAAGGTCATCTTGGAAAGTGAAATCTTTTCGTGGGCCACTTCGTAGACGCGTTGTGAAAAGCCATAAGGTCCGCCGACCACAAACACCAAGCGCCGCGGCACCGTGTGCATCTTCTTGTCGAGATAGTCGGCAAATTGCATCGAGGAAAACTCTTTCCCGTGCTCGTCGAGCAGCACCAGCACGTCGCCATCGCGTAGGGCTTTGAGAATGAGCTCGCCTTCGCGCTCTTTCTGTTGCTCGATGCTCAGATTCTTGGCGTTTTTCAACTCGGGTATCACCTCCATCTCAAACGGGATATAACGCTTGATGCGGTTGCAATACTCGGTGATACCCTCGGAGAAACCCGATTGTACGGTTTTGCCGACGACTAAAAAATCGATTTTCATATCTGCGTTTACAGCTTTTTTGCGTACATTTGTCGGCCTTCTGCATCGAAGATGTTCGGTGCCGGCGAAGCCGCAAAGATAGTGAAAGGCGAGAGCAGAAGCAAACGGGAAAACGAAGTTTTCAAGTTTGATTATGCCGAGCCGCCTCCTGTCTTCTGAAAAGATAGTGAAAGGCGGGAGCAGAAGCAAACGGGAAAACGAAGTTTTCAAGTTTGATAATGCCGAGCCGCCTCATATCTTGCACAAAGGTAGCAATTATTTGTTATTACCCCTCTGTCGCTGGCAAGAAACAACTGCACGAGACGCTATTATGGAAATATGTCAAAATAAAGAGAAACTTATGAAAACTCCCGACCAACTGATTGACGACCTGATAACCCTGGCCTTTGCCGAAGACATCGGCGATGGCGACCATACCACGCTTTGTTGCATTCCCGCCGACGAGATGGGACGTTCCAAACTCCTGGTCAAAGAAGAAGGCATCTTGGCCGGTGTCGACACAGCCCGTCGGGTTTTTGCCGCATTCGACCCGACACTCACGATGGAAGTCTTTATCGAAGACGGTACGCCCGTGAAGCCCGGCGACGTCGCCTTTATCGTGAGCGGCAAGGTGCAGTCGCTCTTGCAGACCGAGCGTCTCATGCTCAACATCATGCAGCGCATGAGTGGCATCGCCACCATTACCCACCGCTATATGGAGCAACTCAAAGGGTTGCACACCCGCGTGCTCGATACCCGCAAGACCACGCCCGGCATGCGTATGCTCGAAAAAGAGGCCGTGCGCATCGGAGGTGGGGTGAATCACCGTATCGGCCTGTTCGACATGATACTGCTCAAAGACAACCATGTCGATTTTGCCGGTGGCATCGAAGCTGCCATCACCCGTTGCCACAAGTACCTCGAAGAGAAAGGTAAGAACCTCAAAATCGAAATCGAGGTGCGCAACCTCGACGAGTTGGAGCAAGTGCTGCGTGTGGGCGGTGTCGACCGCATCATGCTCGACAATTTCACCCCCGAGCTTACCCGCGAGGCCGTGCGTCGCATTGCCGGCCGTTACGAGACCGAGTCGTCGGGCGGCATCACGCTCGACACCATTCGCGACTATGCCGAGTGCGGAGTCGATTTCGTCTCGGTGGGTGCGCTTACCCATTCGGTCAAGGGGCTCGACATGAGTTTCAAGGCTTGCTGATAAAAACACATTTTCCCTCTTTTGCCGATGGCCGACGACACCTACCTCACCGTAGCCCGCCTTTCCGAGGGGCTCTACAAGGAGAAGATGAGCAAGTTCATCTCTTTTGCCGTGCCTGTGTCGACGCTCGATGAGGCCAAAGAGGCCATAGCCCGTTACCAAAAAGAGTATTACGATGCCCGGCACGTTTGTTGGGCCTATATGTTGGGCGCGGCCCGCACCGAATATCGGGTCAACGACAACGGGGAGCCGTCGGGAACGGCCGGCAAGCCCATCTTGGGGCAAATCAACTCCTTCGGGCTTACCAACGTGCTCATCGTCGTGGTGCGCTATTTCGGGGGCATCAAGCTCGGGACCAGCGGTCTCATCGAGGCTTACCGGGCAGCGGCCGCCGACGCCATACGCGCCAACGAAATCGTCGAGTGTCTCGTCGAGGAAGATGTGCGCATATTTTTTGAATATCCCTTTATGAATGATGTGATGCGCATTGTCAAGGAAGAGAATGCCACCATCATCTCCCAGTATTTCGACCTCGATTGCGACATGACCTTGCGCCAGCGCCGCACCATGCTTCCCCGTTTGCGTGAGCGTCTTTCCAAGGTCGAGTCGTTGCGATTCCCCGAGTAAGGGCCGATGACATGACGAGCCCCGCGCAGTCGACTGCACGGGGCTCGCCGTTTTCAGGAAATCCCGATTTGTGCCGGGAAATCTCGCAAAGACCATGTCCACTCCCTTCTTGTGCGAAGGAGGGCTCAAAAGGAAGGGTTGCCCGGAACCCCTTTGCGCCGCTGTTTCCCTGCTAGGCGGGAAAGACGGGAAGTCGTCACTGGCAATATCTCTCGACGATGGCCGTCATCTCTTCGGCCGAAGCGCCGGCGGCGATGACGGTGCCGCAGCTGTCGACCAGGAACGTGTAGCCGGCGGAATTGTCGATACCGTAGCTTTTGAATATCTGGTTTCTGTTGTATTCGTCGATGAGGTTTATCCACGGGTAACCGTCATGGCGTATGCCCCGTATCATCTGTTGTCTGCCGTCGCGGCTGATGCCGACGATGCAGAACCCCTTGTCCTTGTACTTTTCATACACGGGAATCATTGCCTTTGAGGTGCGGCGGCAGGGCCCGCAGTGAATCGACCAGAAGTCGATGAGGGCAATCTTGCTGCCCCGTAGCAGTTCAGAGAGCCGGTGTGGCGTGCCTGTGGTATCGGGCAGAACGAGGTCGATGTATTTCCCTCCGACAAATGTCTGTTGCGATTGGAGGTATGTCCCGATTTCCCGGGTGAAAGGGTGTTCGGGATAGGAGGGGAGGTATAGGGCGCGGAAAACATCGACCAGGGAATCGGGTGCCGGCTGTTTGTCATAGACGATGCACGCTTTCAGTTTCTCGTGTAGCAGGTAATAGGTGGCCAATGAGGGGTGTCCCTTGATTTGGGCAAACTCCCATTCTCCGATTTCGGTAATGGTCTTTTGTGCTGTTTTGTCCAAAGCTTCGCCTTCCCGGCTGTATGCTTTCCCGTCGACCCGCAGGTTTTGGAATTTCTCGCTCAGCAAGTTCAGTTTGGTACGGTCGGTACAGGAGTCCATCTCGTCGAAGAGGGCATAGACTTCCGGCGTGTAGAATTTTCGGGCTTTATCGAGTGAGTCGCGCCTGTCAAAAATGGGTTGCATGCGTTCATGACCATAGGAGCGGAGCCGTTGGTACTCATCGTTGAGTTTGCCCCCTTCGACACGAAAAGTGTCATCACCTTTGATGGTGAGCACGAGGCGTCCCGGCACGGCGAAAAAATCTTTGATGTATGCGCGGCCGTTTATCCACTCGTCGTTGAAACAGAGCCCGTAGGCCGTGCAGGTGTCGGTTCGTAACCGATAGGAGAACTTCCCGTTGCGCACGGGAATGACGATGTTTCCTTTTGATGCGTATCGGTTGAATACCTCTTCGGGGCTGTTGAGCAAGATGGCCGTGCTTTGGGGACGGCCGGTGACCGACCCTTCGATGAGGCATTCGATTTTGGCCGGTTTCTTTCGAGGGGAGAGGCTGATGCCGAGAAGTTGCCACTCTTCGCTTTCGATGAAGTCGATTTGCTCTTCTCCGTCGGCCAGTGGTTCGAAAAACAGGGAGACGGCGGTGAGTCCTGTCGAATCGGATTGGATTTTCTTCCGTGTCTCGACGCCTTCTGTTCGGGTAAGGGCATATTTCCGTTCCCCTTTCGAGCTTTGCAAATGCGTCTCGGGCGATAGGGAGAATCGACCTCCCGGCAGGCAGCATACGGTTAGGTCGAGGCGCGTTGCCTCGGGTGTGCACACGATGCGTTCGAGGACCAGATTATTTGTGGAGAGATTGTGGGTTATCTCGGGCTGTTCGAGGGTCAGACCGCAGTTGCAGGCTGTTGCCAGCAAACACAGTAATAGAAGCAGACAGGTCTTTTTCATGGGGTTTGTAAGTAGAGGTTTTTTCTCTCTTAGTCGCAAAAGTAAGGAAAAGGTTACAGTTTCCCCGCTTTATTTTTTGCGTTGGTTTGGAGTTTTTGTCATTTCCCGGCTTTTTGCCATGCGGGAGGATTCCCCGTCAAGCGGGGAATGACAAGGACAGCGGGAAAATGCAAAGAACAGCGGGGGAGTGGTGGAGCAGCGAGCAAAAGCAAAAGACCGTAATCTTCCTGTCTTTTTCTTTCAGTCTTTTGTGCTGTTTTACAAGAGATATTTCATTTCATTTCATTCATAAATTCACTATTGTTTTCCTTTAATGTAAAAAGTATGGGATTTAGTGAGAAGCGGCAGGAAATATTCAGTCAAGGAGGAACGTGTTGCCCAAGCCTATTTAAAAAAGGTAAATTATTATCATATAGGATTCGAAATTGCCTTTCCTATCCCCATTGCATTTTGTTTCTCTTCGCCGATTCATGTGGTTATGATTCTTTAAATTAAAAATTATAAAAAATATTTTGTAGACATAATATTATTTATATCATTGCACATGAATAAATTTATATGGAATGAAATCAATACGATTTATATCTTTATTACTTATGGTTGCTTTCCTGCCGGCTTGCGACAAAAGTGATGATAATAGCGGTGCACCGAATGAAAATGTCACTGTTGATTATTCGAAAGTCAAGTCGCGGGTTACAGTTGATGTGGCAACAGGTGATGAGACGAAAGAGTTTTACTCTTTCGATGCTGATGGAAAACAAACCGGTTATGAAAAGTACGTCAATGACAATAGAGTCAGATTATATACCAATTATCGTTATGGAGACAAATCGTTGAAATATGATTGGTATGAAGGGGCGTACACTTATGAGGTGGCTTATGTTTTTTATAATGATGACTATGATACCTTGAAATATATATCCAAAACAATCACCAATGTCATAAATGGAAAGAAAGAATGGACGGCTTATGAGTACGATTCAATAGGCCGTCCGACTTGGTGTGAGAGACATGATTTGCATAGTTATAATAATATTATTTACAGTTATCCTGCTTTTTTTGAGTATTTACAGATATATTATGAGAGTGAGCTTATTTACTATAATTTCGATAAATTTGATTGCCTCTATAACGGTCTGACAATGATTATAGAACCGCAGTCAAACAGGTATGATGTAGAGAGTCCCGAATGGTACGATTGTGTGGATTCTACGATAGGTAATGGGCAGGGAATTATTGCTGCCATTTTGAAAGCGAGGTTGAAGAGAAAACCAAAAAGCGTTATTCGGTTCTATGACGAAACGTTCACAAAAATCCTCTCTGTGGAATACTATGCAAATGGGAAGAAGGAGGGTGGTTTCCAAAATGAATTCGACTTGAAAGGGAATCCGATTAAATATGAATATAGAACAACAGATGGCTATACCCGTTCCCACTACTATACCTATGATGTAGATGGCAGGCTTATCGGATATGATTATCGTTATGGGAGTATCTTGATACGAAGAAGTAATTACGTTTACGAAGGAGATAAGTTGACGTATGATGAGAACAAATATAACTCCGATAGCGGAGAGAAGATTTTTGAGAGGAAAGTGATTGAAACATATTGATTGTTTGTCTTTTTTCAGATATTGACGAATGTGCGCTTTTATAAAAAAACAAGTTTCACTTTTACATAAAAATACTTTGTCGCCATTAGTGGGCGAAAGTCCCGAAATACTCATTTTGGGCACGTTGCCCGGTGATGAGTCGTTGCTTCATCGGGAATATTACCGAAACAGGAGAAACAGGTTTTGGGAAGTATTTACTTCGTTAATCTGTGAGTCGTTCGATTCGTATGCCGATAAGGCACATGCTTTGACCATGAGGCGCATTGCTTTGTGGACTGTGCTTGAATCGGCAGAAAGAGAAGGTTCGACAAATTGGAAGTTGCGCCATGTGAAGCCGAATGACATACTGGGTTTCTTTCAAAAATACCCGACCATCGATACCATCGTTTTTAATGGCCGGGATGCTGAAAAATATTTCTTAAAGTATTTTGGCTCCTCTTTACCGCGGGTACGCCGGGTGGTTAAGCCGAGTACAAGTTCTACAAATACGCATGAGACAGTAGAGTCGTTACGCGCTAAGTGGAAAGAAATATTCAAATAGATAAATTGTAGTCTTCTTTATTCCTGTCCCGCACGAGCATTTTTTTTAAGAGCTTGTGCGGGATTTTGTCTGTCTATATTCCCAATGTGTGTAGAACCTTTCACTTGGCATCTCCAATAAAGTCGTGAGATCTTGTACAGGCTCGTTTGGTAGGTCGTTCATTCGCTATGGCCGGCAGATATGTCTGTCACACCGGGCAAAGGCGAATGTCAGATAAAGAATCAAGAAATACTGTCAGGCCGCGTCGAGGTTGAGAATCTCTTGGAGAATCTCCATGCCGCACTTTACCGAGTCGACCTGAGCCACGACCATCGACCGTTTCCCCTTTATCTCGCGCAGCTGGCAGCGGCGGGGATACTTTTGCAGGTAGGTCAGTATCTTGCCGAAGGCCGGCGACTGGAAATACCGTGTGTGCTCGTCCGAGACGAAATGCAGAATCATCTTGCCCTGTTTCAGCACCACCTTTTCCATGCCCAGTTGCTTGGCCATGCGGCGCAGGCTCACCACGCGTATCAGTTCTTCGCCCTCGTGCGGTATGCGGCCGAAGCGGTCGCGCAGCCGTTCGGCAAACGCCTGAATGTCGCTCTCCTTCTCCATGTTGTCGAGTTCCTGGTAGAGCGAGATGCGTTCCGAGGCGCCGGGAATGTAGTCGTTGGGGAAGAGCAGTTCGAGGTCCGACTCAATCTGACAATCGGCCGAGTAGCTCTCCGGTTCGCTGTCGGCCGAGGCATACAGGTCGCCAAACTCATCGTCTTTCAACTCCTGTACCGCTTCGCGCAAGATTTTCTGGTAGGTTTCGTAGCCGAGGTCGGCGATAAATCCGCTCTGTTCGGCGCCCAGCAGGTTGCCCGCTCCGCGTATGTCGAGGTCTTGCATGGCGATGTGTATGCCGCTGCCCAGTTCCGAGAAACTCTCGATGGCCTGCAAGCGGCGTCGCGCGTCGACCGTAAGTTCGCGCAGGGGAGGGGTGAGCAGGTAGCAGAAAGCCTTTTTGTTGCTGCGACCCACGCGGCCGCGCAACTGGTGCAGCTCGCTCAGGCCGAAGTTCTGGGCGTTGTTGATGATGATGGTGTTGGTGTTGGGCATGTCGATGCCCGACTCGATGATGGTCGTGGCGATGAGCACGTCATACTCGTAGTCGGCAAAGCCCAAGATGGCCCGTTCGAGCTCCTCGGGGTTCATCTGCCCGTGGCCGATGACGGTGCGGGCACCCGGTGCGAGCTTGTGAATGAGCCGTTCGAGGTCGTAGAGTTGCGGTATGCGGTTGTTCACGACGAAGACCTGTCCGCCGCGGCTCAATTCGAAGTTGACCGCTTCGCGTATGATGTCCTCGTTGAAGGCGTGCACTTCGGTCTGTATCGGGTAGCGGTTGGGGGGCGGCGTGGTGATGGCCGAGAGGTCGCGGGCTCCCATGAGCGAGAATTGCAGCGTGCGGGGGATAGGTGTGGCTGACATGGTGAGGGTGTCGACGTTGACGCGCATCTGTTTGAGTTTCTCTTTCACGGCGACGCCGAATTTCTGTTCCTCGTCGATGATGAGCAGCCCGAGGTCTTTGAATTTCACGTCTTTCCCGATGAGGCGGTGCGTGCCGATGACGATGTTGATGCTGCCGTCGGCGATGCCTTTGATGGTCTCTTTGATTTGTGCCGAGGTGCGGGCGCGGCTCAGGTACGACACTTTCACGGGGAAATCTTTGAGCCGCTCGCTGAATGTCTTGAAATGCTGGAAGGCCAGCACCGTCGTGGGTACCAGCACCGCCACCTGCTTGTTGTCGCAGGCGGCCTTGAAGGCGGCGCGTATGGCGATTTCGGTCTTGCCGAAGCCCACGTCGCCGCAGATGAGGCGGTCCATGGGACGGTCGCGTTCCATGTCGGCTTTCACTTCGGCCGTCGATTTCAGTTGGTCGGGCGTGTCTTCATAGATAAACGAGGCTTCGAGCTCGTGTTGCATGAAGGTGTCGGGCGAGAAGGCAAAGCCCTTTTCGTTGCATCGTTGGGCATAGAGCTTGATGAGGTCGCGGGCGATGTCTTTCATCTTGCTCTTGGTCTTCTCCTTCATGCGTTCCCAGGCACCCGACCCCAGTTTGCTGATGCGGGGCGGTTCACCCTCCTTGGCCCGATATTTGGCCAGTTTGTGCAGGGCGTGTATGTTGACGAAGAGAATGTCGTCGTTCTGATAGATGAGTTTGATGACCTCCTGCATGGTGCCGTTGAGCTCGGCACGGAACAGCCCGCCGAACTTGCCCACGCCGTGGTCGATGTGCACGATGTAGTCGCCTACCTCGAACTGGCGCAGCTCTTTGAGCGACAGCGCCAGTTTGCCCGAGCGGGCCTTTTCGCTGCGCAGCCGGTATTTGTGGAATCGGTCGAAGAGCTGGTGGTCGGTAAAGAAGCAGAGGTGCAATTCGTTGTCGATGAATCCTTCGTGCAGGGTTTTGTTGACGGCGGTGAAGGCGATGTCTTCGCCTTTGTCCTCGAAAATGTTGGAGATGCGTTGTGTCTGTTTCTCGCTGTCGCTCAGGATATAGAGCGAGTAGCCCTCGTGCAGCAGCGAAGAGAACGATTCGCTCACGAGGTCGAAATTCTTGTGGTAGATGGGTTGCGGCGAGCAGTTCAGCGCCAGGGTCGCACCCGTCTCTCCGTGGAACGGCTTGTTGCCGTAGTCGATGCGTTTGAAGTCGAGCACGCCGCGGGCAAACTCGTCGACGTCGATAAGTTTCTCGCGGGCATGCAGGTCGCCCTCCTCGGTGATGAGCAGCTGCTGCGAGATGGTGTCGGTGGCGATGCTGTGCATGCGTTCGAGCACCCAGGCCAGGTCTTTCACCGCGAGCATCGTATGCGGGTCGATGAATTGCAGCAGCGAGATGCCCGACTCGGAACCCTTTTGCAGGTCGGGAATGATGGAAATCTCCTCGACGGGCTCTTGCGAAAGTTGCGTGTCGATGTTGAACGCCCGTATGCTCTCTATTTCATCGCCGAAGGTGTCGATGCGGAAGGGCAGGTCGGAAGAGAACGAATAGACGTCGACAATGCTGCCTCTGACGGCAAACTGCCCCGGCTCGTAGACATAGTCGACGCGTTCGAATCCGTAGCCCGAGAGAATGTCGGCCACATCGGTCAGGTTGCACTTCTCGCCCTTGGCCAGCCACAGGGTGTTGCGGTGCAGCTCTTCGTTCGAGGCCACCTTTTCGCAAAGCGCATCGGGGTAGGTCACCACGATGAGCGGTTCGGCGGCCTGTTGCAGCCGGTTGATGGTGTCGGTGCGGAGAATGTCGGCGGCCGGGTCGACCTGCCCGTATTTCAACGCCCGCTTGTAGCCCGAGGGGAAAAACAGCACCCGCTCGTCGCCCCGTATCTGGGTGAAGTCGTTGTAGAGATAACCGGCCTCTTCGGCGTCGTTGGCGATGAAAAGCGTCGTGACGCCGCACTCGGGAAGCCCCGAAAGCAGCAACGCCGCCGCCGAGCCTTGCAACCCCGAGACATGCAGCCGGGAGAGAGAGCCGTCCTTGACAAAACGCTTCAAGGCTTCGCCGCGAGCCGTTGTCAAGAACAGATTTTGTAACGAATGGAGTTCGACCATGATTCTGAAAAGTTGTCGCAAAAATACATTTTTTACCTCAAAAAGCAGGAGCCTGGAATGTAAAAACAAAATTCCGACGGAAATTCCCGTGCCCGTTTCGCCGGTATCCTCTCTTCCTGCTCGCATGCCCTCGGAACCTCCGCGGTTGGCAAAAATGAACGTTTCGTCCCCAAAACCGGGTCGCATTCCGATATTTTATACCGAGGAAGTTTTGCAATCTCCCTATTTCGTTTAACTTTGTAGCCACTTACCAACGCCTCAAATTTATGAGTGAAGTCCAGAAAAAAGCCGACGGGGTGGTTATCATTCCGACCTATAACGAAAAAGAAAATGTAGAGAATATCATACGCGCGGTGATGACGTTGCCGCATGTATTCGATGTGTTGATTATCGACGACGGTTCACCCGACGGTACCGCCGACATCGTCAAGCGGTTGCAGGCCGACGAGTTTGCCGGCCGTCTGCACATGATCGAGCGGCGGGGAAAACTCGGCCTCGGCACGGCCTACATCACCGGCTTCAAATGGGCCATCGAGCAGAAGTATGACTACATCTTCGAGATGGACGCCGATTTCTCCCACAACCCCAACGACCTGTTGCGTCTCTACGACGCCTGTGCCAACGGGGGAGCCGACATGTCCATCGGTTCGCGTTACATTACCGGCGTCAACGTGGTCAACTGGCCCATGGGGCGCGTCATCATGTCATACTACGCCTCGAAATATGTGCGCATCGTCACCGGACTCAAAATCGCCGACACCACGGCCGGTTTTGTCTGCTACCGTCGCGAGGTGCTCGAAACGATAGAACTCGACCGTATCCACTTCAAAGGATATGCCTTCCAGATCGAGATGAAGTTTACCGCCTACAAGTGCGGATTCAAGATAACCGAAGTGCCCATCATCTTCATCAACCGCGAACTCGGCGTGAGCAAGATGAGCGGCGGCATCTTCGGCGAAGCGGTCTTCGGTGTCCTGCGGCTCAAATTTTGGAGCTGGTTCAGGAAATATCCCCAGAAAAGCAAACAATAACCCGTTGAGGCACCCATGAAAAGTCTCTTGATAAAAAATGCCCTGCTCATCAACGAGGGCAAAAGCCAGTTGGCTTCGGTGCTGGTGGTCGGTGATACCATCTCGACCGTCTATACCGACGATTCTTATGCCGACATCGAAGACCATGTCGACCGCGTCATCGATGCCACCGGCAAGTGGCTCCTGCCGGGTGTTATCGACGACCAGGTGCATTTCAGGGAGCCCGGCCTCACCCACAAGGCCGACATCAATACCGAGTCGATGGCCGCTGTGGCCGGGGGCGTCACCTCCTTCATGGAGATGCCCAACACCAAGCCCCCTACGATTACGCGTGACGCACTCGACTGGAAGTTCGCCCGTGCGGCACAGACTTCATTGGCCAACTATTCGTTCTACATCGGTGCGACCAACGAAAACATCGAAGAGGTGCTTCGTGCCGATTATCGCCGGGTGTGCGGCGTGAAAGTGTTTATGGGTTCGTCAACCGGGAATATGCTGGTCGATAATGCCGACGCGCTGTCCCGCATCTTCTCCGAGGCACCCGCGCTCATTGCCGTGCATTGCGAAAAAGAAGAAATCATCAAGGCCAACAAACAGAAGTACATCGAAGAGTTCGGCGAAAACCTGCCGGTGACCTTTCACCCGCTGATACGCAGTGCCGAAGCCTGTTATGCCTCCTCGTCGCAGGCCGTAGAATTGGCGCAACGTTACAATGCCCGATTGCATTTGCTCCATCTCTCCACGGCCAAGGAGTTGACCCTCCTGAGTGACGGCCCCATTGAGGAAAAACGCATCACCGGCGAGGTGTGCGTGCATCACCTCTTTTTCGACGACCGCGACTATGCCGAGTATGGGAACCTTATCAAGTGGAACCCGGCCATCAAGACGGCGGCCGACCGCGAAGCACTCATGCAGGCCACTGTCTCGGGGCGCATCGATGTCGTGGCCACCGACCACGCTCCGCACCTCTTGGCCGAGAAGGAGGGGTCGTGCCTCGAAGCCGCCTCGGGCGGCCCCCTGGTACAGCACTCCTTGCAGGTGATGCTCGAAAAATCGTTGCAGGGTGAGATTCCCGTCGAGACCGTTGTCGAACGCATGTGCCATGCTCCGGCCAAGTTGTTCGGAATCGAACGCCGCGGATTTATCCGTCCCGGATATTATGCCGATATGGTGCTGGTCGACCCGCAACAGCCTTATACCGTCACTCCCGAGAACGTGTTGACCAAGTGCTGCTGGTCGCCCTTTATGAACCATACCTTCCCCGTGACCATCGACACCACGTTTGTCAATGGCATCATAGCCTATCGGAACGGACAGGTCGAGCCCTCCTGCCGGGGCAAGGAACTGCGTTTCAATCCCCGGTCGTAAAATGCCCGACACTCTCTTATACAGCCGAGGCGGTGAGGACATAACCCTCACCGCCTCGGCTTGTTTGTGGCCCGGTTTATTGAAAGATGATTGAGAAATAGATGTAGTCGCTCACCCCTTCGATGTCTTTCCATTTTATCGGGTGCAATTTCATGTCTCGCAATTTACAGAATTTCTGTGCGTCGTAACTTTTTAGTTTCCACACAGGGTCATCACTATCAGAGTATTGAATGTTGACCACGTTTTGAGCCGAAAGGACAGTGGTGGCAAACAGGAAAAGCAGTAAAAGCGTTTTTTTCATGGCAGCAAAGTCGGATAAGGAAACGGCACCGTCCCGAATGATTTCGGAACGGTGCCGTCGGTAAAAGATTGAAAAACTTATTTTTTCTCGATTTTCTCTTGTACGATGGCGTCGACCACGGCAACGGTGGTGAGGTTGACGATGTCGCGCGGCGAGCTCTCGATGTCGGTGAAGTGAATCGGCTTGTTCAAGCCCATTTGTATCGGGCCGATGGAGTTGCCGATGCCCATTTCGAGCAGCAGCTTGTAGGCCGAGTTGGCCGAGCTGAGGTTGGGGAAGATGAGCGTGTTGACATCTTTGCCGGCCAGTCGGCTGAACGGGAAGGTGCGGTCGCGCAACTCCTTGTTCAGGGCAAAGTGCACCTGCATCTCGCCGTCGATGGCCAAGTCGGGATATTCGCGTTGCATGGCGGCAACCGCTTCGTGCACGAGAGCCGGGCTGCCCACTTTGTCGGCACCGAAGTTGGAGTAGGAGAGCATGGCGATTTTGGGCTCTTGGGCAAAGAATTTGAGGGTTTCGTTGGCGAGCTTGGCAATATCGATGAGTGTCTCGGTATTGGGGTGACGGTTGATGAGCGTGTCGGCCAGGAAGAAGGTGCCTTTGGGGGTCGTGATGATGTGCATGGCACCGAAGTGGGTGTGGCCCTCGCGAATGCCGATGACATCTTTGGCAATCTGTATCGTTTCGGTATATTTGGTATAGGTACCGGTGATGAAGGCGTCGGCATCGCCGCATTCGACCATCATCATGCCGAAGTAGTTGCGGTCATACATCTTCTCGTTGGCTTCGTCGGGGGTGATGCCTTCACGGTGACGTTTTTCCGACAATATTTTGGCATAGTGCCGGCGGCGGTGAGCTTCGGCTTCACTGCGCAGGCTGACGATTTCGATGCCGTCGAGGCTCAGTCCCAAATCCTTGGCGAGGTTCCTGATGTAGTCGGCGTTACCCAGGAGGATAGGGTGGCATACGCCTTCCTGGTATGCCGTGACGGCGGCGGTGAGCATGTTCACATGGTTGGCCTCGGCAAATACCACGCGTTTGGGGTTTTGCTTGGCCATGTCGGTGAAGTTGCGCAACATCTTGTTGTCGTAGCCCATGAGGGCTTCGAGCTTGGTTTGATAAGCCGTCCAGTTGTCGATGGTCTTGCGGGCCACGCCCGATTTGATGGCGGCTTGTGCCACGGCGGGAGCCACGGTGGTGAGCAGGCGCGGGTCGAGGGCTTTGGGTATGATGTATTCAGGACCGAAGCTGATGCTTTCGACGCCGTATGCGGCGTTCACCACGTCGGGTACTCGTTTTTTGGCCAGGGAGGCGATGGCATAGACGGCGGCCAGTTTCATCTCTTCGTTGATGCAGGTGGCCCGCACGTCGAGTGCGCCGCGGAAGATGTAGGGGAATCCCAGCACGTTGTTGATTTGGTTGGGATAGTCCGAACGGCCGGTGGCAAAAATCAGGTCGGGACGCGATGCCTTGGCCTTTTCATACGAGATTTCGGGATTGGGATTGGCCAATGCGAAGACGATGGGGCGGTCGTTCATCGACTGCACCATTTCGGTGCTCAACACGTCGGCGCGGGAGAGGCCCAAGAACACATCGGCGCCTTTCATGGCCTCGGCCAGTGTGCTGATGTCGCGGTGGGTGACAAATTGTTTTTTCGACTCGTTGAGGTCGGTGCGTTTGTCGTTGATGACCCCTTTGCTGTCGACCATCACCACGTTTTCGGGTTTCACGCCGAGCATGATGTAGAGTTTGGTACACGAGATGGCCGATGCGCCGGCTCCGTTCACGACGATGCGCACGTCTTCGATTTTCTTGCCTTGGATTTCGAGGGCGTTGAGCAGTCCGGCGCCGGAGATGATGGCCGTGCCGTGCTGGTCGTCGTGCATGACGGGAATGTCGAGCTCGGCTTTCAGTCGGTTTTCGATTTCAAAGCATTCGGGGGCTTTGATGTCTTCGAGGTTGATGCCGCCGAAGGTGGGGGCGATGGCCTTCACGGCCTGAATGAATTTCTCGGGGTCTTTCTCGTTGACTTCGATGTCGAACACGTCGATGCCGGCAAAAATCTTGAACAGTAGTCCTTTGCCTTCCATTACGGGTTTGCCTGCCAAGGCTCCTATGTCGCCAAGTCCCAGCACGGCCGTACCATTGGAGATGACCGCAACAAGGTTGCCTTTCGAGGTGTATTCATACGCTGTCTGGGCATCTTTTTCGATTTCGAGACACGGCTCGGCTACACCCGGTGAATAGGCGAGCGAAAGGTCCATTTGGGTACTGTAAGGTTTGGTGGGGATTACTTCTATTTTCCCCGGGCGACCTTCGCTGTGGTAGCGCAAGGCGGCTTCTTTCGTAACTTTTGCCATATATGTTTATATAAAGATTTAAACAGTAAAACGGCCTGCTTTTGAGTCAGGCCAAATTTCAGCTCTACAAATATAGGGATTTATATGGAAAATCAGCATCATAAAATGTGATTTTTAAACAAAATTATATTGAAACAAGGCGTATGCCGATAAATTGTCTGTTTTATGGCTTGTTTTGTGTTGCATTGTCATGGTTGGGTGCTTTGCGATTGTTGATTCGACACGGTTTGCCGGGAAAGCCCTCCACAACGGAGTTTACATGAATTAACAGTGTATATGCACAAATCCAAGAAAACTTTTCCCTTTCATTGAGTTTTCTTATATCTTTGTGCTCCAATATCTATATTTTACAATGACCAGCGATCTGAAACAACGAGTAATAGAAACCTCATTTGCCCTCTTCCTCCGCCATGGCATCAAATCCATAACGATGGATTATATCGCTTCACAGGTGGGTATTTCAAAACGAACTTTGTATGAACTCTTTAAAGACAAAGACCAACTTTTGCTCGAATGCCTTACATGGAATCGTAGGGAGATAGAAAAAATGTCGTTGGAGGTTGCCCAGAAAGTCGACAATGCCTTGGTGTTTTTGCTCGAAGTCTTTATGATACAATGGAAACGCATGCGCAATGTAAATCGCAACTATTTTTCCGACCTGAAACGTTATCACCCCCAGGTGTCGCGCATGTTCGATGATGAGCGGGCTTCCCAAACCGAAAGTATGCGCCACATTCTCGAACAAGGCCAGGCCGAAGGGGTCATTCTCAAAGAGTGCCGTTGTGACATTGTGGCACAACTCCTCTCGACAAAATTCGATATTCTTTTCAGCCTCGACGAGATATGCACCGTGGAGTTTACCTTCATGGAAGCGTTTGAGATGATTTTCAAAACCTTTATACGCGGCATTGCCACCGAGAAGGGGTTGGAAATCATCAATCGTTATTTTGCCGAAGCCGACATGAATTGATGTCATGCCACACTCTCTTGCCAAAGGGCTTTCCTTTGAGAATGAAAATCGTAGAAGGTTGACCCTTGTTGGAGAATATGGTTCCCGCGATAAAAAACAGATATATACATTGAAACTGTCCTCTGAGAATATGGGTGGAAGAATCTCTTGAAAAGAGTCGCTGCGCATAATCTTGCAAAACATACATAAAGTAACCAAACCTGAATTCTGAAATGAAAAAGAAGAATTGTATGGCGTTTGCTTTTGTGTCGATGTTTTTAGGCATCGCAACGGGAGTCGCAGCCGGGCCGACCGACTCTATTACGTTGTCGCTCGACCAGTCTATCGCCATCGCCCTCAGTGAAAACCCGACGATTGTCGTCTCCGACATGGAAATAAAACGCACCGACTATGCCCGACGTGAGACTTTGGGAGGATTGCTGCCCACGGTCGATTATTCGGGCTCTTATTCCCGTACGTTGAAAAAGCAGGTCATGTATATGGATATTCCCGGCATGGACGACGGTCTCGAAGTGGGTCTTGATAATTCCTGGTCGACCGGTTTCTCTCTTTCATTGCCGATTATAGCACCCTCTCTTTGGAAGAGCCTCAAATTGTCGGCCGTGCAGCTCGAACAATCGGTCGAGAGCGCCCGTTCGTCGCGTCTTTCGATGGTCGATCAGGTGAAGAAAGCCTATTATGCCATACTCATGGCACAAGACTCTTACGATGTCTTGCAGCAAAGCTACGCCAATGCTCGTGCCAATGCCGATACATATCGGCACAAATTCGAGCAGGGTACGGCATCGGAATACGATGTGTTGCGAGCCGATGTGGCAGTCCGCAACCTCGAACCTTCGCTGTTGCAGGCCGAGAATGCTTTGCGTCTCGCCAAACTCAATCTCAAAGTGCTTTTGGGCATCGATGCCGAGCTGCGCATAGGTCTTGCCACCCGCCTTTCCGATTATGAAGAAGACATGTATGCCGATATGTTGCAACCCGATACGTCCTTGGCGGCAAACACCAGTTTGCGCCAACTCGACTTGCAGGGCGCTTATCTGAAACAGGCTCTGAAAACCCAGCACATGTCGTGGGCACCCACACTGGCCTTTGTCGGTTCCTATACATGGTCTTCGATGAGCAATGGCGGCATGTTCGATGATTTCCGTTGGACCCCCTATTCTTACGTCGGCCTTTCGTTGTCGATTCCCATTTTCAGTGGCGGAACCCGGTACTACAAAGGCAAGCAGGCTCGTGTCGCCTACAACGAGATGCAGTATCAACGCATCAACCTCGAACGCAATCTGCGCATGCAGCTGACAGCGGCCATGGACAATATCAAGGCATCAATCAAGCAGGTCGCATCGAGCAAAGAGGGCGTGCGGCAAGCAGAGAAAGCCTACGAGATTATGCAAAAGAAGTTTGAAGTCGGAGCCGCCACCATCATCGAACTCGACGATGCCAACTTGGCTTTGGCCACGTCGCGGCTCTCTTATTTCCAGGCCATACACGATTATCTCACGGCACAGTCCGACCTCGAACAGATTTCGGGAAATGTCGATTTCGACCGTTATAAACTCGATGAAGAAAAATAAAAATACCTTATATATGGAATGTTTTAGAAGAAATGCCGCTATTTGTGTCATGGCGCTTTCGGTACTCACGGCTTGTACCGAAGAAAAGAAACAGACGACGGCTGTCGAAGAAAAGCCTCAGGTGCGACTCGAAACCGTAAATGTGCAACCGGTCGAGCAGACACAGGAATTTACCGCCACGGTCGATGCCGATGTGGTCAATAACATATCTCCGTCGGTCGTTTTACGCATCGATAAAATTCTGGTGGAGGTCGGCGATAGGGTAAAAGCCGGGCAGTTGCTGGCCGAGATGGACCGTTCGAGCCTCGTGCAGTCCAAAACGCAACTCGACAATATCCAGCTCGAATATGACCGCCAACTGGCCCTCTATGAGGTGGGAGGCACATCGAAACAGCTCCTCGATGCCCAGCAAACCCAACTCGATGTGGCACGCACCGCTTATGAGAACCTCAAAGAAAACACCCAGCTCATCAGCCCCATCGACGGTATCGTGACGGCTCGCAACTACGACAACGGCGACATGTATTCCGCGGGAACCCCCCTCCTTACCGTGCAGAACATTGTCCCCGTGAAACTGATGATACACGTTTCGGAAGGTTTCTATACCCAAGTCAAAGAAGGTATGCCGGTGACGATACGTCTCGATGTCTATAAAGACGAAAAATTTACCGGGAAAGTAAGCCTTGTATATCCCACCATCGATGCCGCTACGCGCACCTTCCCGGTAGAGATACAGTTGGACAATAAAGACATGCGGGTGCGTCCCGGCATGTTTGCCCGTGTGAACATCAACTTCGGAACCGAGCGTCGTGTCGTTTTACCCGATTTGGCTGTCGTGAAGCAGACCGGCTCGGGCGACCGTTATGTCTATGTCTATAACGACGGGAAGGTCGATTTCGTCAAAGTCGAGTTGGGACGTCGCACCGATTCCCGCTATGAGGTCCTTTCGGGAGTTCCCGACGGGGCCCGTGTTGTCGTCGCAGGACAATCGCGTCTCTACAACGGGGCAGAGGTCACGGTTGTAGAGTAAATAACAAGTCGTCTTACCTCTTCAAAAAAACAACAATATGAGTCTCTATTCCACCGCGGTCAAGAAACCCATTACGACGGCCCTCTGTTTTGTCGCAGTCGTGGTGATAGGTCTTTTCTCGTTGACCCGCCTCTCCATCGACTTGTTGCCGAATATCGAGACCAACACGATCATGGTGCTTACCTCATATCCCGGTGCCAGTGCCGCCGATATCGAGACCAACGTCACAAAAATCATGGAGAACACGCTCAACACCGTGAGCGACCTCAAAGACATCTCTTCGCAATCGAAAGAAAACCTCTCGATTGTCACGCTCGAATTTGAGTATGGTACCGACATCGACGTGGCTACCAACGATGTGCGTGACAAAATCGACATGATACGCTCCACGTTGCCCGACAATGCCGGTACGCCGGTGCTCTTCAAGTTCGGTACCGAGGATATTCCTATTGTCATACTCTCTGTTACCGCCGAGGAGAGCATGCCCGGTCTCTACAAGATTCTCGATGACAAGGTGGCCAATCCGCTGAAACGTATCTCGGGGGTCGGTGCCGTTTCCATCTCGGGTGCACCCGAGCGTGAAATCCAGGTCTATTGCGACCCGAATAAACTCGAAGCCTATAATCTGTCGGTCGAGACCATTTCGTCGATTATCGCCAGTGAGAATCTCAATACGCCCGGCGGTAGTTTCGACATCGGTTCCAATACCTATTCGTTGCGTGTGCAAGGAGAGTTCTCCGACCCTCACCAGCTCAACGACATCGTTGTGGGCACCTACAACGGCAGCTCGGTCTATCTGCGCGATGTGGCCCGGGTGGTCGACTCGGTCAAGGAGCGTGAGCAAGAAGCCTACAACAACGGCAAGCAGGGCGGTATGATTGTGATACAGAAGCAGTCGGGGGCCAACTCGGTAAACATTGCCAACGAGGTGCTCGAGAAATTGCCTGTCATACAGTCGACGCTTCCTTCCGACGTCAAACTCGGTATCATCATCAATACCTCTACCAACATCGAGAATACCATCAGCAGCCTTGTCGAAACGGTGCTGGTGACCTTCGTCATTGTGATGCTCGTCGTGCTGTTCTTCCTCGGCCGCTGGCGCGCCACCTTCATCATCATCATCACGATACCTATTTCGCTCATTGCCTCGTTCTGTTACCTGTTGGTGTCGGGAAATACCCTCAACATCATATCGCTCAGTTCGTTGAGTATCGCCATCGGTATGGTGGTCGACGATGCCATCGTGGTGCTCGAGAACGTGACCAACCACATCGAACGGGGAAGTGCCCCCAAACAGGCCGCCGTGCATGGTACCAACGAGGTGGCCATCTCGGTTATCGCGTCGACACTCACCATGTTGGCCGTGTTCCTGCCATTGACCTTGATTACCGGTATGGCGGGTGTTCTCTTCCGTCAGTTGGGCTGGATTGTCAGCATCATCATGATTATATCCACGATAGCCGCCCTCTCGCTTACTCCCATGCTCTGCTCGCAGTGGTTGCGGCTCAATCCCAAGAAAGGTCGCATCTACAAGTTGATATTCACCCCCATCGAACGGGCACTCGATGCCCTTGACCGGGACTATGCCCGCCTGCTCACCTGGGCGGTAGGTCACCGCACGCTGGTGGTGGTGATGGCTATCCTGGTTTTCGTGGGCAGTATGATGTTGACCAAGGTGATTCCCTCTGAGTTTTTCCCCACGCAGGATAATGCCCGTGTGGCCGTGAACATAGAGATGCCCATCGGCACGCGCACCGAGATTTCTCGCGACGTGGCGTTGCGTGTCACCAAGGAGTTCCGGGAAAAATATCCCGAGATAAAAACCATCAACTTCACCGTAGGACAGGCCGATACCGACAACACCTACGGTTCGATACAGGAAAACGGTACGCACATCGTGTCGATGAACATCGACCTTCTGAGTGTCGGTGACCGTGAACGCGGTTTGCTCGAAATCTGTGAGTCGATGCGTCACGACCTGAGCAAGTATGTCGAGATAAAAACGTTTGAGGTCCTCGCCGGTGGAGGAACCGGTGGTATGGCCTCTCAGGCTTCGGTCGATGTCGAGATTTACGGTTATGATTTTATGACCACCGACCGCATCGCCCGTGAAGTGCAACAGGTGATGAACAAGATGAGGAGCTGCTCTGGAACAAGCATCAGCCGCGAGGATTATATCCCCGAATACCATGTCGATTTCGACCGCGAGAAACTGGCCTTGCACGGCTTGAACGTGGCCACGGCGTCGGCCTATCTGCGAAGCCGCATCAATGGTACGACCGCCTCATATTACCGTGAAGACGGTGAAGAGTATGACATCACGGTGCGTTATGCTCCCGAATACCGCCAGTCGATTGAGGACATCGAGAACATCGTCGTTTACAACGCGGCCGGAAACGGCGTCCGCATACGCGAACTGGGTACCGTTGTCGAACGGCTTACTCCGCCCACCATCGAGCGCAAGAACCGCGAACGCGTTGTGACCGTTACCGGATATGTGGCTCCCGATGCCGCCCTGGGTACTTTGGCCAACGAGGTGAGGGCCGCCCTTGCCGAAATCGACCTTCCCGCTGATGTCTCTGTCGCGCTGGCCGGTTCGCTCGAAGACCAGCAAGACATATTCAGCGACCTTCTGATTTTGGCCGTCATGATTGTCCTGCTCGTTTTCATCGTGTTGGCCGCCCAGTTTGAGTCGCTCACCTATCCCTTCATCATCATGCTTTCGCTGCCTTTTGCGGCGACCGGCGTATTCCTGGGATTGGCCGTGACGGGCACCCCCC
Organism: uncultured Porphyromonadaceae bacterium; assembly: GCA_900542765.1. GTDB lineage: Bacteria > Bacteroidota > Bacteroidia > Bacteroidales > UBA11471 > Caccoplasma > Caccoplasma merdavium. The sequence goes on along the minus strand of UQOX01000003.1, from coordinate 79,634 downwards.
TGAGCGTCATGGCGCTGATAGGTCTGGTCATGCTGGCCGGTATCGTCGTAAAGAACGGTATCGTGCTTATCGACTACACCAATCTCAATCGCGAGCGGGGATATTCCATCACCTATTCGGTCATACATGCCGGCCGCTCCCGTCTGCGTCCTGTGTTGATGACAACCCTCACGACGGTATTCGGTATGATACCTATGGCCATGGGAACGGGCGAGGGTTCGGAGATGTGGCGCCCCATGGGTATGACCGTGGCATGGGGGCTCTCGGTATCGACCTTGATTACCTTGCTTATAGTCCCCGTGGTCTATGCCATCTTTGCCAAGAATGGCGTTGTGCGCACGCGCAAAAAGCTGCAAAAGAAGTATAACAACTAAACGACATTCCGATGAAAGCCTTATTTATAGTCTTTGACCAAGCCCATTACGAAGACGTCTACAATGTACTCACCCACAATAACTGCCGGGGATTTACCTATTGGCAAGATGTGCAGGGGCGCGGTTCCAAGTCGGGAGAGCCCCATTACGGGTCTCATGCCTGGCCGAGCATGAACTCGGCGATTCTCTCCATCGTCGATGAGACCCGGTTGGGCATCGTGCTCAAAGCCCTGCATACCCTCGATGAGGCCAAACCGGCTCTCGGCCTGCGCGCTTTTGTCTGGGACATCGAGAAAGCAATTTGATTTTTCACCCACTTTTATTTGCAATCCGCTCTTCGATAAATTATTGAAGGGCGGATTCTTTTTTGTCCGAAACATCGTATCTTTGTCGCGTAAAAGCAGCCGGTATGAAAATCAACAAGACCAACGCGGCCCGCCTCCTCGACAAGGCCGGAATATCCTACGAACTGATTCCTTATGAAGTCGACCCCGAGAATCTGGCGGCCACCCATGTGGCCGAGCAGTTGGGCGAAGAGATAGAACGGGTTTTCAAGACATTGGTGTTGCGGGGCGACCGCAACGGCATATTTGTGTGCGTCATACCCGGCGACATGGAGGTCGACCTCAAAGCCGCCGCCAAGATATCGGGCAACAAGAGTGCCGAGATGATTGCCATGAAAGAACTGTTGCCCACGACCGGATACATACGGGGCGGCTGCTCGCCGATAGGCATGAAAAAACATTTTCCCACTTATTTCCATGCGACGGCGCCCGACTATGACTTTATCTATGTGAGTGCCGGAGTGCGGGGGTTGCAGATAAAGATAGCCCCGCGGCTGCTTATCGATTTCGTGTCGGCCGAGGTGGGTGAGATAGCGACACGTTAAGAATTCTCTTTCTCTTTTTTTATGAAATAGGCGCATGCGTTTTTCAGGCCGCAGTCGTCGCATTTGGGATTGCGAGCCGTGCACACATAGCGGCCGTGCAGAATGAGCCAGTGATGGGCAATCGGCAGGAGATGGCTCGGAATGTGCTTTACCAGCGTGCGCTCGGTTTCGAGCGGCGTTTTCGAGTGGCGGGTAAGACCGATGCGGTTCGACACGCGGAAGACGTGGGTGTCTACGGCCATCGCCTCCTTGTTGAAGGCCACCGATGCCACCACGTTGGCCGTCTTGCGTCCAACGCCCGGTAATTTTTGCAACTCTTCGACCTCCTGGGGCATGATGCCCCCGAAGTCGCTGAGGAGTTTTTGGGCCATGCCCACCAGGTGGCGCGCCTTGTTGTTGGGGTATGAGACGCTTTTGATGTAGGGGTAGACCTCTTCGGGAGTCGCCCCGGCAAGAGCCTCGGCGGTGGGATATTTCTCAAACAGGGCCGGGGTAACCAGATTGACCCGCTTGTCGGTGCATTGTGCCGACAGGATAACGGCAACAATCAACTGGTAGGGGTCTTGGTAATGCAATTCGGTCTCGGCCACGGGCATGTTTTTGGAGAACCATTCGATGACGGCCCGGTAGCGCTCTTCTGTTTTCATCTCTTCTTTATGATATGACATACCCCTCGCCGGGAAGGGGAGGGGTATGGCGGTGTTCTGTCTTGTGCGAAAAGAAATCAGTGTGCCGACTCAAACTCTTCGAGGAAACGTTGGTCGTTCTCGGAGAAGAGCCGCAGGTCTTTTACGCGGTATTTGAGGTTGGTGATGCGTTCGATACCCATGCCGAGGGCATAACCGGTATATACCTTGCTGTCGATGCCGCAGGCGTCGAGCACGTTGGGGTCGACCATGCCGCAACCCAGTATCTCCACCCAGCCCGTGTGTTTGCAGAACGAGCAACCTTTTCCGCCGCACAGGTCGCACGAGATGTCCATCTCGGCACTCGGCTCGGTAAACGGGAAGTAGGAGGGACGCAGACGTATCTTGGTCTCGGGACCGAACATCTCTTTGGCAAAGAACAACAGCGCCTGTTTCAGGTCGGCGAATGTCACGTTCTTGTCGATGTAGAGTGCCTCAACCTGGTGGAAGAAGCAGTGGGCGCGGGCCGAGATGGCTTCGTTGCGGTAGACGCGTCCCGGGCAGATGATGCGAATGGGGGGCTGGGCGTGTTCCATCACGCGGGTCTGTACCGACGAGGTGTGGGTGCGCAGCAGCACATCGGGCGAACGTTGAATGAAGAACGTGTCCTGCATGTCGCGGGCGGGGTGGTCTTCGGCAAAATTCAGCGCCGAGAACACATGCCAGTCGTCTTCGACTTCGGGGCCTTCGGCAATAGAAAATCCCAAACGGCCGAAGATGTCGCATATCTCGTTGCGTACCAGGGAAATGGGGTGGCGTGTGCCCAATGCGACGGGGTAGGCCGTGCGGGTGAGGTCGATGGTGTTGTCGGCTTCGGTTTGCTCGTTGAGCTTTTCGCGCAACGCATTGATTTTTTCTGTTGCCATCTCTTTCAACTCATTCAGCCGTTGGCCGATTTCGCGTTTGTTCTCGGCGGCAACATTCCTGAAATCGTTGAAGAGCTGCGATATTTCCCCTTTTTTACTCAAATATTTGATGCGAAGATTTTCCAACTCTTCGGCTTTTGAGGCCGAGAGGGCTTCGATTTCTTCTTTCAGTCGGTTTATTTTTTCTATCATGACTTGATGATATTTCTGTTTCAGGTGCAAATTTAATAATATTGGTGCGGATAATGACCCGATTGCGACGAAAAACGAAAAAAAATTTATATGTTTGTGTAAAATATCCGATACCGCATGGACAATCGACAAACGCTTCTCGCCCGCGTGCGCCAGTACATCGCGCAGCACATTCCGCTCACGCCGCAACAACTCGTCTTGGTGGGGTTGAGCGGCGGGGCCGACTCCGTGGCCCTGCTCTCGATACTCACGTCGCTGGGCTATCGCTGTGAGGCTTGTCACTGCAATTTCCAGTTGCGGGGCGAAGAGTCGGTGCGCGACCAGCAGTTTGCGCGGGAGGTGGCCGCCGAGATGGGGGTGCCTTTTCGCGAGATAACGTTCGACACGATGTCCTATGCCTCGGCCAACAAGGTGTCGGTCGAGATGGCTTGTCGGGAGTTGAGGTATGAGTGGTTTGAGCAGCAGCGTCGGGAGGCCGGTGCCGCTTATGTGGCGGTGGCTCACCATCGCGACGACTCCATCGAGACGATGTTGCTCAATCTCATTCGCGGAACGGGCATTACCGGTCTCACCGGCATACAGCCGCTCAGCGGGAAAGTGATTCGCCCCCTATTGTCGCTCAGTCGGGCCGAAATAGAGACCTACCTCTTCGATTCCCATCTCACTTATATCGTCGATAGCACCAATCGGGAGCCCCTTTACACCCGCAACAAGATTCGGTTGCAGTTGCTGCCCCTCATGCAGTCGATCAATCCTTCGGTCTACGAATCCCTGGCCCACACGGCCGACTATCTGCGCGAAGTCGAGTCGATTTACCGCGTGGCTGTCGATGATTACAGGCAACAGCTGCTCACCTCTTGCGATGACGGGTTGCACATCGACATAGAACAGTTGCGCGCATTGCCCGGAGCTCGCACCCTGTTGTTTGAAATCATCAGGGAATATGGCTTCCACTCCTCACAACTCGATGATATATGGGCCTCACTCGATGCGCCGTCGGGGCGATTTTTCGATGCTCCGGTCTATCGGTTGCTCAAAGACCGCACCGATTTTGTACTTTACCCCCATCGTTCCGAGAAGATAGTCCGTCTCATCGAGTATGGCACATTGTCGGTCGATTATCCCGTGAAACTCACGCTCACCCTGCACGATGCCGAAGGTTACCAGATACCGCGCCGTCCCGACACCGCCTGTTTCGATGCCGGGCTCCTGCCGTTCCCCCTTCTCCTGCGCACCTGGCGGGAAGGCGACAAGTTCCGCCCCTTTGGCATGAAAGGCCGTCAAAAGTTGAGTGACTATTTCAACAACAACAAGTACACCCTTTCGCAGAAACAGTCGACCTGGCTCCTTTGTGCCGGAGAAGAAATCGTGTGGATTGTCGGCGAACGCAGTTCCGACTGTTACAAAATCACGCCCGAGACCCGTCAGATTTGGGAAATCAGATGTGAAAAATAATTAACATAAAAACTTCTTGTCTATTTCGGCTGTTATGTCGAAAAAATCCAATATATTTGCATCGGAATAGGAACCGACCCAGTTTTTTCAAATTACACCTGTTCCGTCATCTTATTATTAAAATCATATTCTATTGATGCAGCATGATAGACCTTTCGGTGCGAAAGGTTGTCGTATGTTTGACTGTCTGCAATGAAAATACCCTTGAATTTTATGTATAACATTCTGGAACTGAAAGACAAAGATCTCGATGAATTGCAAAGTATTGCCCGGGAAATGAACCTCGGCGATGTAAATTTCCCCAACAAAGACGAGTTGGTATATGCCATACTCGACCAGCAAGCCATCGATATGGCCGGCAAGCGGAGCGCCGCCAGGGAGAACAAGGCAAATGCCAAACGTGCCGAAAAAGTCCCTGCAAAGGCTGCCGAGGCCGCCCCGTCAGAAAATGCGCCCGAAAAACCTGCCCGTGGTCGCAAGCCGAAAAACAAACCGGCCGAAGAGTCCCAGTCCGCTCTCCCGGTAACCGAAGCCGCCGAAGCCCCGGCAACCGATTCAGCCCCCAAAACACGCCGGGTACGTTTCTCACACCCGGCCCTTACCGAGCAGGTGGAGATTGCTTATCCCGGAAATACACCCGCAGAATCGCCGGCGACCGAAACAGAACCGAAAGAGAACCTTCAATCTCAATCTCCCGCCGAAACGGCAAACGATATTGCCCCCGAGGTGAAACCTCGTGGACGTCGTCCCAAAATACAGAAACTCAACGCCGAACCGGCCGATGCCGAATCCAAACAAGTTCCAGCCGCCGCACCCGAGCAGGCTGCCCCCGCATCGGTGGCCGAAGAGAGTGAAACGCCGCGCAGGGAAGAAGACGTCCAGGCCAAGCCCGTCGTCGAAAACAATGTGCACTTGCAGTCGTTCTTCCCCCGCAGTGAACGCCAGCGTTTTGTGCCCCGTGGAAAAAACAATGCCGCACAAGGAAACACCGACAACGTCCCCGCTCCGATATATCGGCCGCAAGTCCCCGAGAAAGTATTCGATTTCGACGGCATACTCTCCGGTGTCGGTGTGTTGGAGATGATGCCCGACGGGTATGGATTCCTTCGCTCGTCCGATTATAACTATTTGGCTTCGCCCGATGACATTTATGTCTCGCCCGCCCAAGTCAAGCTTTTCGGCCTGAAAACGGGCGACGTGGTAGAAGGCCCGATACGCCCCCCGAAAGAAGGCGAGAAATATTTCCCCCTCGTGAAAGTCGACCGCATCAACGGCCGCTCGCCCGAGTATGTGCGCGACCGCGTGCCCTTCGACCATCTCACCCCCCTCTTCCCCGAGGAAAAATTCAATCTCACCGGTAAAAGTCAGAGCAACGACATCTCGTGTCGCGTCGTCGATATGTTCGCCCCCATCGGTAAAGGCCAGCGCGGACTCATTGTCGCCCAGCCCAAGACCGGTAAAACGATGCTGCTTAAAGACATTGCCAACGCTATTGCCGCCAACCACCCCGAGGTGTATATGATGATATTGCTTATCGACGAACGCCCCGAAGAGGTAACCGACATGGCCCGCAGCGTCAAGGCCGAAGTCATCTCGTCGACCTTCGATGAGCCGGCCGAGCGTCACGTCAAGGTCGCCAGCATTGTGCTCGAAAAAGCCAAACGCATGGTCGAGTGCGGTCACGATGTCGTCATACTGCTCGACTCCATAACCCGGTTGGCCCGCGCCTACAACACGGTGTCGCCGGCCTCGGGCAAGGTGCTCTCGGGCGGTGTCGATGCCAATGCCCTGCACAAGCCCAAGCGTTTCTTCGGAGCGGCCCGAAACATCGAGAACGGAGGTAGCCTCACGATTATCGCCACCGCACTCACCGAGACCGGCTCGAAGATGGACGATGTCATTTTTGAAGAGTTCAAAGGTACCGGCAACATGGAGTTGCAACTCGATCGTAAATTGTCGAACAAGCGCATTTTCCCCGCCGTCGACATTACCGCATCGAGCACCCGTCGCGATGACTTGTTGCTCAGCCAGGATACCCTCAACCGCATGTGGATTCTCCGCAAGTATCTCTCCGACATGAATTCGATAGAGGCGATGACCTTTATCAAGGACCGCATGGAGAAGACCTCTTCCAACGAAGAACTGCTGCTTTCGATGAACGATTAGTTCGGCACATTCCCTCCATATCCACGCTCGCCCCGGCATTTCTTGTCGGGGCGACCTATTTTCAGGAGGATATTTGGCCGTTTGAGAAAAAAATAGTAATATAGCAGCTTAAAACCAAAAACATCGTCTGTCGTGGAACACAAACAGTTTTTTTCGATTTTGCAAGAGCGGCTTGCAAAAGACAAGAAGAGCGTCGATGCCCTCTATTCGGGGCTGTTGCAAATCATCAAGGAGCGCAGCATCTCGATGGATTCGGTTTCGATACAAGGATTCGGAACCTTTGAGCCGCGCAAGAAGCTCGAACGCATCACCGTCAACCCCGCGACAGGAAAACGCATGCTTATTCCCCCGCGCATTGTGCTCACCTTCAAGCCCGGAGCCGTGTTGAAAAATCGTATTAAAGAGAATTCTGCCCGATGAATGCCAAAATATCCCTTCCTGAATTGATAGACTTGCTGAGCCGTAAGTGTAATTGCACCAAGAAGGAGGCCGAGCAGTTCTTGAAAGAGTTTTTCTCGTTGGCTTCCGATACCGTATCGCAGGGCGAAAATCTGAAAATCAACGGGCTGGGTCAGTTCCGCTCGGTGTGGGTGGAGCCTCGTGCCAGCGTCAATGTCCGCACGGGAGAGCCCATGGAAATACCCGGCCATTACAAACTCTCGTTTGCGCCCGACAAGGCCATGCGCGAAGCCGTCAATGCCCCCTTCTCTTGTTTTATTCCCGAGGTGTTGCCCGATGATGCCCTCCCCGATGAAATCGCTGCGAGCGACGACAACGACTCTGCCGACGAGACGGAAGAGGAAGAGATGGTCGAGGTCGGCATCATGACCGACGAAGAGACTTCGCCGGAGGAGACGACGGCCGCCACTTGCCACTCAGCCGCGGCCGTCCCCGAGAGCGCTGCCCCTGATGCCGAAATCTCCGCAGAGACTTCGCAAGAACCCGATGGGGCAGAACCGACGCCCGAACCCGTTGCCGCTACCGATGAAGCGAGCCGGGAGGAGATTCTCTCCGAGCCCGAGGTTGAAAATATCGACGAATCCGAATCCGAATCTGAGGCCGGAAATGCCGGAATGACAGCCGACGATGAGGAGGCCGGTGGCCAACCCGGTGAGGAAGAGGAAGAAGAGGTGAAAAAACTTACCGAAGAAGAGTTGGACGCTTTGGCCGATTTCGTTTTCGAAAAGATTGTCGCCGAGGCTCAGGCCGCCGCCGAAGAGGCCGCTCAACAATCCGGAGGGGAAGATGCTGCGACCTCTGCCGGAAAAACTGAGGTCGAGTTTCCCGGCGAAACCGCCTGTGAGCCCGAATCCCGGAGCGAGTCGTGTGAGCCCGAAGGCGCCGGCATGGAAACTGCCGCTGTTGCCGAAACAGCCCCCTCTGACTCATCGGAGGTATCCGGGACTCGTGTCGCAAACGGGCCCGAAGCAACCGACTACGAAGAAGATGAAGAAGACGACGATGCGCCCTCGATGTGGGACAAGATGCAACGTCGCCCCATACTCACGACCCTCTGCGCCATCTTGTTTTTGCTTCTGATTCTGGCCGGCGGTACACTCTGGAACCTGAACCGTCGCGGCATCACCCTGAGCGATGCGTGGAACTATTATTTCCCCACGGAACAACCGTCGGTGGCAGAGACGGCACGCGAAGCGACGCCCCATTCGACCGAAGAAGAAACCCTCCCGGCCGAGAACAATCCGGCACCGACAGTTGTTTCTGAAAAAGAAACGACCCCTGTTGCCGACCCCGTCGACGTGCAGGCTTTACCCCCGATTGCCGTGCACCGTCTTGGCCGTGGCGACCGCCTCACGCTGTTGGCACTCGAATTTTATGGCAGCAAAGATTTCTGGGTTTACATCTATGAAGAAAACAAAGATGTAATGCCCAATCCCAACCGTCTCTCGATAGGTCTCGAAGTGAAGATTCCCGACCCGCGTAAATACGCTATCGATGCAGACAGCCCCTCTTCGTTGGCCAAAGCCAAAGCCTTTGCCGATGTGCTGAACGAGAAATTCGATTAGCCCCTCCAACAGGTCGCCGTTTCGTACCGAAGCGGCGACTTAGTTTTTTTTAATAGATAGTTGTTATTGATTTAACACTCTAATTGTTAAATGTGAAATAATCATTTCTATTTTTGCATCAGAAAAAAAGAAAATTGTCTAATCCATAGAAAACTCGATAAATTATGAGCCAGACAGTAGATATCAGGGAGCTTAATGAACTGATTGCCAGTAAAAGCTCATTCGTAAACATGATTACCATGGGCATGGACCGCGTCATCGTGGGACAGAAACATCTCGTCGATTCGTTGATGATAGGTCTCTTGTCCAACGGACATATCTTGCTCGAAGGTGTGCCGGGATTGGCCAAGACCCTTGCCATCAAGACGTTGGCGTCGCTCATCGATGCCAAGTACAGCCGCATACAGTTCACGCCCGACTTGCTCCCGGCCGATGTGGTGGGAACCATGGTATATAGCCAGGCCAAAGAGCAGTTTTTGGTAAAAAAAGGCCCGGTTTTTGCCAACTTCGTCCTGGCCGATGAAATAAACCGTGCCCCGGCCAAAGTGCAAAGTGCGCTGCTCGAAGCCATGCAGGAGCGTCAGGTCACCATCGGGGAGAATACCTACAAGCTCGATGACCCGTTCCTCGTCATGGCCACCCAGAACCCCATCGAGCAAGAGGGTACCTATCCGCTTCCCGAAGCTCAGGTCGACCGTTTCCTGCTCAAAGTCATCATCAACTATCCCAAGAAAGAAGAAGAAAAACTCATCATACGCCAGAATATCGCCGGAGAAAAAGCCGAGGTGAAACCCGTGCTGAAAACCGAAGACATCATCGAAGCCCGCAAGGTGGTGCAACAAGTGTATATCGATGAGAAAATAGAACGCTACATCGTCGACATCGTCTTTGCCTCGCGTTTCCCCCAAGACCACGGTATGGCCGACCTCAAAAATATGATCGCCTTCGGGGCCTCCCCCCGTGCCTCCATCAATTTGGCTTTGGCCGCCCGTTCCTATGCCTTCCTCAAACAACGCGGATATGTCGTTCCCGAAGATGTGCGTGCCGTATGCCACGACGTCATGCGTCACCGCATCGGCCTTACCTATGAAGCCGAGGCCAACAACATCACCACCGAAGAAATCGTCAGCGAAATCCTCAACAAGGTCGAAGTGCCTTAATCGCCGCGTTACCCGCAAAGGAGTATTATTATGGACACAACCGAGTTGCTGAAAAAGGTCCGTCGCATCGAGATAAAGACGCGCGGACTTTCTCGAAACATTTTTGCCGGGCAATACCATTCGGCCTTCAAAGGGCGGGGTATGGCCTTCTCGGAGGTGCGCGAATACCAGTATGGCGACGATGTGAGAGACATCGATTGGAATGTGACCGCCCGGCAGCAGCGTCCTTATGTCAAGGTTTTTGAAGAGGAACGCGAAATGACCGTCATGTTGCTGGTCGATGTCTCGGCCAGTCGCAATTTCGGCGCCGTGGGTGAAATGAAAAAAGAGATGATGACCGAGATTGCCGCCACGTTGGCCTTCTCTACCATACAGAACAACGACAAGATAGGTGTCATCTTTTTCTCCGACCGCATCGAGAAATTTATACCCCCCAAGAAGGGAAAGAAACACGTCCTCTACATCATACGCGAGCTCATCGATTTCACCCCCGAGCACACCGGTACCGACCTCTCCCAGGTCTTGCGTTACCTTACCAATGCCATCAAGAAGCGTTGCACGGTATTCCTCATTTCCGATTTCATCACCCCCGAAGATTTTTCCGGAGCCATGACCATCGCCAACCGCAAGCACGATGTCGTCGCCATACAGGTCTATGACAAGCGTGAGGCCGAGTTGCCTCGCGTGGGGCTGGTCAAGTTGCACGATGCCGAGCGGGGAGGCGATGTATGGGTCGATACCTCTTCGCGGCGGGTGCGCGAAAACTATGCCGCTTGGTGGAACGAACGGCAGGCGCAGATGGACGAATCGCTGAAAAAAAGTCGCGTCGACATCACCTCGGTAGCTACCGACGAAGATTTCGTCGTGGCGTTGATGAACCTTTTTAAACGCCGTTTATAGAATAGAAAGAAGGAAAAGAATATGCGACTAAGAAATAAAATCACTCGACGCATCGCACTCAGCCTCCTGGCTCTCGTTGCCATCATGGCGACCGGAACGCCGGCACGGGCGGTTGCTGCCGATGTGTCGGTGCATGCGTCGATTGACTCGCTGACCCTGTGGATGGGAGAGCAGACCCGCATACGCCTCGAAGTAGCCCAAGATGCCGGCGACCAGGTGTGGCTTTTACCCACTTTTGCCGACACCCTTGTCCGGGGAATAGAGATACTCGAAGTGTCGCGTCCCGACACGACCGACTTGGGGCAGGGCCGCATACAAATCGACCGCAGCCTGTTGGTTACCTCGTTCGACTCGGGCTTTTTCTATATTCCGCCGTTCCGCTACCTGTCGGGAGTCGATACCCTCACGACCGAAGCCCTCAGTCTTAAAATTCTTCCCATGGACGTCGATACCACGCAGTCCATTGTCGACATCAAGGGGGTGCGGGCTCCTTCGTCGGCTTGGTGGCTTCTCCTGTGGGACAACATGCCGTTGTGGGGTTGGATAGTGTTGTTGGTGATTCTTCTGGCAGCCTTGGCCTACATCGCTTACCGAATCTATGTGAAGCGGTTTGCCCGCAAGCGCGAAGACGTGTCGCCCGAGGAACTCCTTCCCCCGCACGAAAAAGCCCTCATGGCTCTCTCCCAATTACGCGACGAGAAGTTGTGGCAGGGGGGGCGTGAAAAAGAGTATTATACCCATCTTACCGATATTTTGCGGGAGTATCTCTCGGGCCGTTTTGGCATTCAGGCCATGGAGATGACCTCGTCTCAAATCGTCGAAGCACTGCGTTCGAACCAGGAAACCCGCCTTCTCAACAAGCAGATGAAGGAGATTCTCGAAATGGCCGACTTCGTGAAGTTTGCCAAGCTCAAACCGGCTCCCGACGACAATGAGTCGGCCATGCGCAATGCCGTTTCCTTCGTCGAGGAGACGCGACCGCAGGAGATTCCCGCCGGTGACCCGGCCACGCCTGCCGACGGTTCGCCTGCCGACTCGGCGGTTCAGGGTGCCCCTGCTGCCAAAGAAACAACCCCGGAAGTCTCCGACACCCAATCGGAAAGCGACTGGGAAAAATATGGACCCTCAAATAAGCCTCGATTATGAATTTCGCACACCCGTCATACCTGTGGCTTTTCTTGCTCTTTATCCCGGCCGTGGTGTGGTATGTCTACAAGTACAAGAAAGCCGAAGCCTCGTTGCAGATTTCTTCGACCTTTGCATTCGACCGCATGGGCAACAGCTATAAGAAATATCTGCGGCATCTGCTCTTTGTCCTGCGTCTTGCCACGGTAGCCTGCCTTATTGTCGCCTTGGCACGTCCGCAATCGACCGACTATTGGAGCAACCAGTCGACCGAGGGTATCGACATTGTCGTCACGCTCGACATTTCGAGCAGTATGTTGGCCCGTGACTTTCAGCCCGACCGCATCGAAGCGGCCAAGGACGTGGCCGCACAATTCATCTCCGGCCGCACCACCGACAACATCGGTATGGTCATCTTTGCCGGGGAGAGTTTTACCCTCTGTCCCATGACCACCGATCGGGCTGTCCTGCTCAACATGCTTAAAGAGGTGCGTTGCGGAATGATTGACGACCCCACCGCCATCGGCGATGCTTTGGCTACGGCCGTCAGCCGTATCAAGGAGGGCCCGGCCAAGTCGAAGACCATCATTCTCCTCACCGATGGTACCAACAATGCCGGCGATATAACCCCCGAGACCGCGGCACAGATTGCCGCGACGTTTGGCATCAGGGTCTATACCATAGGCGTGGGCACCAAGGGAGAAGCTCCCTATCCCGTACAGACGCCTTATGGCATAACCTACCAGAACGCACCGGTCGAAATCGATGAGGTCACGTTGCAGAAAATCGCCGATACCACCGGCGGCGAATATTTCAGGGCGACCAGCAAGGACGTCTTGAAACAGATTTTCTCCGAAATCGACAAGCTCGAAAAAACCAAACTTGTCGTCAAGGAGTTCAGTAAAAAAGAAGAACTGTTCCTCCCCTGGGGTATGGCGGCTCTGCTGCTGTTGCTGGCCGAGATGCTTTTGCGGCACACCCTGCTGCGCAATATCCCATAAAAAACGATTGCCATGTTCCGATTTGCCAACCCCGAATATCTTTATCTGCTGTTGCTCCTGCCGGCTGTGTGGATTCTTTATTTCTATGCCCGGTGGCGCAACCGTCGCAATATGGCCCGCATGGGACGTGCCGATGTGCTGCAAGAACTCATGCCCGACGTCTCGCACTATAAGCCCGGCCTGAAATTTTTCCTCCAACAACTGGCGTTGTTGATACTGGTCTTTGTCGTAGCCCGTCCGCAGATGGGAGCCAAGGTCGAAATCGTCAAGCGCCAGGGGGTCGAAATCATGATAGCCCTCGATGTCTCCAACTCGATGATGGCGCAAGACATTTCCCCGTCGCGTCTCGACCGTTCCAAGATGCTGTTGTCGCGTTTGCTCGACGACCTCGACGACGATAAGGTGGGGCTTATTGTCTTTGCCGGAGATGCCTACATACAACTTCCCATCACGACCGATTTTGTCTCGGCCAAGATGTTCCTTTCCAATATCTCGCCCACGATGGTTCCCACGCAGGGTACCGCCATCGGGCAGGCCATACGCTTGGCCATGAACTCTTTCTCGCCCGACGAGAGTGCCGACAAGGCCATTATCGTCATTACCGATGGCGAAAACCATGAAGGCGATGCCGTTGCCATGGCCGCCGAAGCGGCGAAGCGCGGCATAAAGGTCGATGTCATTGGTATCGGTTCGCCCAAGGGCGCTCCCATACCCATGGGCAATCAGGAAGGCGATTTCCGCAAAGACCGTGACGGGAATGTGGTGATTACCAAGCTCAATGAGCAGATGGGACAAGAAATCGCCCGGGCCGGCGAGGGCCTCTATGTGACGGCCGATAACACCAACGGTGCGTTGCGCGCGTTGCTGGGAGAAGTGAAGAAAATGAAAAAGTCCGATGTCGAAAGCAAAGTATATTCGGAGTACGACGAGCAATTCCCGTTGCTGGCATGGATAGCGCTGGCGTTGCTCCTCTTCGATATTTTTGTCCTCGACACCAAAAACAAACTCATGAAGAAGGTCAATTTCTTTGATAAGTAAAACGTCGTTGTCATGAAGCGGAAAATCTGTTACCTCATTGTCGGAGCGGCCGTTGCCCTGATGTCCTCGTCCGGGGTGGCGGCACAAGACGTCGATGCCAAGACGGCGCGGCAGAAATTGCGTGCCGGCAATGATGATTATAAAAACGAAAAATATACCGAGGCCGAAATCAATTATCGCCGTTCGCTCGATGCCGACCCCTCCTCGTCGATGGCGGTTTATAATATAGGCAACGCCCTCTTTCGTCAAGGCAAGTATGACGAGGCCGCCCGGCAGTATGAGAACCTCACCGGTCGGGAACGTCCCGCCGATGAGAAGACCGTGTCATCGGCCAACTGGTACAACCTGGGCAATTCGCTCTACATGCAGGAGAAGTATGCCGAGAGTATCGAGGCTTATAAGAACGCCTTGCGTCGTAATCCCGACGATCACGAGGCACGCTACAATTTGCGCATGGCCCAGTTGAAGTTGCAACAACAACAGCAACAGCAGCAGGACAATCAACAGCAGCAACAGAACCAAAACCGGCAGCAGAACAACCAGCAGAACCAGAAGAACAACGAGCAAAACCGCGACAAGGACAAGGAGAATCAGCAAAATTCTTCCCAACAGCAGCCCAATCCGAATCAGCAGAATCAAGACCGGCAGGAAGAACGTCCGGCCGACAATGGGCAGCCGCAGGGAACCATGTCGCCCGAGAATGCCCAGCAGATTCTCGACGCTATGCAGCAAGACGAGAAAGCCACCCAGGAAAAAGTGCAGAAAGCCTTGCTCGAACAGCGGCAGAAACGTAAAACCGATAAAGAATGGTAATCTCGGCGGGCAGTGGGACACAAGTTGCGCTTTCCGCTGTCGGTCGACCTGTATATAAAGTAAAAAAAATGAAGATACGACGAATAGTTCTTACACTAACGGCCTGTCTGGCAATTCTCTCGCCCGTAGTGGCCGAAGAGGTGCGTTTTTCGGCTGCAGCCCCCAAGCAGGTGATACAAGGTCAGCAATTCCAAGTCGTTTATACCTTGCAGAATGCCGACGGGAACGAATTCAGGGCTCCCGATTTCTCCGGCTTTTCGGTCTTGTTCGGCCCCGCCACCTCGCAAAGCACGCAGGTGTCGATTGTCGGGGGCAAGATGACAAAGACCAATGAGTATTCCTATACCTATACGCTCCGTGCCGACAAAGAGGGAAATTACACCTTTGCCGCGGCAACCATTCTCGTCGATGGGAAACAGCTCACGTCGAACTCTTTGAACATTCAGGTGCTTCCTCCCGACAAGAATGCGCCGGCCGCTTCGCCGGGAAGCGCCTTCGGGCGTTCCTCGACACCATCTTCGCAGGTGGTCGAACCCGAGTTTTTTGCCCGTCTCATTCTCTCCAAGACCAGCGTGTATGAGCAAGAACCCATATTGGCCACGGTCAAGGTCTACCTCCGTGGCGGGAACCTGCTGGGAATACAGAATGTGGTCCTGCCCAGCTTCGACGGTTTTGTCTCGCAAGAAATCGACTTGGGCAATCTACAAGTCGAGCTCGAAAATTATAACGGCAACAACTATCAGGTCGTAGCCCTGAGGCAGGTGTTGCTCTATCCGCAACATGCCGGTGATTTGGAGATTTCTTCGGGTAAGTACGATGTGTCGATTCTTGTCGAACGGGCCATGCCGGGCATATTCCGCATGATGGGCGGGACGCAGGAGCTGGTGCGTTCGGCCACGACGGCCCCGGTTACCGTGAAAGTGAAACCCCTGCCCACACCCAGGCCCGCTTCTTTTATGAATGCCGTGGGCTCGAATCTCAAACTCACGTCGTCGTTGAGCAGCGAAACGCTTACCGCCAACGAAGCCGCCACCCTGAAACTGACCCTCTCGGGAACGGCCAATCTCAAATATGTGAAGAATCCCGAGGTGAAATTCCCCGTCGATTTCGATGTCTATGACCCCAAAATATCGACCGACCTTAAAAATACCCCCTCGGGTGTGAGCGGTACCCGCACGGTCGAATATACCGTCATACCCCGCAGCGCGGGAGAATTTACCATTCCTCCGGTCGAGTTTACCTATTTCGACTTGACGACCCGCCGATACAAGACTTTGCGCACCGAAGAGTATCATGTGAACGTTTCTCGCGGCGATGGCAACGAAAATTCGGTTGTCCTGGCCAATTTCTCCGACAAGGAAGCGGTAAAACATCTCAATCAGGATATACGCTATATCAAGTTGGGTGATTTGCAGCAGGAAAAAGTGCAGACATTCTTCTATGGCTCGTGGGGCTATCGCCTCTGCTATTTGGTACCCCTGCTTTTGTTGGCAGCCTTCCTGTTGCTCAATTACCGCAAGGCCCGCGAAAATGCCAATGCTGCCCGGCTTAAAACCAAGAAGGCCAACAAGGTGGCCATACGCCGTTTGAAGATTGCCGGCAAATACCTCAAAGAACGTAACAGCGAACGCTTCTACGATGAGACGCTCAAAGCCCTGTGGGGATATATCGGCGATAAGCTTTTGTTGCCTGTTTCAGAACTTTCCCGCGACAATGTCGCCGCCAAACTCTCGGCCTATGGCGCCGATGCCTCGCTCATCGAACGCGTGATGCAGGTGGTCGATACCTGTGAGTTTGCCCGTTACGCCCCGTCGCAGAGCGATGAGGCGATGGACCGCCTCTACGACGAGACCCTCGATGTGATAGGGAAAATGGAGAATGTCAAACGATAAACGACTACGACTATGATGTGCATAAGAAAATATATGGCAATGATGTTTCTCGCCCTGCTCTGCACGGTAACGCCGGCCGGAGCCCAGTCTCTTGTCTCACAAGCCAACGAGGCTTATCGCAATGGCGATTATGCCCGGGCTGTCGAGCTCTATGAGCAGTCGGGCGAGCAAGACGGCACTTCGGCGGCCTATTTCTACAATTTGGGAAATGCATATTACAAGAGCGGACTCTATCCGCGAGCCATACTCAATTACGAGCGGGCCCTGTTGCTCGACCCCGGAAACGATGACGTCCGTTTCAACCTCGAAATGGCGCAGGCCCGCATTGCCGATAAAATCGAGCCCTTGGGCACCTTCTTCCTCGATCAGTGGTTCACGACGCTGCGCAACCTCTTTTCGTCGAATGTGTGGGCGGTCATTGCCGTGGTGGCCTTCCTCATTTTCCTGGCCGGCGTGGTCGTCTATTTCTTCGTCGATCGTGTCGTGTGGCGCAAGATCGGTTTTTTTGCCGGCCTCCTGGCTTTGCTTATTACGATTGGGGCCAACCGGTTTGCCGCGGTGCAGAAACAGCAGCTTACCCAGCGTGAGAGCGCCATCGTCTTCGCCCCGACCATTATTGCCAAGAGTTCCCCATCGGAAAGCGGCACCGACCTTTTTGTCCTCCATGAGGGAACCAAGGTCTACATCGTCGACCGTGTGGGCGAGTGGAGCGAGATACGTCTCGAAGACGGAAATCGCGGCTGGATTCCCACCGACCGCCTCGAAGTGATATAAGAGGGCACAAAAGTTGTCCACGGCTTGCCCGGGCACGGTAAATAAGCTATCTTTGTCACCGTTATGCTCGATGTGTTACAGGAACTCGACCGTTCCCTGCTGCTTTTCTTCAATCAGGGACATACTCTCTACTGGGACCAGGTGATGTGGATTTACACCGGGAAACTGGTGTGGATTCCGTTGGTGCTTTCGATGGCGTTTGTCGCTTTTCGCGCCGGCGGGTGGAAAAACGGCTTGTGGCTCATCGCGGTAGCGGCTTTGGTGGTGCTCTTGTGCGACCAGTTCTCCTCTTCGGTATGCAAACCGCTTTTTGCCCGTTTCCGTCCGGCACGGGATCCCGATTTCTCGGCATTGGTGACGATTGTCAACGGGTACCGCGGCGGTCTGTACGGATTTTTTTCGAGCCATGCGGCCAATGCGGCCGGTATCGTCGTTTTCACGACGATGCTTTTCCGCAATCGCACCTACACCGTAACGGCCGTGATATGGGCTTTGCTCACCTGCTATTCGCGCCTCTATTTGGGCGTACATTATCCCGGCGACATATTGGCGGGTTTGTTGTGGGGCTCGCTCGTGGGGTGGGGCGGAGCCCGTCTCTTCCTTTTCGTGCGTTCCCGTTTTGCCCCGGGAACCCCTTCGCCTTATGCCGGCAGTCGTTGGGTGAACCTCATTACGGCGGTGGTGTATGCGACATTCCTTTTTATTCTGCTGGCGGCTCCCTCACTCAATTTTACCCTTCATTGATTCTTTGCCGGCTTATTTACGATACTCCTATATAATAAATACTTATGGCGCCGGCCATGAAAATGTGTGTAAAAAAATGCCGATTTATTTGCTTTTCCCGAATATTAAAATTATATTTATTGCCGGAAAACAACCAAAAGAAGAGTTTAACCCATTAAAATTTTAAGACCATGCCAAAGACAATCACTTTCAACGAACTTCGTCGTATCAAAGATAGTTTACCCGACGGTTCCATGCACCGTATCGCCGATGAATTGAATGTAACCGTCCAAACCGTACGCAACTATTTCGGCGGCAACAACTATGAATTCGGTAAAAACTGCGGTCTCCACATCGAGCCGGGTCCCGACGGCGGTATCGTAGTCCTCGACAACACGACCATCTACGATATGGCCATGAAGATTCTCGAAGAAGAGAACGCATAGCGCTCCATGGGCGGAGGGCACCCTCTGCACCCCTCTCTATTTATTGAACAGAAATCACGTCGGGTCGATTCTGTTTGCACCACAAAGGTTTCATATTTAAATCCTTACAATTATGAGTGAAGACAGATTAATAACCGTTGCGATATATACCTATGAGAAAGCTCAGATTATCAAAGGTATATTAGAGAATGAAGGCATACCGGTAGCTATCCAGAATGTCAATCTGATTCAACCGGTGGTTTCATCTGGGGTGCGTATCCGTATTCGCGAGAATGATTTGCCGCGTGCCCTCAAAATACTCGAAGACAGCCCTATCTTCGAAGATTTGTTGCAAAATAAAAAATCGGAGAATCGAGAGAACCAGATTTTGGTTCCCGTCGACTTCTCCGATTATTCTATCAAGGCCTGCCGCACGGCTTTTACCATAGCCGGTTCGCTCAAAGCCAAAGTCGTCTTGCTGCACACCTACCTCATTCCCGATTTCATGAGCATGCTCTCGGCCACCAGTGTATTCTCCATCGAAGCTGTCAATGACAATGATATGGAGATGTATAAGGAGATACGCCGCCAGGCCGAGCAGGACATGAAGAAATTGCTCGAAGCCCTCAACAAGGAGGTAAAACTGGGACGCCTGCCCGACGTCGAGGTAGAACCGGTGTGGAAAGACGGCATACCCGAAGACGAAATTTACCGTTATGCCAAGGTCAATCGTCCGTTGCTCATCGTTATGGGTACCCGAGGAAAGGGGCGCAAAGAGAGTGACCTCATAGGCAGTGTGACGGCCGAAGTTTTCGAGTCGGCTTGTGTCCCGGTATTGGCCATTCCCGAGAACGTACCTTTCGTCGGTTTCGAAAGTGTGAAAAGCATCGCCTTCTTCACCAATTTCGACCAACAGGATTTGTTGGCCGTAGATACTTTCATGCGGCTCTTCTCGGCATTCCGTTTCAGCGTCCACTTCGTGCATATCCAGTCACAGCGTGATGTGTGGGACGATGTACGGCTGGCGGGAATGAAAGACTATCTCGAAAAACATTACGAAGGGTATGAAGTCAGCTGCTCGCTCATCAAGAAGGAGGAGAATCTCCTCGATGAGCTCCAAGCCTTTGTCGAGAGAGAGAAAATCGACCTTTTGGCCATGTCCACACGTCGGCGCAACGTTTTCGCCCGTCTCTTCAATCCCGGACTGGCCCACAAGATGATTTTCCACGCCGACACGCCATTGCTTGTCATACCGGCAGCCGGCAATGTCTAAAACCTCAAAAGAAAGCGGGTGCTTGCACCCGCTTTTTTCTTCACAAAAATCGGTCATCATGTTCACAACAGCCATTCCCGTCCACCGTGTCACGCCCGAGAAAATCGAGCAACTCGGCGAGAAAGATATTTTTGTATTCGGTTCGACCCTCATGGGAACCCATTTCGGCGATGCCGCGCAAGTCGCCTACGAGAAGTTCGGCGCCGGAGGCGTTGCCGAGGGGCTGAAAGGCTCGGCTTATGCCATTCCCGTGGTAAGAGCCGGTGTCGATATGGTGAAACCCCACATCGATACCTTTCTGTCGTTTGCCCGTTCTCACCCCGAATATCACTATTTGGTGACCCGCATCGGTTGCGGAATAGCCGGCTTTTCCGACGAGGAGATAGCCCCGCTTTTTGCCCCGGCCGTAGAGCTGGAACAAGTCTCCCTGCCGGCCTCATTTTGGAAAATCTTGTTGCGACGGGGGCTCTATATGCCCCGCCTGCCCCAAGAGCGCATCGCGTCGGACCACATCGACCACCTTGCCGAGAACGAAATCTTTGTCTTTGGCAGTAACCTGGCTGGAAAACATTATGGCGGAGCCGCTTTTGTGGCCAATAAGAAATTCGGCGCCGAGTGGGGCGTGGGGAGCGGCCTTACCGGGCAGACCTATGCCATACCCACCATGCGGGCCGGCGTGGAGATGATAAAACCTTATGTCGACGAGTTCTTGGCCTTTGCCCGCAGCCACCCCGAATATCGTTTCCTGTTGACCCGCGTCGGTTGCGGGATTGCCGGCTTTTCCGACCGTGAGATTGCTCCGCTCTTCCGCGAGGCGGCTGACATCGCCAATATAGCTTTGCCGCTTTCGTTCTGGCGAGTTATTTTTTCTATCGATTGATGCCGAAACTCTACCTTTTCAATCCCGAAAACGATTTGGCTTTGGCCGACGGGGGAAAATCTTATACACCGCCGCCTTTGGCACGGGCCATTGCGCACGATTTGTCAACACTCCCGGTGTGGTATGCCGGCGACGGCGATGCCGTGTGCCTGCCCTCGTTGCAGTTTGCCCGGCCGTTGGAGCCGTTCCTGGATAAGCTGGGAATAGGGCGACGGTTTTGCGTACCACATGCATTGCCGTCGGATATTTCGGCGTGTTTGCCGTGGGGGTGGAGTCCCGAAGCGGCACAGCGCCTCCTGCGTTATGGTGCGCCCGCTCACGCATTGCCCACGGGCGAGATGCTCGCCCGTCAACGATGGTGGGCCCATCGCATACGCACCCGTGAGTTGTTGACGTATTTGCGTGACCGGTCGGTCGATGTCCCCGACGAATTGCCGACACTCTTTTCCCGGGAGGAGGAGGTGGCCCGTTTTGTCACCCGACACGAGCGGGCCATGCTCAAAGCCCCCTGGTCGGGTAGCGGCAAGGGGTTGTGCTTCACGCGGGGCGACTATGACTTGGTAACCCGTCGCTGGGTGCAGGGAGTGCTTCGCCGGCAAGGCGAGGTGGTGGGCGAACCCTTCTTCGACAGGGCGGTGGATATGGCGATGGAGTTTTACTCCGACGGGAATGCCGTCACGTTTGCCGGATATTCTTGGTTCGTGACCGATGCGCGGGGCGCATACAAAGGAAATTATCTGCTCCCCGACGCAGAGATAGAACGGCGCTTGTCGGCCTACCTTCACCTTGGTGACGTGAGGCGGCTGAGAGAACAGCTCGAAATCTTCTTCACCCGTCACGTCGCGACGGTTTATCGCGGGTATTTCGGGGTCGACATGATGATATACCGCCGGGTCGGAGCATGGGCGTTGCACCCTTGCGTGGAGATAAACCTGCGCATGAGCATGGGCATGGTGTCGCGACTTTTCCATGACCGCTATGTGGCTGAGGGGAGCGAGGGCGTCTATCGGGTGGAGTATTTTTCCGACCCCGAGCGACTTCTGTCCGACCATTGTCACCGGCAGGCCGTTGCCCCTTTGCAGTATGCCGGCACGCGCATCGAGAGCGGATACCTGTCGCTCAATCCCATATATCCCGATACCCGTTACCGGGCATCGGTCGAGATACATCGCGCATCGGCCGGTGAGACGGGGCTGTAAGGGACGTCTCCCCTAAAATTTTTTCAGCTCTTGGTAGAGGCGTTGTATGGGCAGACCCATGACGTTGTAATAGGAGCCCTGTATGCCGGTGACCCCCACATAACCTATCCATTCCTGTATGCCATAGGCGCCGGCCTTGTCGAGCGGCGCGTATTTCTCGACATAATAATCGATTTCCTCGTCGGTGAGTCGGGCAAACGAGACCTCGGTCGATGTGGCAAACGATACCTCCTTGTCGCAGGTGGCGATGGTTACGCCGGTGATGACCGTGTGGGTGTTGCCCGAGAGGGCGCGCAGCATGGCGCGGGCATCGTCCTTGTCGTGCGGCTTGCCGTAGACTTTCCCGTTGAGCCACACGATGGTGTCGGCCGTGATGAGCAGGGTGCGCCCCGTGAGGAGGCTTTTGTAGGCTTGCGCCTTTTCCCGGGAGATGAAGACGGGAATCTCTTCACCTTGCAGCGAGTCGGGATAACTTTCGTCGATGTCGGGCAGCACGCACACCCGGTAGGGAATGTCGAGCCCGGCGAGCAGTTCTTTGCGTCGGGGCGAATTGCTCGCCAGTATGATGTCGTAATTTTTCAGAAAATCCATATCCGTTGTTTTTTACCACCCGAAGGCTTCTTCGCCAAACCATTTGCCTTGTGCTTTCATCACCTGCTCTATCACGTCGCGGCCGCAGCCGTGACCGCCGTTGCGGGGAGAGATGTAGGTGGCCACCGATTTTATCTCGGGTGCCGCGTCGGCGGGGCAGCAGGGCAGCCCGACGGCTTGCATCACTTCGTAGTCGGGAATGTCGTCGCCCATGTAGAGGATTTCGTCGCGTTGCAAGCCGGTTGCTCGCACCCAATCCTCGAACGATTTGGTTTTGATGCTGGCTCCCAGGTAGATGTGTTGTACGCCCAGCGATTCAAAACGTTTGCGCACGGCTTCGGTGCGGCCTCCGGTGATGATGGCAATTTCGAAACCTTTGCGCACGGCCAGCTGTATGGCGTAACCGTCCTTGATGTTGACCGTGCGGCAGGGTTCGCCGTTGGGGTGCAGGGGAATGGTCTCGGCCGACAGTACGCCGTCGACGTCGAAAGCAAAGCCTTTGATGAGGCCGAGGTCATAAGCTATTTTACTCATGTGGTGATGGTATTTGCGAGGTGGCAAACTGGTGAATGTGCTTGCTCAATATACGGTAGATTTCTTTCTCTTCTGCATCGTCGAGAAGGTCGATATGCTTCTGCATGACGTTGCGGTCGTACCTCATGGCCGGCCCAGTTTGCGCGGCGGCCGGAGCGAGTGTCTCGATTTTTGCGGCGGTTTCCCGGACCAAGGGACGCAGGGCGTCGAACGGCAACCCTTGACGTTCGAGCAGTTCGGCGGCTATGGCATAGAGATGGTTGGTGAAGTTGCAGGCAAAGACCGCCGCCAAGTGGAGGTGGCGCCGCTGTTCCGATGACGCCTCGATGACTTGCCGCGATATTTCCTGCCCCATCTCCCGCAAGGTGGCGGTCACTTCGGGTGTAGAGCCTTCGATGAAGAGGGGAATCTCTTCAAATTTTACGGGCCGGTCCTTGCTGAATGTCTGCAACGGGTAAAAAACGCCGTAGCGTTGGCATCGAGGGGCGAATACCGACATGGGTATGCTTCCCGCCGTGTGCAGGCATAGCGCTCCGTCGGGCAACGGGGTGCGGGCAATGAGTTCGCTGAGTATGGCGTCGCTGACGGAGTAGATATAAATGTCGGCGTCGGGACGCACCGCTTCGATGCTGGTGGTCATGGCACACCCCAGTTTCCCGGCCAGTTGTTGTGCCGAGGAGGCTGTGCGACTGAATACCTGCACGATGTCATGTCCGGCTTCCTGCAAGGCTTTCGACAGGTGTGTTGCCAGGTTGCCCGCACCGATGAAGACGACCCGTTGTTTTTTCTCTTTTACCATTGGCCGATGTGGACTTTTTCCCAAGCGGCTTTCTCGGGGTCGAACGGTGTTTTTGTCTCGGCTTTATGCCCCAGTGCGATGATAGCCAGCACTTGCATGGGAAGCGGTATGTTCAGGAGTTCGCGCACAAAATCTTCGGCCGATTCGCCGTTCTCTCCATAACGGCCGCGCACCTGCACCCAACAGCTGCCTATTCCCAGCTCTTCGGCTTGCAGTTGAATGAGCGTGGAGGCGATGGAGGCGTCTTCAATCCACACGTCACTCTTCATCGGGTCGCCCAGCACGACGACGGCCAGTTTGGCACCGGCTATCAGTTTGGCGCCGCTGTCTTTGCACACCGAAAGGCGTTCGAGCTTTTCGGGGTCTTCGACCAGGACAAATTCCCACGACAACGAACGTTTCGACGACGGAGCCATGAGGGCGGCTTCCATGATGGTTTTTACATCTTCCGATGAAATCTCTTCGGGGGTAAATTTGCGGGTGCTTCGGCGCACTCTCAGTAATTCGTGAAAATCTTTCATGCTTATCTGTTTGATGTTTATGCTATTAAAAGAATGTCCCCTTTGACGGGCTGACCTTACAAAAATACGAATAATTGGTCGAAAACGAAGAACCCGCCCGAAATATTTGTGTACCTTTGTAGGAAGATGGGAGGTGGTGCGGTCGAGCCGACGTTCTGAAACCTTGTTTCATTGTCCCGGCCTTCGACCTTCGCAATCTTTGTGGAAGCCGGTATGATTGTTGCGCGGTTTGATTCCCGGTTTGGGTAAGACTATCCCTTGCCGGCAACGGTCATTCCCCATTTGTCGGGGAATCCCACGAGAGATGCGGTTGCCTCCGTTTTTTAAGAATCCCGTGCGACGGGGAATCTCCATTATTTAGAACCTTGCCATGAAAAATTTTGCAGCCATCGATTTTGAAACGGCCAACAATCGGCGCACCAGTGTATGCAGCGTGGGTGTCGTCGTGGTGCGTAACGGGGTGGTGACCGGGACGTATTATCATCTCATACACCCGACCCCCAATTATTATTTGCCGTTCACGACGGCCATTCACGGCCTTCGGGCGTCCGATACCGATGAAGCGCCCCTGTTCCCCGACGTGTGGCGGGAGGTCGTTCCGCTCATCGAAGGCTTGCCGCTGGTGGCGCACAACAGCCCGTTCGACGAAGGGTGCCTGCGAGCCGTGCATGAATATTACGGCCTGACCTATCCCGATTATCGTTTTTTCTGCACCTGCCGGGCTTCGCGGCGGGTTTTCGGACGAGAGTTGCCCGATCACCGCTTGCCGACCGTCGCTGCCCGTTGCGGTTATGACTTGTCGCAACACCATCATGCCTTGGCCGATGCCGAAGCCTGTGCCGTCATCGCCATGCAGATTCTCGATGAGGAGTGACCCGCTTTGCCATGCGACCCCTACCCGGAGAAAAATTTCACACGCCCAATATACTGAAACGCCCGAAACCCCGTTTACATACAAGATACCTCTATTCTCGAACCGAAACTACGGTATGACATTGCGGCAACTTCTGTTATCGTTTTTTCTTTTCTTGTGCCTGGTGGCACAAGCGCAACGTCGTGTCGAGATTTCGGGACGGGTCATCGATTCCGAAGGAGCCCCGATGGACCTTGTCACGGTTGCCGTCCCGGCCGCATCGGCAGGTACGTTTACCAATGACAAGGGCGAGTTCAAGTTGCATGTTGTCCCCTCCGATACGGTGGAGGTGATATTCTCGTACCTCGGCTACCGCCGCGAGCACCGGAAACTGGTAACCCCCTCGGAAAAAGTGTCGCTCACCGTGCGCATGTATAACAACGACCGCACACTGAGCGAAGTGCAGATACGCGAGTACCGCCGCCAAATGACCACGTTGCAGAAACTCGACCCCAAAGACTGGAAACTGATGCCCGATGCTTCGGGCGGTTCCATCGAAGCCTTGCTGGCGACGATGCCCGGGGTGCACTCCAACAACGAGCTGAGTTCGCAATATTCGGTGCGGGGCGGGAATTTCGACGAGAACATCGTCTATGTCAATGGCATCGAAATCTACCGTCCGCAACTTATTCGCACCGGCCAGCAGGAGGGGCTGAGCTTTATCAATCCCGATATGGTCGGTGCCGTGGGATTTTCTTCGGGCGGTTATCCCGTGGAGTATGGCGACAAGATGTCGTCGGTACTCGACATCACCTACAAGAAACCCGAAGCCTTTGAAGGGTCGGTCTCGGGCAGTTTCCTGGGAGCCAGCGCCTCGGTGGGGCAGAGCACCCGACGCTTCTCGCAGTTGCACGGCTTCCGTTTCAAGACCAATTCGACCCTCCTCAGCACGCTCGACACCGAGGGGGAGTATAAGCCGCGTTTCTTCGATTACCAGACCTATCTCACCTATAAGATAAATTCCCGTTGGGACGTGGCCTTGTTGGGAAACATATCGAGCAACAACTATCAATTTATTCCCCAGTCGCGCACCACGCGCTATGGCAGCGTTTCGTCGGCCGCACAGTTTACGGTCTATTTCGACGGGAAGGAGCAAGATATTTTTCAGACCTATTTCGGGGCCCTCACGCTCAATTACCGCCCCACGGCATTCACCTCGCTTTCGTTACTGGCCTCGGCTTTCACGACCCGGGAGCAGGTAACCTATGACATCACGGGCGAATATTGGCTCGACGAGCTCGACCTGGCCAATGGTGCCGATGCTCCCGAAACGGCCGGTACACTGGGCTATGGCTCTTATCACGAACATGCCCGTAACCGTCTGAATGCCAATGTCTATGCTCTGACCCTCAAAGGTGAGACGCGATGGGGTCGCCACACCTTGCGTTATGGCACGACCTACCAGCGGGAACGCATACACGACCGCATGCGGGAGTGGGAGTCGCGCGACTCTTCGGGTTACACGCTGCCTCATACCGGTGCCGGCATTTCGCTCATATCGAGCCTGCGGTCGACGCAAGACATCGAGAGCAACCGTTTCTCGGCCTATGTGCAGGAGACCTATACCCTCGAACATGCTTCGGGCATATACAACTTTACCGGGGGAGTGCGTCTCTCATATTGGGATTATAATCGGGAGTGCATTGTCTCGCCCCGGGCGTCGGTCGGATTCAATCCCGCCTTCAACCCGCGCCTTACTTTCCGTTTTGCCACGGGTATATATTACCAAGCGCCTTTTTACAAGGAATTTCGCGATACGGTGCAGGACAGCCGGGGAAACTGGACGGTGAGTCTCAACAAGAACATCAAGTCGCAACGCTCGATACATGTGATATTGGGAAGCGATTTCACCTTCCGGGCTCTTGACCGGCCTTTCAAGCTCACCGGCGAGGTCTATTATAAAAAACTCGACCACCTCATCTCTTATGAGGTCGACAACGTGCGGGTGTGGTACAGTGGTGAAAACAATTCCGAGGGATACATCGCCGGTCTCGATTTGAAACTTTTCGGGGAGTTTGTCCCGGGGGTGGACTCGTGGCTCACCTTCTCCCTCATGACCGCTCAGGAGAAAACCGCCTCGGGCCATGTGCCCCTGCCCACCGAGCAGCGGTATAGCGTGGGGCTCTTTTTCCAGGACTATGTGCCCCGCTTCCCGAAATATCGTTTTTCGCTCAAAGCCATTTGGTCCGACGGCCTTCCCATGGCCGCCCCGCGCAAGGGGCGTGCCGAGGGGTATTTCCGCACGCCGCCCTATCGTCGTGTCGACATCGGACTTTCGCGCCGTTTGGCCGGAGGGGAAGACCGCATCATGCAACGCCCGTTTTTCCGGGCCTTCAAGAGTATTTGGATAGGGCTCGATGTCTTCAATCTTCTCGACTTTGCCAACGTCAATTCCTATTATTGGGTGACCGATATTTACAACAACCAGAATGCCGTGCCCAACTATCTCACCGGGCGGCAATTCAATTTGAGACTCTCTTTCGATTTTTAGAGCCTTGTCGTCGAGGGTGCGACAAAAGCTCCGTCGGTGCGCACGCAGTGGCAGCGTATGCGCAGCCGCCTGCACTCTTCCTGCAAAGCCTTGCGCTGGAAGTAGGGCAGGTTGTGGGCAAGTATGATTTCGCGAATGTCGAATATCTGTCTGATGGGGTCGATTTTCCCATGGAACCCCGGCGCTATGACGGCATAGTCGATGCTCATGCGCTGGGGTGAGGCGACGCCTTTCCACCGTTCGTCGTCGAGCACGATGATGCGTGTCGTTCCGAATGCGATGTAGGGCAGGGCTATCGAGAGACGGCCGTGCGAGGTCGAGTCGGAGAGATAGATGGCCGGGCCGGCATCGTTCCGCAACCAAAAACGGCGGGCTTCACGTTCGACGGCGCGGTCGGGCAGGGTGTCGAGAGCCAAGAGCATATTGCGGCCGTTGTCGATGAAGTTGAGGGTTGTCGTGCCACCGCTCTCTTGGTACACGACCCAGGTGTCGCGCAACGGCGTGCGGTAGTTGAGGGTGTCGACCAAGAGGAATACAAGGAGAGTGGCCAGCAGGAGAATAACCCCTTTGGCCTGTCGCGACAAGAGAACGGCGCCCCCGCCGAAGATGAGGATAAACCAAAAGACCAGTTCTCCGGGTTCTACCCAAATGTTTTCGATAGCGCTCCATGGGCGGTCTTCGACCAGGCGGGATAAATGGTCGAGACCATCGGCCAGTGCGTTCACCCCTTTACCCAGGAGAGTAGGCGTTGCTCCCATGCCGGCCATGAACAGCCACAGGAATCCGCCGCCGAGCAGGAGAGGCAGCAAGGGCACGACGATGAGGTTGGTCAGCAACCCGGCCAAAGGAAGGGTATGAAAATAGTAGATGACCAGCGGCAACGTGCCCAGTTGTGCGGCCGCCGAGACGGCCAGGAGCGAGGCTGCCTGCCGGGCAACGCGGTGTTTGTGGGGAAGCAGATTGTAGAGGGGGCGATAAAAAAGCAGAATGGAAAATACCGACAGGAAACTCAGTTGGAATCCCACCTGAAAGAGGTAGTGCGGGTTATAGAGCAGCATGGCAAACGCCGCGACAAAAAGACTGTTCATGGGATATGCCTTTCGTCCGATGATGATGCCCGCCAGTACGACCGACGCCATGACACAGGCCCGGACGACCGACGGCGACAGGCCCGTGATGAAGGCGTATCCCCAAAGCAGGAGCCCTATTATGGCGGCTTGTAGCCGGCGCAGGCGCAGCCACACCAAGGGCGTGAGCAGGGCGGCCGCCACGGCCCAAATGATACCCAGGTGCAGTCCGCTTACGGCAAGGACATGCGAAAGCCCGGCTACGGAAAATGCCTCTCGCTGGGCGGTGTCGAGTTCGCCGGTGTAGCCCAGCAGCAAGGCTTTCAATATGCTGCGGGCTTGCGACGAAAATCCTCCGTTGTCGATGAGACCCAGGCATGAGTCGCGCAGTGAAAGCGCGTGGCGTTTGAGAGCCGGGAGTTCGCTGTCACCGACGCATGCCCACCGGTCGCGTGGCAGGTATTGGGTGTAGACATAGCCCCGGTGCCGCATCAGGGAAGCGTAGTCGAAGGCTTCGGGATTTTTGCGGTTGGCTATCGGGGCGATGCGCGGGACAAAAAGAATGAGGCTGCCCGCGTGCAACCCTTTCGGGCAGGTGTCTTGCTCTATGCGCAGCAGGACGGGTATTTGGGTGGCGATGTTTTGTTTCTTCTCGTCGACCACGGCGATGAGCGTGGCCTGGCAACCGACGCTCCGTCCGGTGTCGGGGTCGATGGCATCGATGCGTGCCAGCGCATAGGCGTATGTGTTAGGATTCACCTTTGGCATCTCGGCTTGTCGGTCGATTGCCAAGGTTGCCCCTCCCGCCGTAAAAAACAGGGCGCAGCAAGCGATGGCGAAGTATTCACGATGGCGGAATCGTATCTCGACGTGCCGCAGCGAAAGGAGGTGTAAAAGCAAGAATATGAGGCCGATGATAAGGGATATCCACAAGAAGATGTCCGGCATGACCGATTCTATGGCCATACCGGCAGCAAAAGGAGCCGCCAGCCGGGCGAAAGGGGCTTCTTCGAGCAGTCGGCGTTTCATGGTGGTGGAAAACGGCAATTTGTCGGAGCCACCCCGTGGTGACGGGCTTTCTCCGTGGTTGTGAGGGGTCTCCTCGAAGATATTTACAATTCCCGTGACGGGATAGAGACCTCGATTACAAGGCTTTCAGTTTGGCAATGGTCTCTTCAGGATTTTCGGCCGAGAAGATGCTGTTTCCGCAGACCAGAATGTCGGCTCCGGCGTCGAGGGTGAGCCGGGCTGTTTCGAGATTGATGCCGCCGTCGACTTCGATGAGCGTGGAAAGGTTCTTGCGTAAAATCATCTCTTTGAGCCGGGCGATTTTTTCGGTCGATTGGGGAATGAATTTCTGCCCGCCGAATCCCGGGTTTACCGACATGAGCAGTACCATGTCGACATCGGGGAGTATGTCTTCGAGCATCGAGACCGGAGTGTGGGGGTTGAGCGTGACACCGGCTTTCATGCCGGCCTTTTTGATTTCTTGCACGGTACGGTGCAGATGGAGGCAGGCTTCGTAATGCACATTCATCATGAATGTACCGAGGGCTTGCAGCCGGGAGATGAATTTCTCGGGTTGCGTAATCATGAGATGCACGTCGAGGGGCTTGCGGGCCAGCGGGGCTATTGCTTCGATGACCGGGAACCCGAACGAGATGTTCGGCACAAACACGCCGTCCATAATGTCGAGATGCAACCAGTCGGCCTGACTGCGGTTGATCATTTCAATATCCTGTTGCAGGTTGGCGAAGTTGGCCGACAGGAGCGAGGGGGCGATAAGCGGTTTCATGACAGATACATCTTCGTTACATACAACAAAGATACACGATACACTCGAAACGGCGAAAAGATTCTGCGAAAAATTAATTCAAGGCATAGTGTGCCGTCGAGTAGGTCGATGCCGGCTCAGGCGAGTAGGTGCGGGCCACCATGCGCAGCAGCATCAAGGTGCTTTTGCTCGGCCCGGGCATCGGGGCTTTTTTACGCGAATCAGGAGATGAAGGAGTAGTTGTTTTTTTCATAGGCGATACGTTTCTTGTTCCTATCATGGAAACGTATGCCAAGGTGTGTTTAGTATGTCCCTTCCCTCTTTTTTTAGAAAGAAAGTTGTATTTGGTGCTCTTCGGCCATTTTGCGCATGTTGAGCAGGGCATAGCGCATGCGGCCCAAGGCGGTGTTGATGCTCACCTGCGTGGCATCGGCAATCTCTTTGAAGCTCATGTCCTTGTAATATCGCATGATGAGCACTTCGCGCTGGTTCTCGGGCAGGGCGGCCACCAGCCGGCGTATGTCGGCGTGTATTTGGCGGGTGATGATGGAGTCTTCGATGGTGCCTTCGCTCAGCTCTTTGCGGTTGAAAATATCCTTTTCGTCATTCTCGTCGTTCGACACCAGATTCTCATTCCGTTCCTGGCGGTAATGGTCGATGATGAGGTTGTGAGCGATGCGTGTTACCCACGAGGAGAACTTGCCCGCTTCGACATAGCGACCCTGCTTGATGGTCGTAATGACTTTCACGAATGTTTCTTGGAAAATATCTTCACACAGGTCATTGTCTTTGACCGTGTAGAATATATAGGAGTAAACGCGGTTTTTGTGACGCGTAAGCAAAATGTCGAATGCCTGATTGTTACCCTCTGAATACAAGGCTACCAACTCTTCGTCGGACAGCTTGGACAAATGTTTCATTTCGTTGTGTAATTGGTTTCAGAGTAGTCTTTTTTCGATAGGCATTTCGGTTTTAATGAGACATATTTTTATTTTCAGCACCGCAAACATAGAAAATCGTTTCCAAAAAAACAAATTTTTGTGTTGTTTTTTGTTTTGAGGCGTTACGCACGAGAAAGGAAAATCATGGCTGCCAAGCCGAAAAGTGGAGCATGAGAGGGCGCTTTGGTCACACTACTCCC
This sequence comes from uncultured Porphyromonadaceae bacterium, assembly GCA_900542765.1. Lineage (GTDB taxonomy): Bacteria > Bacteroidota > Bacteroidia > Bacteroidales > UBA11471 > Caccoplasma > Caccoplasma merdavium. The sequence goes on along the minus strand of UQOX01000003.1, from coordinate 47,948 downwards.
GACGGTTGGTAAAAACCTGCCGGAAATAGCCGATGTTGAAGAAATATTATCTACCTTTGTTTATCACAAAACCAACCGAATAAAAAATACCGATATGAAACCTACACTTTTTGTCTTGGCCGCCGGAATGGGTAGCCGTTATGGGGGCCTCAAACAGCTCGACGGTCTCGGCCCGAATGGAGAAACCATCATGGATTATTCCATTTACGATGCCATTCGAGGGGGATTTGGAAAAGTCGTTTTTGTCATACGCCACCTGTTCGAGGAAGATTTCAGGGAAAAGATTCTCAAAAAATATGCCCATGTCATTCCCGTGGAACTGGTCTTCCAGGAACTCGATTACCTTCCCGAGGGTTTTACCGTTCCCGAAGGCCGTGTAAAACCGTGGGGAACCAACCACGCCGTGCTCATGGGCAAAGACGTGATAAAGGAACCCTTTGCCGTCATCAATGCCGATGACTTTTATGGCCGCGACAGTTTTGCCGTGATTGCCGATTATCTCAAAAACCTCGACGGCAAGCACGACGATTATTGCATGGTGGGTTACCGCGTGGGCAATACCCTGTCGGAGAGCGGTTCTGTTTCTCGCGGTATTTGTGAGACCGATTCCAACGGTTACCTGACCACGGTGGTCGAGCGCACCCAAATCGAGCGGCGCGACGGCCGGGTCATGTATAAGGACGGCGACGACTGGGTGGCCGTGGAGGAGAATACTCCCGTGTCGATGAACATGTGGGGATTCACGCCCGATTATTTCCGCCACTCCGAAGAGTACTTCATCAACTTCCTGCGTGAGAACGCCGGCAACATCAAGGCCGAATATTTTATCCCGCTCATGGTCAACCATCTCATCACGCACAAAATATCGACCGTGAAAGTGCTCGACACGACGGCCAAGTGGTTTGGCGTGACCTATGCCGAAGACCGTCCCTCGGTTGTGGCTCAGATCAGGGCGCTTATCGACGCCGGAGAATACCCCGAGAAACTCTTTTAGCATCGGCTTTTATCCCTTCCGACATAAAACTCCGCCTTTCGAGGTGGAGTTTTCTTTATATTAAAATAAACATTTAAAGACTTTATTTTCGATAAAAATTATATATTTGCATCTTGGAATTTTGCGATTGATTATGTCGAAAAAAAGAATAGTTTGTCTGCTTTTTATAGGGTGTGCCGTAGCTCTTTCTTCGGCACAAAGCATTTCGGAAATCAAAGGAAACAAGGACTATATTTGGGGCGAAGGGAAAGGTGTGACTTTGACCGAAGCCGATAAGGAGGCCCTGAACGACCTGATTACGCAAATATCGGTGACTGTCGAAAGCAAATACAGTAAAATCGACGAAAACGTCGTGGCCGAAAAAGGCGTCAGCACGCAAAGCTCTTTCAAGGCCGTGCTGCAAACCTATTCCAATGCCACGTTGCAGAATACCGAACGTTTTGTGCTCAGCAACGAGCCCGATGCCCATGTGTTCCGTTTTGTGAAGAAATCCGATGTCGACCGCATCTTCGCTTCGCGCAAAGCCAAGGTGAACGATATGGTGGCATTTGCATTGCGGGCGCAAAAGGAGCGGAAAATCGATGAGGCGTTGCGCAATTTCTATTGGGCATATTGTCTGTTGCAAAGTCTCCCTTCATCGCATGAAATAACCTACGACAACAACGGGGAGGCTTGTCTGCTCATGACGTGGATACCCGAGCAGATTCGCAAGATTTTTTCTTCGATAAAAATTATGCGCCAACCCGCCTCCGATGACGGCTACGACGATATGATCGTGTTGAATATCACCTATGCCGGTGAGCCGATAAGCAGTTTCGACTATACCTATTTCGATGGCCGTAATTGGAGCAACATTTACAGCGCCAAGGACGGATTGGGCGTGATAGAACTTTTGCCCGGCATGGCAACCGACAACATTCAGGTCCGTTGCGAATATGAATTTTCGGGCGAAGCCCACACCGACAAGGAGATAGAAAGTGTCGTGAAGGTCATGAAAGGAACCGCGTTTCGCGATGCCTATATCTGGGTGCGCGCCACGGCCGACCCGGCGGTACCTGTTGCCTCGTCGGTTACATCGTTGCTGGCTTCGACCGAGAATGCGGTAAACAATCTGACGGCATCTGCTGCGACTGCCGCCGAGCCTGTACCTGTCGTTACGGTTGTCGAAGGCGATGAGGCAGCTCCTTATGAGACGGTAATCGGCCGGGTTCTCGATGCCGTCCGCACCCGGGAGTATTATGCCGTGCAACCGCTTTTTACCGAGCAAGGGTGGACCATGTTTGAGAAACTGCTCGCCTACGGACAGGCGCGGCTTCTCGATACACCGCATCTGAATTTCATCGAAGCCGACGACAAGGTCATCTGTCGCAGCATTCCGATGAGCTTTTCGTTCAAGAACAACACCCGCAAGTTTGTCGAAGATGTTGTCTTCACCTTCGATGCCGACAAAAAGATTGAAAGTCTGGCTTTCGGGCTGGGAAAAGAGGCCATGGAAGATATCCTTTACCATTCGGCTTGGGAAGAGAAGTCACGGATATTCCTCATGAGTTTTCTCGAAAACTACAAAACCGCCTATGCCTTGAAGCGTCTCGATTACATTCGCGATATTTTCGATGATAATGCCGTCATCATTACCGGTACCGTCACGCAGCGTGTGACGGGTGATGTCGAGATGAACAGTTATCGCAACAATCATTATGTGCGCTACAACCGGCAGACCAAAAACCAGTACCTGCGCAACCTCGACCGCTGTTTCCGCAGCAACGAGTTCATCAACATTCGTTTCGGAAACAACGATGTGGTGAAAGCCGGTGCCGGAGGCGAGCTTTATGGCATACAGATAAAACAGGATTATTACAGTACCAACTACGGCGACCAGGGCTACCTCTTCCTGATGGTCGATCTCAACGACCCCGACAAACCCATTATCAAGGTGCGTACCTGGCAACCCGAGAAAGACCCCGACTTCGGTCTTTACGATATAGGAATGTTTTAATTGAAAAACCTTACCAATTTATTATTTATTAAAAGTTGTGCCCGACACAATCCAGGGCAGGGAGTTATGAAGAAAATGTTTATGGCGGCATTCGTTGCCGTGGCACTGGTTGCCGTTACGAGTTGCGGAAGTTCCAAATCGGCTTCCGAAGTGTATGAAACCCCTTGCTCGGGTCCCGGCTATCGCACCGAGGCATCTCATTTCAGAGCATCGGCATCGGCTATTGCCGGTAACGAAGATGTTGCCCGCAAACAAGCCACTGCATCGGCTCGTCAGGAGTTGGCTACAATTATCAACACGACCGTCAAGGCTGTGGCCGACAACTATGCCAAAAATTATGTAAAAGGTGAAGATGCCGAGAGCACCCAACGTTATGAAGACCTGGGCCGCACGGTAGTGAACCAACGCCTCACCGGTTCGCACTCGATTTGCGAGAAATACCGTAAGAATGCCAATGGCACTTACACCTGCTATGTGTGTGTCGAACTGGCTTCCGAAGATGTGCTTGCAGCCTTGAATAGCTCGATAAGCGATGACTCGAAACTTCGCATCGACTATGACTACGAAAAGTTCAAAAAAGTTTTCGAAGAAGAAATGGCCAAAATGCAATAATTGCAGGCTGCCCTTACAAGAAGAAGTATCCCGCCGAAGAGGGATACTTCTTCTTTCAAAAAGAATATGAAAAAAATACTGTTCACCGTTTGTTTCGTACTTTCTCTTGCGCGGCTATCGTCGCAAGATTTGGCAGCCGACATGCAGTGGCGTGTGCAAGGAACGGATACTTTGCCGGCTTGGGTCATGTCGCCGATGAACCCTTATGTCGAACTGGGCGTCTCCGAACCGGGACTGAGCCTCACACGGGCACGAAGTCAATCGGTCGCTCATGCCGCATTCTGCCACATGTTGCATGACGGGCTCGATGCCCGTTGTGTCGAAGAGATATTTTCCGATGTGACGGCCGGGATCGAAGGACGTACCGAGATACGCCGGCTGGTAAGGGCCGAAATCGATTATCCCTTCCGTTATCAAGTGCTCGATGAGCATGTCTCCGTTTTCGGAGAGATATTCCGCCGGGTCGAGATCATTCCCGACACGACGAGTGCTTGCCGCATACAAGGCAACGTGGAACTTTTCTTTACCTATAAATTCAACGGCTCGACCAGCTGGTCGAGTTATTATGACCTCGATTTGAATGTGACCGGCCTCGACAGCGTGAGCCACATTGCCCTGAAAACGCACCGCGTGCAGGACCAAATCGAGTATCACTCTTGGCTCGATGGCATTCCCTTCGACCGGGATTCCCATTATTGCACCTACGCCGATTGCGGCGATACCTTGGCTTTTGAACACACTCCCATGCGGAGGTTGGTCAAAGGTTTCTTCCCGGCCTACATTATCCCTTGCCTCGATGGGTTCTTTTATAGTGAATCGGGCGTGTCGACGATAAAGTCGCTGACCGAGAATTATCGAGGTGACATGAAAAATATCAACAGAAACATCTCCGAAAAATTACGAATCAAAATCGATACCGAAATTCGGAGCATTGCCGATAATTATCTGAACGTACATAGCCGTCTGTGGCGACAACCTACCGCCGACGGTACGACATATCTGCACGATACACACGATACTTATCCTGAAAACGAATAAAAAACATTGCTCTATGAAAGCCCTTGTGAGATATTTTCGGAGCCTTTCTCTCCTTTCCCTCTTTTTTGTCTTTGCCATAGATTCTTTGTCGGCGCAGGAAATCTCGGTCAAGAGTTTCCGCCTGTTGGAGACCGACCTCACGGCCAACACGGCAGGTACGATGAAGCGTGACCAGAACAACGAAACGGCGGCATTGATAAAAGTCGTGACCAAAGAGACCGGCTTTGTCTTCGATGGCGGAATGTTGGGCATCGTTGCCACGATGCAGAAAACAGGAGAGATATGGGTCTATGTGCCGCAGAAAGCCCGAAAGATTACCATCTCGCATCAACAACTGGGCGTGTTGCGCGACTATCCCTATCCATGTTCCATCGAGGCGGGGCGCACCTACGAGATGGTGCTGACCACGGGACGCGTGACAACGGTCGTGCACGAAGATGCCGGCGGACAATATGTGGCGATGACGGTGACACCGGCCAATGCCGAGGTCTATATCGACGATATGCTGGTCGAGTCGGGTGGCGGTTCCGTCTCGCAGCTCCTCAAATACGGTAAACACACCTATCGCGTTGTCGCCCCCCTCTATGAGACCGATATGGGGCAGTTTACCATTTCCTCGCAGGGACGCACCGACTTGCAGGTTTCCCTGCGTCCGGCCTATGGGCAGTTGCAGATAACCTCCGAACCCGTAGGAGCCGAAGTCTATATCGATGGCGATTACAAACCGGCCGGCACGACACCTTTTACCACCGAAAGATTACCGAAAGGAAGTCATAAGTTGCAGTTCAAATTGGCGTCGTACAAGCCTTATACCGAAAATGTCGTAATTGCCGGTGACGGTTCGATTCAAAGCAAATCGGTCACTTTGGCGCCCAACTTTGCGGTGGTGTCGATTGCCGTACCCGAAAATGCCGAAATATTTGTCAATGAAGAGTTGAAAGGGGTCGGGTCGTGGCAAGGACGTCTCAATGCCGGGCTTTACACCGTCGAAGCCCGCAAGACTTCGCACTATTCGTCGAAGCAGAGCATCGAGGTACGGGCAGGAGAGAACCAGCACATCACCTTGTCGGCTCCCGTGCCCCGCTATGGCTCCATCAATATCAACACCCGACCCATGGGGGCGATTGTCTCCATCGATGGACAGCTTCTGGGGGAGTCGCCCAACATTTTCAAAAACGTGCTTATCGGGCAACACACCCTGACCGTGTCGAAGGAGGGGTATGCGACACATTCTCAAACCATCGATGTGGAGGAGGGAAAGGTCTTGCCCGTCGATTTGTCGTTGCAGAGTGGCGGGACGGTTGTCCTCACCAGTAATATACCCGATACAAGAATCTATATCGATGGCATCTACGTCGGAGTGGCACCTTATACTCATAATGCCGGAGCGGGCCGCTATTCTGTCACGGCCAAGGCATACGGATATGACGATGTGACCCGTTCGGTTGTGGTCGTGGCCGGTCAGCGCAATACCGAGATGATAAATCCGAAACCGCAGACAGGTACGGTGCAAATCACTACATTACCCTCGTCATCGAAAATCTATATCGACGGTTCATACGTTGGCACGTCGCCCTATTTCTTCGAAGCCCGTTCGGGAAGTTATTCGGTGATGGCCACTTCATACGGTTACAAACCCAAGTCGCAGGAGATAACCGTCCAAGCTGGTCAGACAACCTCCGAGACCCTCTATCTCAAAGCCAAACGCAAACGTCTCATGGACTATTACGATGCCGGCGACCTTTTCTCGTTGGGTGGTGCCTGGGATATTTTGTGGACCGATAAATGCAGCATGGGCGGATATGTTTCATTCAAGATGGGACAGGAGCAGTTCACCTGGCTGACGGCTGTCCTGAACATCGGTGGCTATAAAATGGGCAAAAACCGCGGCGGGAAATTGTTGAAGGAAGAAGGTGACCCCGAAATAGACGAAATCGATACCGAGAATGCCAAGACCACTTATACGCAGATTCCTGTTTCATTGGCTTTGCGTTTGCGCCTTGGCGGCGGAGACTGGGGGGCGACCTATATAGGAGCACATGCCAGTTATAACTTCAACAAAGGCGATAATGTCGATGCCAATATTGTAAATAGCAGCAACTATTCAGTCGGTGCACAATTCGGCTTTTGCATAAGACGCATCATCGATATTACATTCTTCTATACCCATGATTTGCGGCCGGCCTACAACCAGCAGTATATCTATGAGAACATGCCCGATTTTTATAACACTTTCGAGAGTCATATCAACAAACGTTGGCGCATCGGTACTTCCTTCGTGCTTTACATACCCTTCTCCGGTGAATGGTGATGGGGTAGAGCATCGTAAAGGACGAGGTCGAGTCGTCGGTGTGATGAAATATTGAAAAACGAACAAGAATGACAACAATAAAAAAACTGCTTCTTTTCCTGCCCCTCCTTATGCTGGTGGGGTGTGAGAAGAATTTCGACCCGGCCGCGTGGAACGGTGTGCGTCTTGCCGGATATTATGAAGGACAGATGGTAATCCTTATCGACGGGTACAATCTGGTCACGAACCAAGCCGAGACCTCGTCATCGCTTCCCATCGGCTTTACGGTGACCCAAGATGAGACGTTGAAATTCTCCATTCAATATGATTCCTATTATTCCTATAATGGCGATGATTATGTCGTGAATATGCAATCGACGATAAATGACATTGAGGTTGCGGCCGATGCGACAAATACCGACCGGGTGATTCTCTCGGCAACGTCACCCAGTGCCAGTTGTGTCATAACCGAGGCGGTGTGTGTCATTTCTTCGGTGACGGGTTACATCAATGATGCCGGATATTTGCGGGTTGAAATATCGGCGGTTACCAACAGCGCTGAGTCGCCCGAGAATGAGGTGACGATTATTTTGTCGGCTTCGAGAAGTTAGGAGCGTATAAAGAACCGTGCGTGTGGAGCATGGGCATGACGAGTATCCCTCTTTGTCGGGCTACTTTCTTGCAGGGAAGACATGGAACGGATTTTCCGTCAGGCCGCACACCGCAAGGATTCCCGGTTAAGACGTGTCACCTCCGCAAGGAATCCCCGTCGAGCGGAGAATGACAGAAAACGGAAATGACAGACAGAAAAGGGGAATGGCAAATAGTCGTGAAAGACACGACTGTGTTGTTACGGATTCGGCATTGAGCCGGGTATATCATCTCATGACACGCAAGACCTTTGGTGCCAGAAGCGTCTGCACCGCACCACGGGAGAAGAGGTAGACGATAAAGGCTCCCCACAAAGCATGGTTGCCACAGGTGGCACGTCCCGAGAGATAAATGACGAAAAAAAGCAGTGATGCGACAAACATCGACAGCAGCATGCCCCGCGTGGCCGTGGCACCTATGTAGATGCCGTCCCACATAAAGGCGGCAAAGCCGGCCACAGGGATAAGCAAGGCCCAATAAAAATAAGTGTCGGCAGCTGCTATCACCGAGCGGTCGTCGGTAAGCAACGAGAGAAAAGCCTCGCCCCCCACTCCGTAGAAGAGGACAAAGAGCAACGCCAATCCGCCTCCCCATGCAAAAATCTGCCGCACGGTGCGATGCAGCGACGTCTCGTTGCGGGCTCCGATATATTTTCCGGCCAAGGCTTCTCCGGCATAGGCAAACCCGTCCATCACGTAGGAAAAGAGGGTGAAAAACTGCATGAGCAGAGTGTTGACCGCCAGCACGACCTCCCCTTGCGAGGCTCCGGCCGAGGTAAAGTAGAGGGTAACAGCCACCAGGCATAGAGTGCGGAAGAAGATGTCGCGGTTCACCTTGAAGAAGGCTGTCATGGCCGCCCGGTTTCCCAACGAGGCCCGCCAGTCAAGCCGTCGGTGCAACGGCTTATAGAACCGCCGCCACAAAACTATTGCCATAAAGAGCCCGGCATATTGGGCTATGAGCGTACCCAACGCCACTCCTTCGACCTTCAACCCCACGACATAGACCAGCAACAGGCTGGCCGCAATGTTCACCACATTCTGCGTAATGGCTATCCACATGGGGAAACGCGAATTTTGCATGCCGATGAACCAACCCGAGAAGGCATAGAGCCCCAGTACGCCAGGAGCCCCCCAAATGCAGATGTGGAAATAAAGCGAAGCTAGACGCTCCACCTCGGGAGTGGCCTCGATAAAGAGAAACGCCGTCCGGCACAACGGATATTGCAGAGCGATAAGCAACAGAGCCACCATCACACCTACGCCCAAGGCCCTTACCAGCAAGCGCGTTACCTCGTCGAGGTCGTGCCGGCCGTAGGCCTGCGAAGTCAATCCGCTCGTTCCCATGCGCAAAAAGGCAAACACCCAATAAAAAATATTGAAGAGCATGCCCCCCACCGCTATCGCGCCAATATAGGCAGGAGCACCGAGATGGCCCACAATAGCCACATCGACAAGCCCCAGCAGCGGCACCGTGATATTGGAGACGATGGCCGGCAAGGCTATGCGCAAAATCTCTCTGTGCCCTTCGCCCCGACGCATATTATTTCATGGTTACGATAGGCAGGTCGAGAGGCCCGTCGTGCAAGGTACTGCGCTGTATATAACCGTTATGCTCGGTAGGCAGCAGAGGGCTGTGCCGCAAGACGTGGCGCACGCGGGTACGCTGGTCGGCCGTGAACTGGTTCTGTGCTCCGTAATTATAGTCCATGGCATTTACCGAACGGAACTGCTCGCCGCTGCACCCTTCCCGCAACTGCGCCTCGGAAAGGTATGCATCGTAGGGGAGATGCTTCGAGGCCCAAGAGAGGTATCGCAAGTAATCTTCGCGATTGTAACTCGGTGTGTCGTTGCAATAATCGGAGTCGATGCACACAGCTTCGTCGTCGTCCTCGGAGAAGACGTGGTACAGGCCCAGATAGTGCCCCAGCTCATGGGGCAGGGTATAATACATTTCCTCTCCATAGATATACCGGCTGTTCAGTGAGACGCAATAGGGATATTGTAAATTTTCAAGGGTCAAATATTCATAAGGAACGGTTGTCAGTCCGGGAAGATAGGTTTCGGAAGTGGTGTATGGGAAGTGTGAAATACCCAACACGACACCGTCTTCATCATCGAGAGACGATGTGAAAGGATAACACATGACATTGATGTAGCGATTGGGATCCCATATCAGCCGGACATAATTGCCGGTATTGTCATACATAAACTCGGCACAGTTCATCTCGGCGTTGTCCCGCAACACATATTCCACCCCGGGGACGGCCATTGCTTCACCTGCCGGTGTTTCGGTGGCCAAGGCCAGTTTCACCCGCAGATTTTCGCCGCCAAAGGCTCCGGCATAACAGTCGTTGGCCACTTCGAGCAAAGCGGCCAAATGGCCGGCATCGAGATATTGCAGCGAATCGTTCGGGTCGGTATACAAGACATGGAATACCACCGGCAGGGTGATTACTTCGATGCCATACTGAGTTATCTTTATGGTGTGGCGCGTATCTTCGGAGACCGCCAACAAAGTGCATGTGCGGTTTTCCTCACTGCCGTTTGACTCAACAGTTACCGAAATCGATGTCTTTCCACGGCCCGAAGTTGTCGAGGGAACGCACCACTCGCTGGCTCCCGTAATCGTCCATGCCTGGCGGCAGGGTATCTCCACGACGAGTTGGTTCTCGCCCTCATCGAGCGTGTATGATTTTTCGGACTTCACCTGCTCTATTTCGTCTTGGGTCGAACAAGAGCCAAGACTCAGCGGCACAACGGTGCACCAGGCCGCCACTACATATAAAGCGATATTTTTCATCATTCTTCTCATATTATATACTGAATTTCCTTGAATAGGTAACTTCGCTCTTCTCCGGCATCGGTACGCAACGTGAGGCGACCCGACGGCTCCACCTTCACGACCTCGGCGTAAACGGGTTCTTGCGCCAGCACGTCGAAATAAGGATAAAACCCGCTGCCCCGATAGAGTATCTCGCGGTATCGCTCCGTGACGGCCTCATCGTCGCCGGGAGTGTAGCCGGCAATGGCTGCCGCAATCGTGTCGACAAGCTCGTCGAGCAATCTGCGGCGGTCGAGGGGTGCGCCCGATACCTGAGCCATCGAAACGGGGTTGGGCGCCGGCGAGCGGAAGAGCGTCTGGTTGACATTCACTCCGATGCCGGCAATCGAGAACGACACCTCACAACCCTGCATGTCGTTCTCGATGAGAATGCCCACCAGCTTCTTGTCCCCGCAATAGATATCGTTGGGCCATTTCACCGTGACACCGGGAATATGGCGGCTCAACACCTCGACAATCGAGAGCGAGACCAGTTGTGAGAGCACAAACGAGCGGGCGGCCGCCATTGCGGTCGGGCGCAGCAAGACGCTGAAAAGCACATTTTTCCCCCGCTCGCTTTCCCAACTGTTGCCCTGTTGTCCCCGGCCGGCCGACTGGAAATCGGTCCACACCGTCGTACCATGCGGCAGTGCCGCATTAAGCGCGAGGCGGCGGCGCATCTCGGCATTGGTCGAATCGGTCTCGGGCAGATATATCAAATTTTCATCGGTCATTTTCTTCACAAAATTGCGGATACATTTTTTGGAGTGCCTCGACATAGAACGGGCTGTCGCGCCGTGGAAATTTACGCACCACTTCGAGATAGGAATGGCATATCCACGCCTTCATCTCGTCATCATGTGCCCTGCCATAGTCGACTGTATTCCAATATTTCTTGTTGCAGTGATAACCGGGCTGCACATAGTCATGACGGTCACGCAAGAGAAGGGCGCGATCGGGGTCGCACTTGACATTGGCCAACGTATCGACCGCGCTCAAATCGGTGAAAAGGAACATCTTTCCCCCCACCTTGAAAACCAAGACATTCTCGTCGAACGGGAAACATTCGGTCGCCGCCGGCAATGAAAGGCAAAAATCGCGCAAGGTTTCTATATCCATAATCATTCAACGCAATGTCGGAAAAAAGGCATCTTCGATATGGTCTACATCATAGGTGCCATCGGGCTTCTTTACCAACGCAATGACATCGAACCGCACCTCATGGGGCAAGTCAAAATGGCGCACATAGGCATCGGCCGCGTCGATGATGCGGCGGCACTTGGCCGGTGTCACGGCCTCCTCGGGCCGCATGAATTCGAGCGAAGTGCGGGTCTTGACCTCTACAACGACCAGAACATTGTCCTTGCAAGCCACAATATCGAGTTCATACTTGCCGTTGCGCCAGTTGACATCGCGCACGACATACCCACGGGCAAGGAGATATTCCGCAGCTCGTTCTTCACCGCTCTTTCCCGTCTCGTTGTGTCGTGCCATGTCGTGGTGTCGAATATCATCGGTTCTTGCCAACAAAAATAATCAATTTGTCTTTACCATAAAAATTAACGGGGCAAAAGCCCGTTATCAAATCCATTATTGTATATTTGTCCCAAACGATAAAAACCAATGTCATGAAAACTTTCAACAAAGCCCTGTCGGGGCTCTGCATCGGCCTCGGCCTCATCGTCATGGGAGCAATCCTCAGTTATGGCATCATCACCGTCAAAGACCGCGACCGCATCGTTACCGTCAAGGGCCTTGCCGAACGCGAGGTCAATGCCGACCTTGTGATATGGCCGCTGGTGTTCAAGGAAATCGGTAACGACATGACAAGCATCTACAATGAAATAAACCGGAAGAACGGTATCGTGTGCGATTTCCTCGAAGAAAACGGGATAACAGAGGCTGAAATTTCGATTGCCGCCCCTCAAATCATCGACATGCGTGCCGAACGCTACGTCAACAGCAACGATATAAACTATCGCTACAACGTAACCTCAATCATTATCGTCTCTTCGGGGCAAGTCGACAAGGTGCGGCAACTCATCACCCGGCAGGTAGACTTGCTGAAAAAGGGTGTGGCCATCATCTGCGACGATTATCGCTATACGCCCCGATATGAGTTTACCCGCCTCAACGACATCAAACCCGAGATGATTGAGGAGGCCACGGTGGCCGCCCGGAATGCCGCCGGGAAATTTGCCAAAGACTCCGACAGCAAACTGGGCAAGATACGGCGAGCCAATCAAGGCCAGTTCGTCATCAGTGACCGTGACAACAACACGCCATACATCAAGCAGGTGCGTGTCGTAACCACCATTGATTATTATCTGAAAGACTGACGTCCGTGGAGAATCAACAGCCGTCGGTCGCGCAACGCGACCGGTACTATATGCAACAAGCCTTGGCCGAAGCCCAAGCCGCCCGCGACCGGGGTGAGATACCCGTAGGGGCGGTTATTGTACACAAAGACCGCATCATAGCCCGGGCTCATAACCTCACCGAGACACTCCGCGACGTCACGGCACATGCCGAGATGCAGGCCATCACGGCTGCCGCCGACGTCTTGGGCGGGAAGTATATGCCCGAATGCACGCTCTATGTCACGCTCGAACCCTGCGTGATGTGCGCCGGTGCCATAGGCTGGGCCCAAATGGGTCGGCTCGTGTTTGGTGCCGGCGACGAGAAACGGGGGTACCGCCGCTTTGCCGCTGCAGCCCTGCACCCCAAAACCGGCGTAACACACGGTATCCTGCAAGAGGAGTGCGCCGGGCTTCTCACTGAATTTTTCAAGGAAAGACGATAAGTTCCCTCGCACATGGCATTCTTGTTCATTCTTCTCTTCGGTGAGAAGAACGAACCAAGAAGAACCGCCGCCCGGTATCGGGCTTTTTCGCTCGCTCGCCGACGCCTCGCGCGGGGCTGCGGAACTCGCTGCGCTCACACAGTCCTCGCCCTCTTTCCGCTCTCGGCTGCCGCCCTCCCGGCCCGATAAGGGCGGTTTTCCCTTTTTCCTATTTGCGTGTCTTTGCTTGTTTCCCTTTTGTCCCCCTTCTCCCTTTTCACTTGAAGGGTGAGGGTTCTGTCATTCCCCGCTTGACGGGAAATCCAAGGTTTGCAGCCTTTGGTATGTAACGTTACCGTGGAAACGACTCTTTCTTCATAAAGGATTGGATTTTGGGGCTGCGTCCGGACTGACAAATGCGGTGGCTCGGCAAAAAATCTCACACAAGTTTTGTTTTTTTTGCGCTAACCTTTCGCTATCTTTGTAGATGACAGGGTGGGTTCGGACATGCCAATCTGAAAACTTCCTTTTCTCATTTGCTTCTGCGCTTGCCTTTCATTATCTTTGCCGATAAACAGAAACAACACAATAATTATGGCACAACCGTATAAACGCATTCTTTTGAAACTCAGTGGCGAGAGCCTCATGGGTAAAAAACAGTACGGCATCGATGAAACTCGTTTGCAAGAGTATGCCCGACAGATAAAGGAAATCGCCGACCTTGGTATCGAAATAGCCATTGTCATCGGCGGAGGGAACATTTTCAGAGGACTGAGCGGTGCTTCGCGCGGTTTCGACCGTGTGAAGGGCGACCAGATGGGTATGCTGGCCACGGTCATCAACAGCTTGGCGTTGAGTTCGGCACTCGAATCCATCGGCCAGCGGGTCCGTGTCTACACCGCCACTCCCATGCACCCGATAGGCGAACATTACAGCCCGGCCCGGGCCATCGACTCGTTGCAACACGGTGAGATAGCCATCATTTCGGGCGGTACGGGAAACCCCTTCTTTACGACCGATACGGCCTCGGCCTTGCGCGGTATCGAGGTGGGCGCCGAGGTGATGCTCAAAGGAACGCGTGTCGACGGTATCTACACGGCCGATCCCGAAAAAGACCCCACCGCCACGAAATTCGATAAGATTTCCTATGATGAAATCTACAATCGCGGCCTCAAAGTGATGGACCTCACCGCTACCACGCTCTGCAAGGAAAATCACCTGCCCATCATCGTTTTTGATATGGACACGGTGGGCAATCTCAAAAAGGTGATGACCGGCGAAAACATCGGCACCCTTGTATATTGATGGGGCGGCAGGTGTTGTCAATTCGATAAAATCGTTTATCTTTGCTATCGCGAAACATATAATACCCTATATCATATGAACGACGTTAAAACTTACATCAGTGAGGCCGAGGATAAAATGAATCTCACCGTTGCTTTCCTCGACGAAGCCCTGGCCACGATACGCGCCGGGAAGGCCAATCCCCGTATTCTCGACCAAGTACGCGTCGAATATTACGGCAGCATGGTTACCATCAGTAACGTAGCCACCGTATCCACGCCCGATGCCAAGACGATTACCATACAGCCTTGGGAAAAATCCATGTTCAAGGAAATAGAGAAAGCCTTGCAAAATTCCGAAATCGGCATCACGCCCGAAAACAACGGCGAAGTCATATTCCTGCGTATGCCGCCGCTCACCGAGGAGCGTCGCAAGTCGTTGGTAAAACAGGCCAAGCAAGAGGCCGAGAATGCCAAGGTGAGCGTGCGTAACGCCCGCCGCGATGCCATCGACGGACTGAAAAAGGCCATCAAGGACGGTATGCCCGAAGATGTGGAGAAGGACGGCGAAAACGAAGTGCAGAAAGTGCACGACCGTTTCATCAAGAAAATCGACGAGATTTTCTCCGCCAAGGAAAAAGAGATACTCACCGTATAAAAAACTCCGAAACCAACATGAGAGAGAGGATTCACTCCCGCCGGGGGCGGCTCCTCTCTTTCTCTATGAGAGACGAATATGCAACACGGTCTAGTCATAAAAAACACCGGCAGCTGGTATCAGGTGCGCACCGATGACGGCTCGCTTGTCGAGTGCAAAATCAAAGGGAATTTCCGCCTCAAAGGCATACGCAGCACCAATCCCGTTGCCGTGGGCGACCGTGTGACCATCGAAGCAAATCGCGAGGGAACCGCCTTTATCGTCTCCATCGACGACCGGGAGAATTACATCATACGCCGGGCGTCGAATCTCTCGAAAGAGTCGCATATCCTGGCGGCCAATATCGACCAGGCTCTGCTCATCGTTACGGTCAATCACCCGCAGACCAATCTCATCTTCATCGACCGTTTTTTGGCGACAGCCGAAGCCTATCGTATACCGGTGAAATTGGTTTTCAACAAAATCGACCTTTACGACGATGACGACATGCAGTTGCTGCGCGGGCTCATCGACTTGTATGCCTACATCGGGTATGAGTGCCTCTCTGTGTCTGCCGCCACCAGCGAAGGCGTCGATACCCTGCGGACGTTGCTGCGGGGGAAGGTCTCCCTCTTTGCCGGAAATTCGGGCGTCGGGAAATCGTCACTCATAAACCTTATCTTGCCCGGGCTCAATTTGAAGACGGGAGCCATCTCGCAGTCGCATCACAAGGGTATGCACACGACGACGTTTTCCGAAATGTTCCCATTGCCCGATGGCGGCTATATCATCGACACGCCGGGTGTCAAGGGGTTTGGAACCATCGATTTCGCTCCCGAGGAGGTGGCGCATTTCTTCCCCGAGATATTCAAGTTCTCCCACGATTGCCGCTTCGGGAACTGCACCCATCGCCACGAGCCGGGCTGTGCCGTGTTGAAGGCTCTCGAAGAGCATCGCATCAGCGCCTCGCGTTATGCCAGCTATTTAAGTATCATCGACGACAGTACCGAGGGTAAGTACCGCTCGGGCTATTAATATCGAAAAATCATGAAACAATATCTCGCTCTCCTGCAACGCGTTCTCGACGAAGGGGTGAAGAAGTCCGACCGTACGGGCACCGGCACCATCAGTGTGTTTGGGCACCAGATGCGCTTCAACCTCGAAGAGGGTTTCCCTCTCTTGACGACCAAAAAACTGCACCTCAAATCGATTATCCATGAGTTGCTTTGGTTTCTCAAAGGTGATACCAACGTCAAATATCTGCAAGACAACGGAGTGCGCATCTGGAACGAGTGGGCCGATGCCAACGGTGACCTCGGTCACATCTATGGTTACCAGTGGCGCTCGTGGCCCGATTACAAGGGCGGCCACATCGACCAGATAGCCGAGGCGGTGGAGACCATCAAACACAATCCCGACTCGCGCCGCATCATCGTCAGCTCTTGGAACGTGGCCGACCTCGACAACATGAATCTCCCGCCCTGCCATGCCTTCTTCCAGTTCTATGTGGCCAACGGGCGTCTCAGCCTGCAACTCTACCAGCGTAGTGCCGACATTTTCCTCGGGGTGCCCTTCAACATCGCTTCATATGCCTTGTTGCTGCAAATGATGGCACAGGTGACGGGACTCAAAGCCGGCGATTTCGTCCATACGTTGGGCGACGCGCACATCTACACCAATCATCTCGAACAGGTGCATCTGCAACTCACCCGTGAGCCCCGGGCTTTGCCGCAAATGATATTGAATCCCGAGGTGAAATCGATTTTCGATTTCAAATACGAAGACTTCACCCTCGTCGGGTATGACCCGCACCCGCATATCAAAGGTGTCGTCTCGGTTTAATACCTTCCTTATGACGAATCTCTCACTCATAGCCGCCATGGCTGCCAATGGAGCCATAGGCAAAGACAATGACTTGTTGTGTCATCTGCCCAATGACTTGAAACATTTCAAGGCGTTGACGCTCGGACATACCGTCGTCATGGGGCGTCGCACCTTCGAGTCGCTCCCGGCCGGACCCCTGCCGCGTCGCCGCAATGTGGTGCTCTCGTCGCGTCCCGGGCAGTTGCCCGATACGGTCTCGGCCTATGCTTCGTTGCCCGAGGCGTTGGCGTCGGCCGCCGATGAAGAGGAGCTTTTCATTATCGGCGGAGCGACTCTATACAAGGCTGCCATCGACGATGCCCGGCAGCTCTACATCACCGAGATACACCACGATTTTCCCGATGCCGATACCTTTTTCCCCGCGATAGACCCCGCTGTGTGGGAAGAGGTGGAGCGGGAGGATTTCCCGGCCGACGACCGCCACGCCTATCCCTATTCTTTTGTGACCTACCGGCGTCGTTGATGCCGGGTTTCTCATTGGCGCGGCTAATGCCGCCAGCCTGCATCTCCCGATGTGCATAAAATAAGAAAAGGGCCGCTCTCCAAGGAGCGGCCCTTTTCTTATGGACGGTTGTGATGTATCAGCGTTTGTTCTCGGCGTTGAAAACCTTCAATCCGTTTTTCAGGAATTCGAGATAGGCGGGAACATCTTCTTTGTAGGAGTAGGAGGGGCCTACCGGTTCGCCTTTGGTGTCGAGCAGCACATAGAACGGTTGTGCATTGGCTCCGAATTTATGGCGTTGCAGGTAGCTCCAACGGTCACCCACGGTGTAGAGGGTGCGGGTTTTGCCATACTCCTCGATTTTTATCGGTTCGGGAAGCGACTCCTTGTCATCGACCATGAGGGTGATGAGCACATAGTCATTCTCGATTACGTCTTTCACGGCGGGGTCGGTCCATACGGCGGCCTCCATTTTGCGGCAGTTCACGCAACCATAGCCCGAGAAGTCGATAAGAACGGGTTTGTTCACCTTCTTGGCATAGGCCATGCCCTCGTCATAATCCATGAAAGCGGCGTGTACTTCGTCTTTGTAGAGATTGAAGTCCTGGGTCGACAACGGGGGAGCGAAGGCGCTGATGGCTTTCAGCGGAGCGCCCCACAGGCCGGGTACCATGTATAGGGCAAAAGCCAGGGAAATCATGGCCAGGAAGAGGCGGGGAACCGACACATGTTGCGTCTCGCTGTCGTGCGAGAAGCGTATTTTACCGAGCAGGTAGATACCGAGCAGGGCGAAGATGATGATCCACAGGGCAACGAAGGCTTCGCGGTCGAGAATGTGCCAGCCGTAAGCCAAGTCGGCTACCGAGAGGAATTTCAAGGCGAAGGCCAGTTCGAGGAAGGCCAGTACCACTTTTACCGAGTTGAGCCAGCCACCCGAGCGCGGCAGCGATTGCAGCATCGAGGGGAAGATGGCAAACACGGCGAACGGAATGGCGAGTGCCAAGGCGAAACCGAACATACCGATGGCCGGGCCTATGGCGACGCCCATCGAGGCGGCTTGTACCAGCAGGGTGCCGATGATAGGACCTGTGCAGGAGAACGATACCAAAACCAGGGTGAATGCCATGAAGAAGATACTCAGCAGACCGCTGGTCGAGTCGGCCTTGCTGTCGAGTTTCGTAGTCCACGAAGCGGGGAGAGTCAGTTCAAAAGCTCCGAAGAAGGAGATGGCAAATACCACCAGCAGGGCAAAGAACAAGATGTTGAAGACTGCGTTCGTTGCGAGGCTGTTGAGGGCGCTGGCGCCGAAGATGGCGGTGATGAGCAATCCCAGGCCGACGTAGATGATGATGATGGCCAGCCCGTAAATGATGGCGTCGCGTATCGAGCGGCGGCGGTTGTTGGAGCGTTTCAGGAAGAAACTTACCGTCATGGGAATCATGGGCCACACGCAGGGGGTGAGAAGGGCCAACAGGCCGCCTACGAATCCCGAGAAGAAGAGAAACCAGAACGAAGTATCGGCCGCGGCTGTTGTCTCTCCGCGGGCTTGCAGTTTGTCGATGACGGGAGTCCACAAATCGATGGTTGCTGTTTGGGGCGCCGGTGTGTTCTCGACCACTTGCTCCTGTGCGGGTTGGGCAGCCTCGGTTGCCGGGGTAGCGGGTTGCGTCTCGGCTTTTACGGTCTCGTTATTTTTTTTTTCAACCGGCTTAGCCGATTCTTTTTTCACCTCTTTTTTCGGCGCCGTTTTGGCGGCGGCAGCTGCTATGTCGGCAGCCGAAAGTCCTTTCCCGGTGAACTCAAACTCTTCGCTGGTCGGGGGCAGGCACGACTGGTCGTCGCAGCACATATAGCGCAGATAGCCTTTTACCGTGAAGGTCTCGCCGGTGAGTTTGATGCGTTGGACGAAGGTGACCTCTTTTTCATACCAGTTGAGCTCCATGCCGAAAGTCTCGTCATACTTTGTAATCAGATTCGACGGCGAAGTTACTTCACCCACCAGTTCGGCTCCTTCGACCGAGGTGAAGGTGAATGAGGTGGGATTGGGCCCGTCTTCGGGAATGTGTAATCCGTAGACATGCCAATGGTCGTCGATTTTGGCTGTGAATTGTAACTCTTTTTCGGTTTTAGATACATCGGTCATGGAGAATTTCCAATGAACCGGGTCTTGCATCTGTGCTTGTCCCAAACCGAATGTCAGGAGGAATCCGAGAAGGAAAATCAGTTTTTTCATTGTTTTATTTCAGGTTGTTTTTATTGCCTCTATTAAATCCTCTTTCGTGAAAAAAAGAACCGTTTGGTTCTATTCTTAAAATTTCACCCCAAAGGTAAGAATTATATTGTTATTTTTCGTTATCAAGTGGGCAATTTCCGACCCGGAGATATTTTTCTCCGGAATCGCCGAGTAGGCCATGACCTCTTCGCTGGTGCGGCGGTGCAGGTAGGCCGCATCGATGTAAACGTGACGGAAGCGGTATCCTATGCCTCCCGAGTAGTTGTTCTTGGTGCGTCCCAGGGAGTAGCTGGGCAAGGTGCCGGCCGTGGGAACATACACGCGGTTGTCGAGCCAGTCGTCCGAGACGGGGCTGCTGGTGTAGGAGTAGCCTGCCCGCAGGCTCAACTGCGGGGTGACGCGGTATTCCCCGCCGACGCGTATCGTGTGGGTGTTTTTCAAGTAGTTGCCGATGTCGCTGTTGTCATAGGCATAAACATCTTCATAGCCGTTCTCGTCGCTCATCTTCATTTTTGAGTAGGCCGTGTATTCATAGTCGGCGCTGATGATGGCCTTGTAGCCTATCTGGTAGGAGGTGCCCACCATGAAACGCAGGGGGGTGCGCAACGAGAAGTGCTGGGTCGACACCGGGGTGTTGCTTTGCGAGCGGGCTTGCGTTTCGAGATGATTTTCGAGGTAAATGTAGTTGTTGATGATGTCGCCATAGGCGGTGCGGCGCACCGAATAATAGGTGGGGGTGTGTATGGCGGCTCCGATGCGCCACGAGTTGGTGACATATGCGATGAGTCCGGCCTTGAAGTTGACGCCCGTCCCGTTGAGAACCAGCTCGTTGTAGAGCGAGTATTCCGATGTGGTCATGGGATAGAGCGTGGCGTCGATTTCGGTCTCGCCGTTTGTCCCGTAAAGGTTTTCGCCATAGTCCGATATGAGTTCGTATTTGAGGTCGGTCACCCCGACGCCGATGCCGAAGAATACGCGGTCGGCGATGTTCCCGCCGAAGTTGAAGGTGTATTCGTTGTTATACCCGCTTTCCCGCACATCGAGGTATCCGTTGCCCGAAGTGCTTCCGTCGGCAAACAGGCCGTAATAGCTGTTGTTGGCTGCCGTTGCCGTGGGGGAGTAGGCGATGAGGAAATTGTCGTAGGCGAGCACGTCGAGCCATGCCGCACCGTTCTCATAAGCCCCGTTTGACGTGAGCAGGTTATTGGGGTTCTCACTGCACAGCCCCGCGATGGCGTTGGTGAGTGAGCCGTTGAGCGAGTTGTAATTGACCCGATAGTTGCGGGCGTAGTTTTTGCGGCTGTTGTAGGCCACGCCGAAGTTGATGTTGCGTAGCATGGAGCCTCGGAAATTGAAGGTGCCCACAAATCCCAGATTGTCGAAGTTGACGCGAGTCTTGCTGTTGCGGCTGTTCCCGGCCAAGTTGGTGACCTGTGTAGATTGGGGGGCGATGGTGAGGGTCGTGACCACCTCATTGGTGCGGTAGACGCCTATCCCGGCCGGGTTTTGCGACAAGGTGCTGATGTCTCCGCCCAGAGCGGTGAATGCGCCGCCCATGCTTACAAAGCGGGCTGTGCCGAGCAGGTCGGTATCGGTCAGTTTCAGCGCCTCGATGGCCGATTGGGCCGAGGTGTTGGCTGCGAATCCGGCGGTCAGGAAGAGCAGCAGCCCTATTTTTTTCGTTATCTTATACATGATGATATGCTTATAAACGTTCGATATTGTTCCAAACGGTCCCTCTCTTATCGGCGGCTGCGGCTGCCTCCGCTGGTTCCTCCGCGGCTTCCCCCGCTCATGCTGCCTCTCGACGAACCGCTGCTTCCGCTGCTGATGCTGCTTCCGCGTGATGAGTTGCTGTTGTAGCTCGGGGTGTAACTTTGGTTATAATTGCGTTGTGTCTCGATTTGCCGGGTCGTGCTTTGCCGTTGCGACGACCGCGAGGTATTGCCCTGCCGTACCCGTTGATTTTGCGAGTTGGTGATGACCCGGTTGCTGTTGGTGCCCGATGGCCGGGTGACGCTGGTATTGCTGCCGGGACGACGGGAACTCCACCCGCCGGGGCTGTATGACGGCCGTTGAGACGGGGTGGGACGGTAGTCGGGTCGGTGCGGGGGACGAGGGGCCGGCCCGTAATGGTGATAATGGGGGTGATAGTAGGGATAACCCCAGCTCCAACCGAATCCGTAATAGGGGTATCCCCAGCCCCAATAGTATGAGCTCCATCTCCACGACGGTCCCCAATAGCTGTATGGCGACCACATGTAGTCCCAATACCAGGGATTGGTCCATGTGGGGGTGACATAGGCATAGGTGCCGTCGATATATACGTTCCAATCGTTGGAATTCAAGAAATAAATCTCGGTATAGGCCGGATCGGTGATGTGTACCGTGAAACGCGGGTTATGGAATTTGCGTATGCGTTCGGCATATTCGAGGTCGCTTTGCGTGCCGTAGAAGCCGTTCAGGTAGTACCCCTCGTCGTCGGCATACGGGGTGGTGTCTTCCCCCGCGGTTTCGACGGTGGCCTCCGGGTCATAGGCCGTCTCTTCGGGTACCTCATACCGGCGGTTGTATGCGTCGACGTTCCACAGGCTGTCGGGCACATAGGCCTGTTCGGCTTCGGCTCGTTTTTTCTCGGCTTCGGCACGTTCCTGTTCGGCCTGTTTTTCTCTCTGTTGTCTGATTTCGTCGCGTGTGCTGGGGCGTATGTACAAGTCGTCCCAATATTGAGCCGATGCTATCTCCGTCCCTCCGATGAGGATTGAGACAATCGCAAGTATGTGGCAAAGATTTTTCATGATGGGCCTCCTTTCCTTTGCGAATTTTGTCGTTTCTTTTTTGACGCAAAATCCACGGTAAAGTTTAATGAATCAAAGGCAAAGATAGTCTTAAAGAGCGAAAAAAGCTCTCCCGGAATAGTGAATAAAAACGAAAAACGCCGATGTGTACCGGCGTTTTTCGTTTTTTTAGGAGAATGGCCGGCGGTTATGCGCGGCGTTCGGGTTTCAAGTCAAACGAAAATACGATGAGGCTGATTCCCCAATAAATGAAAATGAAGGCGCAGACATACACCATGACGATGGTGGCCAGGAAGGGCGCCAGGAAGAAGAAAAGCGAGGCGACCAATAGTAAGATGCCATGAAGCAGATAGAGCCAACGGCCCTGATAAGCCTTGTCGAGGGTAATGCCGGCAATGATGTTTTTTATGGCGCGGTAGAGTAAGGCAAAGGCGAAGAAGTAGGGCAGGACAATCTCGCTCAGCACCAAATTGCCCACGAGTAGGAATCCGATGAGAATGTCGAGTATGCCGCCGGCAATCCACCAGCCCCAGCCGTGTGTGTGACGGCCCGTGTCGCTGGCAATGACCAGTTCGAGCACACCGAGCAGAATCAGGGCCCAACCCAGCAGCGACGACAAGGCTGCATATCCGGCTGCCGGGCTTGCCACCAGCCACACGCCACAGGGTATCAAGAGTACCCCGATCACCAGGAGCGCCCACCAATAGCGGCTTTTCCCCCAGAAAGAAATTACTGTCATTTCCATAAACGTTTTTTTTAAGTAAGTATACCCTACAAACAATCCCCGGGGTCGAAAGTTTTGCCCATTCCCTCATTTTTGAGTATCCACCCCCTTGTCCTTTGTCTCCTTCGCCCTCCTTCTTCGTCGCTCTTGGCCGGCATCATTAACAATAATTAGCTGCCCACGATTGGATATGTAGCGGGAATATCGTTATTTCGTTTTAATATATCGAAGTTTAACCTTTTTAATCGAAATCCTGTCTCATGAAAAACAAGTCTTGGATAGCCCTTGCGGCCTTGTTGCTCGGAGGTGTGCCTGTCGGCGCGAATGCCCAAGATTCCCGCGAACGGCACTATTATTACGAAATACTCAGCCCTTCGCATGAACCCAAAGCCCCCGTCGAAGGGTTTGCCACGACCCGGGTGGGGGAACGTCTCGACCGCGGACTGACAATCTTGCCGGGAAAAGAAGAGGGAACCCTCTATCTCAGTTGGCGACTGTTGCAGAGCGATGCCCCCGACGTGGCATTCAACGTATATCGCGAAGTGGACGGCAAGGTGAAAAAGCTCAACCGTAAACCGCTGAAAACGAAGACCGATTTCGTCGATGAATCGCCGGCTCCCGAAGGTGCTCGTTACCAAGTGGCCACTCTCGACGGACGTGGAAAAGTGCTCGAAAAGTCGCCTTTTGTGGCTTTCGCTCCCGAGTCGGGCAAAAATTACCTGTCGATAAAACTCAACCGTCCCGTCAAAGCCGGTAAGGTGGCCGTGGCCGACCTGAACGGCGACGGGGTCTATGATTATATCATACGCACCCCCGAAAGCAATGTCGACCCCGGCATGCCCGGTGACTTGAACGGGAAGACTTACCAAATCGAAGCCTATCTGAGCGATGGTACCTTCTTGTGGTCGAAAGACCTGGGACAGGGCATAGAGCCCGGTATTTGGTATTCGCCTTATGTCGTCTATGACTTCAATGGCGACGGCAAGGCCGAAGTGGCCTTGAAGACGGCGCCCGACAATGTGCAGCGTGACGCCAAAGGTCGTGTCGATACCGGAGAAGAATATCTTTCGGTGCTCGACGGAATGACCGGCGAGGAGATAGCCCGTGTCGATTGGCCCGAGCGAAATTTCCGTTATGGCAATCTGATTCGCCGCAACCGCAACCAGATAGGCATGGCCTTCCTCGACGGCAAGACTCCCTACATACTGGCGTGCCGCGGAACCTACAAACTCATGGTGGTCGATGCCTGGCAGCTCAACGGTACGAAACTCGAACGCGCTTGGCGCTGGGACGGGGACGAAGAGAATCCCATTGTGCGCAGCATGGGAGCCCACAACATGGTATGCGGTGATGTCGATGAGGACGGCCGCGATGAGATATTGCTCGGGTCGTGCATGCTCGACGATGACGGCACCCTGTTGTGGTCGGCCGGATTGGGACACCCCGACAAAGCCTATCTCACCGACATCGACCCCAATCGTCCCGGTCTTGAAGTGTTTTTGTGCATAGAGCCTTGGAACGACCAGGGGCGTGGCGTCTGCATGGTCGATGCGCGCACCGGTGAGTCAATATGGAACATCGGTCACAAGACCTTCCATGTCGGTGACGGTATGGTGACCGACATCGATACCACGCGTCCCGGCCTCGAATGCTTTGCCAGCGAAGACCGTAAAGGGGGAAGCACCGACAAATACCTCCTGGCGGCCGACGGAACCTATTTGGGCAAGAACGAAGCGGTTCCCCCTTGCCGCAACTGGGCTTGGTGGGACGCCGACCTGTTGCGTGAGACCTTTGTCGGCGATGGCAGCCGTTGGGGGGCAGGCTCTTCTTCCGAAGGCCGTTCGCAGCAAATCGTGAAGTGGAAAGGAGAGACCGTTACCGATGGCATTCGTGGCGACATACTCATGATTGCCGACCTCTTCGGCGATTGGCGCGAAGAGATTGTTACCGCCCTGCCCGGTGAGATTCGCATCTACACGACCAACATACCGGCGCGCGACCGGCGTGTCACGCTCATGCAAGATGCCCTCTACCGCAATTATGTGGCCCATCGTTCCATGGGCTATCCGCAAGCCCCGGTTCCTTCTTATTATTTAGGAGAATAAGGCGGGCTGTTGTCCCTGTAAACAAAGCGCGATGAAATGATTTTTCATCGCGCTTTGTTTTATTTTATCTGTATGCGTTCTATCGGTTGGCGGTCGACTTTGTCGAGAGGGGTTACCTGATATTTGATTTTCCCGAAATCGATTTTCTTCAAGTCGATGCAGCGTATGAGGCTGTTATACATCGTCCGGTAATAAATCGTTTTGTCTTGCGGGTTGGTTGCCGAGGTCCATTGTGTGGCGCTGGGAATATCGGTCGGAGTCTCCCCCTCGGAAAATTCGATGCCGATGGGAATGTCGAAGTTGTTGAGAATCTGGAAACACTGCCTTACCGTTTGCTCCGCGTCTTGTTGCAGCGGTGCGGAATATTGGAAGAAGGCGGCTCGCACGAACCGGGAGGGCGGGGTGATGTCGCCCGGCAGGCCGAGCATGCCGCTCCCGGCTCCGAATGAAGCAAGGGATACGCTCCCCAGTTGGTGGGGCCGGCTTGTACCCGGTGCAAGGTTTACATAGTTGTTGAGGTTGGTCATTTGCCAGGTAAAGTCGGGCGAATTGGTGAGCACACCCAGCGTGTTGTCATGGAATTGCGCTTTCCCGTCGATGATTTCGAGCACGATTTGGCGGCCGCTGGTATCGGTGAACCGCCAGTGTACGGTCGAAGCCTGTGGATTGATGGAGACAACGCGAACGCGGTTGACGGCCTTTTTTACGTCGTCGACGGTCTCGCATTCACCGAGAATCCAGGATACCAGTTGCAGGTCGGCGATGCTCCTCGATTTCAGGGCCGGGTCGTAAGCCGGGTATTTCCCGTAGCCGGGAAAGTAGAAGAGTCCTGCCGACAAACCGGCTTCGTTGATGCCTTCGGCCACAAATTCGTCTTGCTCGACAGCCAGTCCCACATAGCCATACCGGGCGCTGAATGTCATGCCCTCTTTTTTCCCGTCGGGTAGGTACGACGATTGGATATACCCTCGGGGTACGATGACATAGCGGCTGTTGAGGTTGCTGCCGCCCCATTCGATGGTGCGGGCGACGATGGAGGTACCGGTTGTCGTTTTGAGGGTGATGCCGGTGCAGCCTTTGGCCGGGTCGGTGGCCAAAGTCAGTAGCACGAGAAGTGCCCAAAAGGGCGTATGAAAACGTACCATATTGTTGAGTGTTTAGAGATGATTCCTTATGGAAGGTCTTATGTTATAACCGATAGGAAGGCATAAAAGTTTACGGTTCTATCCAGTCACCATTCGTTTTGATAAGGGCGATGAGATGTTCCACCGCCTCTTCTTCGGGAATGTTCTTTTCGATGCACACTTTCCCTTTGTAGAGGCTGATGCGGTTGCGGCCCGCTCCCACATATCCGTAGTCGGCGTCGGCCATTTCGCCCGGCCCGTTTACGATACACCCCATGATGCCTATTTTCAGCGTTTTGAGGTGCGACGTGGCCGCCTTTACCCGGACTATGGTCTGCGTCAGGTCAAACATCGTGCGTCCGCAACCCGGACAGGAGATGTACTCGGTCTTGCTGGTGCGTTGGCGGGCAGCCTGCAAGATGGCATACATGCAGGCGGTGATTTTTCCGGCCGGGATATTCCCCTCGTTGCGCAACCAGATGCCGTCGGCAAAACCGTCGAGCAGCAGGGCACCGAAGTCGGCCGCCGCTTTGAGTTGCAGATTTTCGAGTTCGGTTTCCTGGTAAGAGAGTTGCACGATGACCGGTACGCGGCATGCGTGGTTGAGCAGGGCGTGGAAGAATGCGCGGCATTCCCCTACGGGGTTGATGTGCCGGGTCGTGAGCACGACGACGAGACCGCTTGTGCGGGCAAGGGTCTCCCACACCGCATCGTTCAGTTCGGGGTAGGAGAGTTGCAGGAATTTTACCTCGGCTGTCGAAGCTGCCAGCCGGGACAATTCGCCACAGGTGTAAAGCGGGGCCTTGAACGACTCGTCGCCGCCGGCGATTATCTGTTTCTCGCGAGATGAATATACATAATCGGGTGATACTTCACCGCTGCCTTTGGCATCGGCAACGGTGACCGGCACTTTCCCACCTCCGATGTTGCCTGCGGCGAGAGTTTCTCGCCGTTCCATGCACAGGAAATCATGAGCGGGGCAGGCTGAGCCTTCGATGTGCGGGTGACCGGCTCGGGCAGTGATGTAGTCGACCAGTTTGCGGGCGACGGGGATTTCTGCTTCCGGGGCTTCACTCAGCGATACCCGTATGGTGTCGCCGATGCCGTCGGCCAGGAGCGTGCCGATGCCTACGGCCGATTTTATGCGACCGTCTTCCCCCTCACCGGCTTCGGTCACTCCCAAGTGCAGGGGGTAGTGCATCTCTTCTTTGTCCAGTGCGGCCAGAAGCAGTCGCACCGATTTTACCATAACCACCGTATTGGAAGCCTTGATGGAGATGACCACGTCGTCGAACTTCTCTTCGCGGCACACGCGCAGGAACTCCATGCACGACTCGACGATGCCCTCGGGCGTGTCGCCGTAGCGGCTCATGATGCGGTCCGACAATGAGCCGTGGTTGACGCCGATGCGTATGGCCGTGTGGTGTGCGCGGCAAATGTCGAGCAGGGCGACAAACCGTGCGCGCAGTCGCTGCAACTCGGCGGCATACTCCTCGTCGGTGTAGTCGATGTGCTTGAAGGTGCGGGCACTGTCGACGAAATTCCCGGGGTTGATGCGCACCTTCTCCACGATACCGGCGGCCAGGTCGGCCACATGGGGATTGAAGTGTATGTCGGCCACCAGCGGGGTGTGGTAGCCCCGGCGGTGCAGCTCCTCTTCGATGACGGCCAGGCTCTCGGCCTCGCGGGTACCCTGTGCCGTGAGTCTCACATAGTCGGCTCCGGCCTCGATGATGCGCACGCATTGTTCGACACTTGCGTCGGTTTCGTGGGTGTGCGTGTTGGTCATCGACTGTATGCGTATGGGGTTGTCTCCCCCCAGGGGCGTGTTGCCGATGTGAACTTCGGTGGTGGGGCGGCGGTGGTAATTAAAAAGGTCCATGGCGCGAAAAATAAAAAACGATTGCCGCGTCGGGCGATAGAAGCCTTTGTGGCATCTCCCGGCATCGGCAATCGGAGTTGTTGACAGATTAGTTGGTTTTGAAAGGATATTTTACCTGAGCCAGTTTTTCGTTGGCATCGACGATTTTCTTGGCCAGTCCTTTCTTGTAGTTTTTCAGTTTGCCGGCGATTTTCTCGTCGCCGAGCGAGAGCATCTGCACGGCCAGTATGGCGGCGTTGAGAGCGGCGTTGATGCCTACCGTTGCCACGGGAATGCCCGGGGGCATCTGCACGATGGCGAGCAGGGCGTCCATGCCGTCGAGCGACGAGTTGATGGGTACGCCGATGACCGGCAGCGGGGTCGATGCGGCGATGACGCCGGGCAGATGCGCGGCCATGCCGGCGGCGGCGATGATGACTTTGATGCCGCGGGCTTCGGCATTCTTGGCAAATGTCTCAACCTCTTCGGGGGTGCGGTGTGCCGACAATGCGTTCATCTCGAAAGGTATTTCGAAGTCGTTCAGCAGTTGTGCGGCTTTTTCCATGATGGGCAGGTCGGAAGTGCTGCCCATGATAATGCTTACAATCGGATTCATAAGAGTCGGTTATAGATAGGGTAATAAATGTCGTTGAATGAGTAGCATGACCACCAATACGGCAATGATTCCGCTGGCCCAGCCGGTCAGAATCTGTGCCAAGGTGTTGCGGTCGAGCAGTTGTCGGGCGGTACCCACCATGCCGGTGATGGCGATGAGGAGGACAAACAGGACGATGGGTATCGGGAATCCGGCAATCAGCAGGACAATGACGAGTCCCATGAGAGCCCCCAGGCTGCTCATGAAGAAACTGATGCGCCAGCCGGTGACGTTGACAATCCACACGATGGCCGATGCCAAGCCGGCTCCGGCCAGATAGCTTTCGACCCAGAACGGCAGGCTGAGCCGGTGCATGTAGAACGCGGCAAAAAAGAGAAACACCGTGTAGAGCAGGATTTCGGTGAGCCGCACATAGGGCTTTTTGTCGCTCTTGTTCCAGTAGAAGAGGGAGAGGGTGAGATGGAACAGCATGGGCAATACACCCGAGAAGAGGAATATCCCGCCCACGATGAGCACCTTGATGGCGAGGGGAAGTATTTCGAGAAAACTGTACGATACGACAAGGAGCCCCCCGTAGAGCGGCAGGAGGTAAGGGTGGAACAGTATCGATAAGATTTGAGCCGTTTTCTTCATGTCTCAATGTTAAATGAGTTTTCGCAGGCGGGCAACCGGAACCCCCAGTTGCTCTCGGTACTTGGCCACGGTGCGCCGGGCGATGGCGTAGCCTTTCTCTTTCAGCAGTTCGCACAACTTGTCGTCGGTGAGCGGTGCGCGTTTGTCTTCGTTGTCGATGCTTTCTTGCAAGATTTTTTTGATTTCGCGTGACGAGAACTCCTCGCCCGACTCGCTTTGCATCGATTCCGAAAAGAAATATTTCAGCGGATACACCCCATAGGGCGTTTGCACATATTTGTTGCTCGTGGCGCGGGAGATGGTCGATATGTCATAGCCGGTCTCTTCGGCAATGTCGCGCAGAATCATGGGGCGCAGGCGGCTTTCGTCGCCTGTGAGGAAGAAGTCGCGTTGCCGGTCGAGTATGGCTTGCATGGTGGCCAGGAGGGTCTGTTGCCGTTGCTCGATGGCGTTGATAAACGACTGGGCGGCGTCGATTTTCTGTTTGATAAAGAGCAGGGCGTCCCGTTTCTCGCGGGTCTGGTTGGCCTTGTTGCCCGTGTAGTCGCTCAGCATTTCGTTGTAGTTGCGACTGATGCGCAAGGTGGGTATGTTGCTGTTGTTGAGCGACAGGGAGAGCTCGCCATCGTTTTCCTCGACGAGGAAATCGGGGCTGATGTGGGTCATGCTCTCGGTAAAGGTGTCGTTCCAGCTGCTTCCCGGTTTGGGGTTGAGTTGTGAAATTTCCTGCACGGCGGCTTTGAGTTCTTCTTCGGATATGTCGAACTGCCGTTGTATCTTTTCGTAGTGGCGTTTGCTGAATGCCTCGAAAGCCTTGTCTATTATCTCATAGGCCAGTTGTGTGGCAGCCGTGCCCCGGCGGCGTTCGAGTTGGAGTTTCAGGCACTCTTGCAGGTCGGTGGCTCCCACGCCTGCCGGGTCGAAGTCTTGAATGACTTGCAGCAGTTCGCTCAGTTTCCCGACCGGCACGTCGAGTCCCACTTGGAACATCAGGTCGTCCGATATGGCCGGCAGGGTACGCTGCAAGTAACCGTTGTCGTCGATGTTTCCAATGATGTATTCGGCAATCTGCTTGTCGGCCTCGGACAATTCCCGCAGGTGCAGCTGTTCGAGCAGGTAGTCGTGGAACGTGGTGCCCCCCGAGACGGGAATCTCTTCGCGGGGCGCATTTTCGCCGGGAATCTCACGGTCGATGTAAGAAGGTACTTCGTCGTTGTTGTTGTAGTCGCCCATGAGCAGGTCTTCGGCACTTTCGTTGCCCGAGGCGTCCTCTTCGGGCGTTATGTCGTTTTCTTCCTCGGCCGAGGCGTGTGCATCGCCCTCATCGAGGGCGGGATTGTCGATGAGTTCCTGCTTGATTTGCTCTTCCAACTCTATCTCGGGCAATTCGAGGAGACGTATGGCCTGTATTTGTTGCGGAGACAAAGTCTGGCGTTGTTGGAGTTTCTGTTCTTGTTTGAGCATGGCAGTGTTCTCTGGGGTTCGATTCCGCAAACGAAGATAGCTCATTTTCTTCGATTACGCCAATAATTCATCTATCTTTTTCCGTAGATTCTCCTTGGGGTCGATGAGGCAGGTTTGGAATCCGGCTCGTTGTGCTCCTTGAATGTTGGCGGCGAGGTCGTCGAGGAACAGGCTTCGCGATGGATTCTCTCCGCTGTCTTTCAGTACTTTGTCATAGAAGTCGGCGTTGGGCTTCAATGCATGTAATTCGTGCGAGAGGTAGAGCTTGTCGAAATAGTCATCGACCGTCAGCCCCTCCTCTCTGAAAAGCACCTCCCGTGTGTAGTCGAAGTGCGGCGCATTGGTGTTGCTCACCATGTAGAGGCGGTAGTGGCGGCGTATCTCGCGTATGACATCGATTTTGTAGCGAGGTATGTCTCCGATGATTGTGTTCCAGGCTGACTGTATGGCCTCGTTCGGGGCAGAGAGATGCAGTAATTCGCGTAAGGTGGCGAAAAATGTGTCGCCACTCATTTCTCCGGTTTCGAGGCGGTGCATGGCCTCGATAAATACGGGGGAGCAGAACAGTACCTCTTCGGGTGCCATTGTGGCACCCAGTTGCCTGAATGCTTCAAAGCACCGGTTGAAATCGAGATGAAGAAGGACTCCTCCGAAATCGGTGAATACGGCGTCGATGTCGTTGCGCATGGTCGGTGTCAATAGATGAAACTGCTGCCTCCGAGGAATTCGCGCAGGAGGGAAGTCGAGGGTATTTCGTTCTCTTCGAGGGGCAGGAAATAGTAGAGCTGTTTCAGGAGATGCTTGGCCGTGTCATATTCGGGACAACTTTCGGGTACCGACATCAGCGCGGGCACGGCCTGTTGCTTGATGACGGCCAGCTCGAAGAGCAGGGAGGAGTTGAACATGGCGTCGGCATTTTCCTGGTAGGGAAATATCCACTTCTCTTCACCGGCTCGCACGCTGGCCCAGCGGGCAATGGTTTTCTGTGCCGACGTGCCCCGGTATTTCTCGTCTCTGATGATGCGCCGCAAGAGGCGGTTGTCGGCCGTCGGTATCCAGCTGTGGTCGTCGATGGACAGGGTCGTGAGCGCCGACACATAGATGAGGAATTTTTGCCGCGCTTCGATGTTGGGTGTTAGTGCCGGGTTCAAGGCATGGATTCCTTCGAGCAGGAGTACGTCCGAATCTTTCATGCGCAGGGTATTGCCGCGATACTCCTTTTTCCCGGTTTCGAAATTGTAGGTGGGCAGGCTCACCTCCTTGCCTTGCAGCAGGTCGTTGAGTTGCCGGTTGAAGAGTTCCAGGTCGAGGGCATAGAGCGATTCGTAGTCGTAGTCGCCGTTTTCGTCGCGTGGAGTTTGGTCACGGTCGAGGAAATAGTTGTCGAGCGAGATGGTAATGGGTATCAGCAGGTTGGTCATGAGTTGTATCGACAACCGTTTCGAGAATGTCGTTTTTCCCGATGAGGACGGACCCGATATGAGAATGATGTTGGCCCCGCCCTTCTCGCTGTTGTGGCGTGCCGTGATTTGGTCGGCGATGCGGGAAATCTGTTTTTCGTGCAACGCCTCGGTCACCTTTATCAGGTCGCCCGAGGTATGTCTCAATATCGAACGGTTCATGTCGCCCACATTGTTCAGCCCGACGATTTCAGATATTTTGAGGTTCTCTTTGAATACGTTGAACATCTTGTCTTGCGGAATGGCCTCTGAGAGTTCATTCGGGTTTTTCCTTTGTGGCGGAATGAGCAGCATGCCATCGTGGTATTTTATCAAGTCAAAGACTTTGAGGTATCCCGTCGAAGGCAACAGGTACTCATAATATACGTCGTAGAGATTTCCCAGTTTGTAATAGGTGGCATAGAGCGGTTGCAGGGTTTCGATGAGGTCGACCTTGTCTATCATGTCTTGCGACTTGAAGTGCTCTATTGCCACTTCGGCTGCCGATTGTACGCGCTCGAAGGGCAGATTTTTTTTGATGATTTCGTGCATGCGTTCTTTGAGAAGCGCCACCGTGGAGTCGGGAATTTCCTCTCTTTGGTTGAGACAGCAGAAATAGCCGTTCGATACCGAATGTTCGATGCGTAATCGAGTGCCGGGGTATAATTCGGTGACCGCCTTGTAGAGAACAAAACAGAGCGAGCGTACATACATGCGCATTCCCATGATGTGGGACGCGTCGGCAAAGTACACCTGTTTGGGCTGGTACACCCGGTAAGACAGGTCGCGGGTGCGGTTGTTTACCTGTGCGCACAGTACCTCGTAAGGCAGTTCTACGCCGGCCTTCTTATAGATGTCGATGAGTGCCGTACCCTCGTCGACAAGAAGGGTTTTACCGTTGTTTTTACAAATGATTTCTACTTGATTTCCCATAATCGTTTCATGATTTCGCCGTGAAAGCAAAAAAGCAATGTCCTTCGACATCGGTCGTTGTTTCTGCATCTCCTGCTGTTTGGGGGTGCCGGGCAAGAGTCTGCGTAGCTAAGATAGGCATTTATTCCGAGAATACCATGTCAGCGGCATATTATAAGCGATACTTTATACTTTTTTCGACTTTTTGTTACTTCTACCGCATTTGCATTCCCCACTTTTGCCTTTTCCCGATTTGCCGCCCCTTTTTCGTGATGACCTTTCGTACTTTTGGGCGTTTGATGGGGTTAATATACCGATTTCAAAAAAATATTATCATGGAATATGAGCTTTAAGTTGTTGATTTTTAGTGGTGTTTTGAACCGATTTTACACTTGGTATGAAAGCTTGAAAAATATTTTTATAAAAAATAAGAGAGTAGAAATTTGTGAAAATCTTTTAGGTGTTGTATTTTTGTTCTACTGATGTTGTCGTCACCACTCTTCGATGTAGTAGAGGCTGATGGCGTAATGGGGAATTTTGAAGAGAGAAGATATCTTTTCTCTATTAGAATATGTTTTTAGTGTTATAGAAGTTAGATGGAATGGAAAGGTTCTGTTTTGGAATCTCAAAGATTCATGACGGTACCTCAACAGACAAAAAAAGAATTGTATGCTCAACAGTTACTCCTCGACGCGGAACTATCCCTACTATAAATTCCTTGCCTTATTGGGCGACTTGCTCGTCGCGAATGGTCTTTACTGGTTGCTTTATGCACTCGGTAACTACCTGTCGTGGCATGTCATCGACATGACCGACCCACATCATTGGATTGCGGTCAATGTCTTTTATGTCATTTGCTTCAAGTTGGCCGGAGTGGTCCTTTTCAACCGTATTGTCAGAGCCGAACATGTGTTGGCAAGAGTGGTGCGGCTTGTTATCGATCATTTCCTTATCATGGCCTTCCTTTCTTACATGGACAACACGCTCTCCCAGTCGTGGAAACTCATGTTGCTTTATTATCTGTTGCTCTTCATATTCGTCTCACTCGAACGCCTGTTCTTGCGCCGTATCGTTCAGAATTTGCGTATAAGAAAGCGCGATACGGTAAATGTGGTCATTGTCGGAGATGGAGACAACCTGAAAGAGATTGCCGAAAAAATGCAGGTCTCTTTTATGGGCTATAATCTTTTGGGGGTGTTTACCGATAAAGAGTTGGTCGGCTTTCCCCCGAAGGTGGTGAAGTTGGGCAATGTCGCCGATGCGCTTCCTTGGCTTGCCCGGCACAACGATATTGGAGAGCTTTATTGCGGTTTGACTTCCGACCGGGCGGCCGACATATTGCCCATCATCGATTATTGCGAAGGGAATCTTATCCGCTTTTACAGCGTTCCGAATATGCGAAATTATTTGAAACGCAATATGGTGATGGAAACTTTCGACGATGTCGTCGTACTGGCCATTCGCCGGGAGCCGTTGAGCAGCCCCGGCAAACGCTTTGCCAAACGTCTCTTCGATATGGTGGTTTCGGGGCTTTTCTTGTGCACGATTTATCCGTTTATATACATTGCCGTGGGCATTGCCATCAAGCTCTCGTCGCCCGGCCCCATCTATTTCAAACAGAAACGGAACGGACTGGACGGTAAGGTCTTTGAGTGCATCAAGTTCCGAAGCATGAAGGTCAATGCGCAAAGCGATACGTTGCAAGCGACCAAGGACGACCCCCGCAAGACGAAGGTGGGCAATTTCCTGCGCAAGACCAACCTCGACGAGTTGCCGCAGTTTATCAACGTGTTCAAGGGCGATATGAGTATTGTAGGACCGCGACCCCACATGCTCAAACACAACGAAGAATACTCCCACCTTATCGACCGTTATATGGTGCGTCACTTTGTGAAGCCCGGTATTACCGGTTGGGCTCAGGTCAATGGTTTCCGCGGAGAGACCAAGGAACTCTCGGAGATGGCTGGTCGCGTGCAGGCCGACATTTGGTACCTCGAACATTGGAGTTTCTGGCTCGATGTGCGCATCATATTCAAGACCGTTTCCAACATGATGCACGGTGAGGAAAAAGCCTATTGACGCCTTCTCCCTCGCGATATATATATGACAAGGCCCCGCTCTTACGAAGAGAGCGGGGCCTTGTGGCATGAAGGGTATAAAAAATCGGGATAGTCGGGTGCCGGAAGCGGTGCCTATTATGGCAGCGGGTTGACCTCTTCGCTTTCGGTCTCACAACCGAGGAAGCGCATCTCGTTACGCACTTTTTCGGGAGAGAAGGTGAAGTAGGTGCATACGGCTTTGGTGCATACTTCACCCTTGGTGTTGCTTATGGTCGCTTCGAGAAGGACGATGTTGCGTTTTTGCTCTGTGATATGAGCCCGCAGTATGACATAGGGGTCGGTCGTGGCAATCGATTTCATGTAGCGGGTCTCCATTTTCGACGTGACCCCCGTCGTCTGCAATTTGCGCAAGATGACCCATGCGCAGATTTCATCGAGCAACACGGCCTGTATGCCGCCGTGCAAGGTGTCGATCCAACCTTGATATTTCTGTTGGGGTTTCCACACGCTCACCACCTCGTCGCCGTCTTCATAAAATTCCATCTTTACGCCGGCATCGTTGTTGGGGGCGCAGCCAAAACAGTAATATCCCTCCTTGTGTAGCCAGGGATTGATGATTTTTTTCATAATCGTAATTTTTTTTGTGTTGTTGTACCATGGCTTCGCGGGAAAGGCCGGAGGTACACTCTACAAATGTAACGATTCTTTCTCAAAGGCGATACCTTGTCGCCTCTTTTTTGCCGCTCGATGTGTAGTATAAAAGAATAGAGGCAGTAACCAGAAATCGAGTTTGGTTACTGCCTCTGTTCGTTTTGTTATTGATTCTTGTCAACGGGTGCGGCGCACCGAGTAGGTGGGAGCCGAGCTGCGACTGCTGTTGCCGCTGCGTTGTTTTACGGCTTTGGTACGACTACTTTTTGAGGCTTTCGGTTCATCGTTTTTCACGGCACCTCTCGATGAACGTGTCGATGCTTTCGGCTCTTCGGCCTTGACGTCTGTGGCCGTCGCTTCGCTTTTCACTTCGTTGCGAGCCGATTTTTTCGATGTCGTTGTTTCCTCTTCGGTGTCGGCCACCCACAAGCTGTTGTCGAACTGTTGCAACTGGCGTTCTATGACCTGCCGGGCGCTGTCTTGGGCCTCGGGGGTGGGATAGAGCTGCATGAGCGACATGTTTTGCAGGTTTTGGGTCTTGTAAATTTCACCGGTGAACATGCGCAGCTTGAAGAAATCGTCGTAGGTATAGTTGCGCACGTTGTTCATGTTGTCGGTGATGATGTAGTGTTGGGCCAGGAAAGGACGAATATCTTCATACTTGGCCCAGAACATCGGGTAGCGTATGGGTTCTCCCCCGAAATCGCCCACACGGTGCAGTACCGGGCAGATGGCTTCGATGACCGGGTAGCAGGTCGAGGAACGCTGGTCGAATATCCATTTCTCTTTCACATAGTACGACAACACCTCGTTGCACGGCACGTCGCTCTCTTCGATGATGTAGGTGTTGCGTTTGGCCGTGCGGCCGGCTTTCAGTTCATACAAGATGTGGAAGCGTTCGAGCATGTCTTCGACTTTCACCTCATACTCTTCGGTGAATATTTCGCGGCCGTCGAGGTATTCATAGACCGTGATTTTGTTGGTGGCGACAAGACCCAGCAGAACCCGGAACAGATTTTCCTGTCCGTCGATGACCTCTTCGGGGTAGTAAAGGGGCATGTTCTTTTCTTGGGTAAGGTCTATTTGTCGATAGATGCTGCGGCTCCAAGGTACGTCGGCTTCTGAGGCGGCCTCCGTCTGGTAGAGCGTTCTGGCTCTCGTGGTGAGTCCGCTTTGTCCGGCTCTGCTGCTGTTTG
The DNA here is from genome assembly GCA_900542765.1 of uncultured Porphyromonadaceae bacterium. Lineage (GTDB taxonomy): Bacteria > Bacteroidota > Bacteroidia > Bacteroidales > UBA11471 > Caccoplasma > Caccoplasma merdavium. The sequence goes on along the minus strand of UQOX01000003.1, from coordinate 10,700 downwards.
CCGTACTGCTACGGCGTACCACCGTGTTTTGTGCCTCGCATATCGGGAGTACGGCACATAGGCCGAGGAGGACCAACAGATGTTTTACCGTGATTTTCATATTCATATGTTACTTGTGCGTTACTATCAGTTTACAATAATTTCGATGGGAGAGAGGTCTCTCTCTATGCCGTCGGGACCGATGGCCCTCACGCGGGAGATGTAGAAGCGTTTGCCGCGCGAGAGTCGGCGGAAGCTGTCTTTCTGCCGTTGTGAAAACTTGTTGCCGTCCGATACTTCGGGTATGGCGTTCCCCATTGAGTCGAAAAATACGGTTTCGAAACTCAACACGGTATATTCGACATTCAGGAGGTCGTCGTCGATGGCGGCCTCTATGCCGGGAGCCGCGAGCAGGCGGGCTTTGGGGAAGGGGCGGCCGCCTTTATACCGCTGTATGTTCCCATTGTCGTCCTTGTAGGCGATGAAGGGCATGGGGTCGGGCAGTTGGCGCACCCTGAATGTGGTTGTGTTCACCACCTGGTTGCGGCCGTTCATGTTGGCCGTTACGGTGATGACGACGTCCTCGCCCACTTTCGAGGGCCGCACCTGCCAGATGTCTCTTTGCCGGGTGATGCGTCCGCCCGTGACCGAAGCCGATACCGCGTGGTTGGGAACACCGGGTACCGAGATGCTCAGCGGGTTGTCGATGCCGGCATAGAGCACGTTCATCATCGTGGCCGAGACAGTGGCCGAGGGTTCTACCACCGTGTAGGAGGTGTGGAAGGGGTGCTGGGTCGACGAACCGTCGCCGTGAGGCACTTCGAGGTACCCGTCGATGGTGTAGATGCCCGAGCGGTTGCAGGTCACTTCATAGAGTCCGTCCTTGCTTTGGGGCAGTTGCTCGCCACCGATGTTGATGATGGGGGCCATTGTTGTGTCGATGGCTGCCAGCACGATGTTGGCCGAGTATTTGCTGCCTCGAATCACGGTCTTTGACGAGGGTATGACATAGGCGTTGAGTTGATTTACACGCACATCGCCCTTGTCGATGTTTTTCAGCAGCGTGTGCAGAATCTCGCTTTCGGCCGAGCGCAGGTCGCTTTGTATCTTGGTGAGCAGCGTGATGGCTGCGATGACCGGCATGTTTTCGAAGTTGGCTTCTTCCCAGGTCGTTTTCTTTTCGCCCACGGCGGTTTTCGACATGCGGGGGTAGAGGTATTCGTTGATGAGCCGTTGTTTTACCGTGTCGCTGATCATTTCGTTCACCATTTCGCTATATCCGATGAGGGCTTCGCGCAGTTTGCGCCCCTCGCGTGTCGTGGGGGAGAGCATGATGAACGAGGCGGCTTCGAGGTCGTCTTGCCGTTCGATGTTGTTGACGTCGCCATTTTTCCCGTCGGCTTCGCGCACGATGCGTTGTTTCAAGGTCGCGATGTAGTCATAGAGCGAGTCGGTATGCTGGTGCACGGCTGTCGCCTTGTGGTACCACTCGCCCGATTTCTCGGGGTTGTTGTGGTAGTAGGTCGACAGTTCGTCATAGAGCGACTCGTTCTGTGCCGCGACGTTCTCGGTCGTGCGCACCAGCCCTTCCTCGACCTGCCGGAATCCGTTGAGGACGTCCGACGACACGTTCAAGGCCAGCATGGCGGTCAAGACGATATACATGAGGTTTATCATCTTTTGCCGGGGCGACAGATTTGAGTTGTGTGATGCCATATTCCGTTTTTGCTGGGTGGGTTATGCGTTACCCGGGGTATCCTCGGTCGAAGTCGGGTTTTGCGGTTGTTCCTGTCGGGGAGCCGGTTGGTTATACATGTTGACCGTCATGGCGGTGAGCATATTGCGATATACCGAGTTGAGTTGTGCCATGTAGCGGGTCATCTTTTCGACCTCTTCGCAGTAGCGCGAGCTGTCGTGCATCGAGCCTTCATACATCTCGCGTATGTTGCGCAGGCCCACGTTCACGCGGTCGATGTTGTCGAGTTGCGAGCTGATGCTCTTCAACTGTATTTCATAGATGGTGTTCAGCCCGGCGATGTTGCGGTTGAGCGATTCCATCTGTTCGACGTAGCCCTGGGTGTTGTTGGTGATGCCGTCGCTGTTGTCGGTGATGTTGCGGTAGGAGTCGAGCAGGAGGTTCGACACGTCGGTGAGCGACTGGGTGGCTTGGCGGAACTGCATCATCTGTTCCGAGATGGCGGCCATCTGGTCGAGGTATTTTTGGGTGGCGTCGGTAAGCTCGGCCATGCGGGAAATCTGGTCGGCGGCTGCCGAGAGTTTCTGTATGCTGTCGGAGAGGTTCTTGGTATCTTCCTCGCTCACGTCGATGTTCGAGGGAATGCCGGCGATGCGCCGGGCATCGTCGCCCGAGACGACCACGCCGCCGTCGCCCGAGATGTTTCCATTGATGACGATGCCACCGCCATTACCGCCCTTGAAGTCGGGACGGTCTTCGGGGTCTTTCGAGGCCAGCACGGGGAACACCTCTTCCCAGTGGTATTCTTTGGCCGGGCGGTCGAAGGCGGTGAGGATAAACATCAGGACCTCCACGCCCATACCTATCGAGAGCATGACATTGCCGCCCGGGAGGTGCAGTATCTTGAAGAGGGCACCCCAAATGACGATGGCGGCGCCTATACTGTATGCAAAGTTGAAAAATCGTTTTCCCGAGTCACCCGAGAGGAATTTTTCGATGCTGTTTTTATATCTCTTGTATTTTCCCATAATGGCTAACAGTTTGTTCGTTTTTTAATTTCTGCGACCTTTGGCAAATCCCACTTGTGTGCGCACGCAGCGGAATCCGATGTAGGAGCGTTGTTCGTTTTGGTATTCCCACATGCGAATGTCGGAGCGGACGAAGTTCGACACATCTTTCCAGGAGCCGCCGCGCACGATTTTCCGTTTCATGCGGTAGGGGTCTTCCTTGGCGGCATTGTAGCGATAGTCGGGGTTCATGTCGCTGGTGTAGCGGTCGACCGATTCGGTGTAGGCGGTCGAGGTCCATTCCGATACGTTACCGGCCATGTCATAGAGGCCGAATTCGTTGGGTGGATAGATGCCGACGCGGGAAGTAATCAGGTTCCCGTCTTGCAGGTAGTTGCCCTTCATGGGTTTGAAGTTGGCATAGAAGCAACCTTTGTCGGTCAGGGTTCCGTTGTCGTCCCACGGGTAGCTGTTCTCATTCTTGCCGGCTCGTGCCGCATATTCCCATTCGGCTTCGGTGGGGAGGCGGTAAGGCTCGGTCATGCGGTCTTGCATCATCGATGAACGGAGGAGGTTGGTGCGCCATACGCAGAAGGCATTGGCCTGCTCCCACGACACACCCACGACCGGATAGTCGTTGTAGCCCGGGTGTGCAAAATACATGCGCATGTAGGGCTCGTTGTAGGCATTGTCGAAGTCGTTGACCCACACGGTTGTGTCGGGATAGATATTGATGATGTAGGTGTTGAGGAAGTCAAATTCGCTCTGGCGTTGCCGTATGATGGTTTGGGTGACGATTTGTCCGTCGTCATTGATATAGGCCGTATCTTTCGAAATGAGGATTTCGGCATTGCTCGGTGTGATGTCGGTATTGAGTATGCGGCGCGCCGGGTCCATGCGGTTGCGGCGTTTGGCGGCTTCGGTGTGGTTATACACGTCGTAGCGGTAGTTGAGTTGGGCAACGTCGAGTACCCGTTTCCCCGAGATGGGGTCGATGCGGTACACGCTCTCGATGGCGCGGGCCTCATCTTCGGTGGGATTGCGCCAGGGAATGGCTTTGGCCCAGTTGAGGTGCGGGGTCACCGGGTTGCCATCGCGGTCTTCTTCGATTTTGAACGTCTCGTTGCCGCCGTAGGCCGGGTCGGCCAGCCGTTCACGGATAATGGAGTCGCGTACCCAATATACAAATTGCTTATATTCCGAATTGGTGATTTCGGTATCGTCCATCCAGAAGGCATCGACCGAAATCGAACGGGCGTTGGGCCGTGTGCCCCACAGGCTGTCGCTCTCGTTGTGCCCCATTTCAAAGGACCCTCGTTTCACCAAGACCATGCCGTAAGGAGTGGGTTCGCCCCAAGCCATGCCGCCCACGCCGGTGAGTTCTCCGCCGTTGGAGCTCCCTGTGGCGGCGCAGCCGCTCAGTAGTGCTGCCAGGCCGAGGAATGAGATGTATCGTTTCATATACATGTTTATAAAATCCTTATGCTTTTATGTTTGTTTTTCTTTCCTTTCGATAGTTCGAGTTTCATGCTGTATCCGACGAAAACCTCGTGGCTGCCGCTCGACGCTTTCTGTATGGCCGAAGTGGAGTAGTCGTAGGAGTACCCCAGCAGAAAATTCTTGAATTCGCAGCCCGCCATGAAGATTACCGCTTCTTTCCATCGGTAGGCCAATCCTCCCCAGATGAAGCGGTTATACTTCAACCGCAGGGTCAGCTCGGCTTGCGTCATCTGGAAGGTCGTTTTCACCATCATCGACGGCTGCACTTCATATAACGCGTTTCTCAGGGGAATATTGCCTCCGGCCATGAAATAATATGCGCGGGTAATGGAGCCTTCGTAATTTTCGTCGAACGAAATGGTGGGTTGTGTGAGGTGGGTCGAAGAGAGGCCGGCGTAGAAATATTTATGGGTGTAGTACATGCCAAACCCCACGTCGAAGGCCGTACCCTGCAATTCGGTCGTGGGAATGGCGTTGTCGGTCTGCTGGTGGTAATCGCTTTCGGGAATGAAAACTTCGGTGCCGTCGAATGTCTGGCTGACGAGCCCCAGTTGCAGGCCGAGGCTCAACTGTCCGCCCCACAGCCGCACCTTGTAGGCATATTGCAGTCCGAGCGATGTCGTCTTGAAGAGTCCGTAGCTGTCATTGGCCAGCATGAGGCCCACGCCGTGGTCGGCTTTGAGAAAGCGCAACGGCATGTCGGCCAAGGCCAGGAACGACTTGGGTGCGCCCGGCATTCCCACCCACTGCTGCCGGGTGGCGGCGCGCAAGTTCAGTTTCTCGTAGATACCGGCGGCTCCGGCGTTGTAATACGACGGCATGGCCCAGTATTGGCTCAGTTGCGTGTCGTCTTGCGCCCGCAACAGACCCATACTCGGCAGCACCATCAGCAGGAGGAGCAGGTATCGTTTATTTTTCATGCGCATGAATGGAGCTCCGCTTTTCGGCGAGGCTCAATCAATAAACTCAAAAAGTGCCGATAAATTGTATTTACCGGCACTTTTTTCCAATTTTGTAAATTGCGCTGTTATTTCCTTATCCAGGTATCGGTTCTCGTTCCATATTTGACCGAAGACCATTCGGCGGTCAATATCTGGTCGGTCAAGGCTTTTACAGAGTAGGTAAACGATGTGTTCACCGAGCCGTCGCTATTGTATATGATGCATACCAGCGTGCGGGAATCTTTCTCGTAAACCCAATTTCCTGTACCGTCGTTTCTGATGGAGCTGGAACCGTAGTAAATGGCACAGCTGCCATCGGCATTGAGAACGAGTGAGGGAGCAATGTTTCCCGTGAAATACCATTCACCGATTATCATCTCGGCATTGTCGCTGCTACCGATTATGCCGAATTGTTCATCGTCTTTGCTGCATGAGGTGAAAGTCATGCTCAACAGAATGATCGCGCTGACCAGGAGCGATCGGAACATCGTTTTCATGATAGTTTTTTCTTTTAATTATTAAATGATGTATCAACACCGCAAAGATAGAGAAATGGCCGTGCGGGTCTCCTTTTTCAATCGATTTTTTTTAACCCCTTTTTAGGAGAATATTCGATGGCCGACGGTGTCCCTTTATAGGAAATTTCTCCGCTGCTCGACGTACGGGCTGTCAGCCGGCCCGATACATGGCAACTGATGTCTCCGGCCGAGCTGGCGGTTGCATCTACGTCGACGGCTTCCATCTTTTTTGCGTTTATATCGCCGGCACTCGATGCCTTGTAGATGGCCTTCTCGCATCGTCCCGAGAGCTCGATGTCGCCGGCCGAACTGGCCTTGGCCTCGATATGGGTGCAGGTAATCTCTTTCAGTTGGATATCCCCCGCCGAACTGGCGTCGATATGCAGGTCGGTGCAGACGATGCCTTCGCCCGTGATGTCGCCGCCGCTACTGGCTTTTATTACAACTTTACCGGTTGTGGTCAGCCCGTTTTTCAGTATGATGTCGCCCGCGCTCGATGATTGGAGGCGTTGCACGGCGGGAGCCGACACGCGTACTACTTTCTGACATCTCCCTTTTATGCGGATATGGCGTTCCCGTCCTATCACCAGTGTTTCATCTTTTACCTCGACGGTGATATGGTCGATGATGTTGTCGGGGGCATAAATCTCGACCGTGGGTTCTCCTTCGGCCTGAGTGTAGACGACGTCTATCGCCGAGCTGGCCGTTATGGCATTGAAGGCTTCGACCTCGACGCTTCGGGTCTGGTATGTCTTACCGGCTGTTATCGTTGTGTCGTCAGCCTTGCTGCGGCTCGACGGTGAGGCATTGGTGGGGGTGAACGATGTGCTGCCGAACAACAGCAGGGTTGTGAGCACAAATGAGAGGACCGATTTTTTCATGACGCGAGAAGTTTGGGTGTAACAAATGAAAGTTTTTTTTGTGATTTAGACGAAGAAGGACGTCAAAAAGTTTCGGCGAGTTTCAATATTCCTTGAAAAAATGCCTTGTTGACGTTATTTAAGTCTGCATGTTTGCTCCCCCCTCTGCGATATGCATGAAATAAAAGCGCGGGCCAGCCCTTTCGGGGGTGGGGCCGCGTTTTATACCATAAGTGAAGGTAAAATCCCGAATGGGGTCTCCGGCGCCGACCGTTGCTGCTGTTACGAGTGGCCCGTGGCGAAATGATGGCTCGGCATGGCCTCGCCTTTACCACCGACTATCGGGCGATGAGGCGTATTTCGTAGATGTGTGGGGTCACCTTTTGCACCCCTTTGCTTATGCGTATCGTCAGCTCCTCTTCTCCGCGCATCGTTTGCGGAATTTCAATCTCGGCCACGGCCGTGTCCGACAAGCGGCTGTCGGTGAGTATCCCCACCTCTTGCCCGTTTATTTCGATGCGGGCATCTCTTCGGAACTCCGGACGATAGACCATATAGACCCGGTTGGCTGCTCCCTCCCTTGTTTTCATGCGGTAGCTGAACCACTTGTTGGCTTCGCGCCAATGGCAACCTTCATCGTCGCCGATGCGCGATTGCTCGGCTTGCACGGCATGGTCGCTCTCGGGTTGTTGCTCGCCGCACACGACCTTGTCGGTGGTGATGGCGTCGAGGGCGGCTCGTTGGCTCTCTTCGGCCGCCAGTTCTTCTATGCGGCTTTGCAGCGCGGTATTGCTGATCACTGGCCAGTAGATCATGTACCGGCACTCGTAGAGCCGGTAGAAGGGTTGCAGCAGCATGCCCTCGTAGCGTTGCGGATATACGCCGTGCAGTTTGAAGGTGAGGGGTTTACCCTTCACCTTTTCGAGGTGCGAGAGCAAGGTCGTTCCCTCGCCCACCACGACAGGCATCTCTTGCAGCGGTATGCGTTTTCCCGAGGCGATATGTCCGCCGCGGCTGTCGTCGGCAAAGAGACCCGCCTGTTCCTGTTTGCCCATCTGTGCCGCCAGTACCACGGGACCGTAGAGGAACGAGTAGTTGTCCGACCCGTCGGGCAGGGCCACGGCTTGCAGGTGCATGGGCAGGTGCATCTGCGCCTTGTCGCCTTGCGACCAGGTGCGGGTGAGCGATACATATCCGTCGATGACCTTCACGGGTTGCGGTGTGCCGTTTACCGACAGCTGCACCTCTTTCTCATCGACCCATTCGGGAAGGCGGAAGCGGAGCGTGAAATTCCGCCGGCTTTTCTGTCGGCGAATGACCAGGGTCGTCCCTTCCTCCTCGGGGAAAGCCGTCTGCTGTTCGATTTCGCTTTTTCCCCATTGCAGGACCGACGGAATGAAAAGGTTGACATAGAGCGTGTCGTCGCTGTGTCCGTAAATCATTTCGCCGTAGCGGGCGTGGTTTTCGAGCCCCGAACCCACACAGCACCAGAAGGAGGTCTGCGGTTGGGAATATACGCGGTAGTGTCCCGACCGCATGGGGGTGAAGTAGACAAACCCGCCTTGCACGGGATTCACCGTCGAGAGTATGTGGTTGTAGAGGGCGCGTTCGTAGTAGTCGGCGTAATGCGGGTCGCCGCTGGTCTCGTACAGCATCTTGGTGAGCCGCAACATGTTGTAGGTGTTGCAGGTCTCGGGACCCTGTTCGCTGTTGAGCATGCTGCTGAAATCGTCGGTCGGGTTGAAGTGTTCCCTGACGCTGTTGCCGCCGATGGAGATGGTGCGGTTCTCCACGACCGATTTCCAAAAGAAGTCGGCCGCTTCGTCCCATTCTCGGTTCCCTTCGACGTCGGCTATCCGTTTGAATCCGATGACTTTCGGTATCTGGGTGTTGGCGTGCATGCCCGTGAGGCGGTCTTCGTGCCGCAGCAGCGGTTGCAGTATCTCCTGGTGGGAGAAGCGGCGGGCCAGTTGCAGGTGTTTTTCATCGCCGGTTATCGCAGCTACGTCGGCAAATACCTCGTTCAGACCGCCGTGTTCGCTGGTAAGCATCTCCTGTATCTGGTCGTCGCTCAGTTGCGAAACGAGGTCGAGCCACCAGTCGGTGAGCTTGACCAACATCGTCCGGGCTTGGCTGCTGCCGGTTTGCAGGCAGGCGTCGCGCAGGCCGGCAAAGGTCTTGTGTATGTTGTAGAGCGGGACCCATTTCCCGTTGAGGTCGAAACGGCTGGCCCGAATGTTGCCGCGGGCTATCTCTTCCCACATGGCCCGTCCGCCGGGAACGCCGCACAGGTAACCGTCGCCGGCGGCCTCTTGGCAGGTTTGCAGTTCGTCGAGCATGTAATCGAGTCGGGCTTTTATCTCGGTGTCCCCGGTAGCGGCATACATGTAGGAGAGAGCCGACAGGTAGTGGCCGCCTATGTGGCCGTCGAGCCCGCTGTTTTCCCAGTTCCCGTAGTTGGGGGCTTTGGGAGTGAGCCCGGCCTCTTTCCGGTAGGGAGCCAGCAGCCGGTCGGGGTCAAGACCCAGCAGGTAGCAGATGTCCATTTCCTGCGCATGTTTGAAGGGACTTTCCGTCAGGCGTACATCTCCGACAGGGAAACATGCTATGCGCTTTTCGAGTTGCGCAGTGGCCGGTGCCACCGACAGTAAAAGGACTGTTCCGAGAAAAAAAGATTTTGTGATTTTCATGCGTTGTATGTTTTTTTCGGGCCGTGTGTCAGGACAAATAAGAGTTATCGAGACAAATGTAGGCATATAATCGCAGCGGCAAGGGGATTTTTTATTCTCATAAAGTGGATTTTTGGGAAATGCCCCTTTTTTGCGCCTTGCAGAAGCCCCGGCTGTGCCCCTCGTGTGCACGGTCATGCAAAAAAAACAGCCCGCCGTGCGGCGGGCTGTCGGTAGAAGATGCGGAGATTGGATTATCGATACTCTTCCCACGATTTGATTTCGAGCGTGTCGAGGTCTATCTCGCAGAAGGCCGAGATGAAAGCCGAGGCCAGTCGCGAGTTGGTGATGAGGGGAATGTTGAGGTCGATGGCGGCACGACGTATCTTGTAGCCGTTGTCGAGTTCGCCCACGGAGAGGTTTTTGGGAATGTTCACCACGAGGTCAATCTCTTTCTTGTGCAAGAGGTCGAGTGCTTGCGGGGCACCCTCTTCGTCGGGCCATGCCACGAGGGTCGAGGGCACGCCGTTGCTGGCGAGCATCTTGTGGGTACCGCCGGTGGCGTAGAGCTTATAGCCTTTCTCGTGCAGTTTCTCGGCGGCGGCCAGCATGTCGATTTTCTGCTTGGCCGTACCGGTCGAGAGCAGTATGCCCTTGTTCTTGTCGGGTATGCGTTGGCCTACCGAAATCATGGCTTTGAGTATGGCGCAGTCGGTGTCGTTGCCCAGGCAGCCCACCTCGCCGGTCGAGACCATGTCGACGCCCAGTACGGGGTCGGCCTTTTGCAGACGCGAGAAGGAGAACTGCGAAGCCTTGATGCCCACATAGTCGATGTCGAAGAGCGTGTGGTGCGGTTTCTCCACCGGCAAGCCGAGCATGATGCGTGTGGCCAGGTCGATAAAGTTGATTTTCAGAACCTTGCTGATAAATGGGAAGCTGCGCGAAGCCCGCAGGTTGCACTCGATGACCTTGATGGCGTTCTCCTTGGCGAGGAACTGTATGTTGAACGGTCCCGAGATGTTCAGCTCCTTGGCGATGAGTTTCGAGATGCGTTTTACGCGGCGAATAGTCTCCATGTAGAGCTTTTGGGGCGGGAACTGTATGGTGGCGTCGCCCGAGTGTACGCCGGCAAACTCGATGTGTTCCGAAATGGCGTAGGCGATGATTTCGCCCTTGTCGGCCACGGCGTCCATCTCCACCTCTTTGGCGTGTTCGATGAATTGCGAGACGACCACGGGGTGTTTTTTCGACACGTTGGCGGCCAGTTCGAGGAAGCGCACCAGCTCGTCGTGGTTCGAGCACACGTTCATGGCCGCGCCCGAGAGCACATAGGAGGGGCGCACCAGCACGGGGAATCCCACCTCTTCGATAAACTCGTTGATGTCGTCCATCGAGGTGAGCTCGCGCCAGGCCGGCTGGTCGATGCCGAGGCGGTCGCACATGGCCGAGAACTTGTTGCGGTCTTCGGCGTTGTCGATGCTCTTGGCCGAGGTACCGAGAATGTTCACACCCTGGTCGGCCAGTTTCAGG
>UQOX01000002.1 GCA_900542765.1 uncultured Porphyromonadaceae bacterium | reverse complement strand
CAAGAGCAATTAACCTACGCTCATTTCCAATAAATTACACTCTTTTCGTAACTTCAGTTTGCAAGTATAGAAAAAATAAGATGAATATACAAATACTTTTCAGATAGATTTCCAGAATTTATATCTGCATAGTTCAGTAATTTTTCGTAAACTTGTAATCGTAAATTTCACGCAACGGGTATGACACCTTTTTTAAAGCAAGTCGCCGAAACATTCTATGCCACCTACCGCGAAGAGATTCAGGAGATAACCTTTGTCTTTCCCAATCGACGGGCCGGCATCTTTTTCAAAAAATATCTCGCCGAGATTATCGACGAGCCACTCTTCTCTCCGACCGTCACTACGGTTACCGACCTCTTTACCCAACTTTCGGCATTGCAACCGGCAGACCACATCTATCTGCTGTTCACCCTCTACCGGCACTACGCCGAACTCTATCCGCAGAAAGAGAGTTTCGACGAATTTGTCCCACTGGGCGAAACGCTTCTCAACGACTTCGACGATGTAGACAAGTATATGGCCGACGCCCGGCAACTGTTTACCAACATTCACGACCTCAAAGAGATTGATGCCCACTTCGGCAGTCCGCTCACCGAGGAGCAGGTAGCCTACATACGCCGCTTCTGGAAAAACTTCATGCCCATAGGCGAAAGCGACAACAAGAGCCATTTTGTCTCGCTGTGGTCTATTCTATACGAGCTTTATGAGCGGTTCCGCAACGACCTGCGAGGTCATGGGTTGGGCTACGAAGGCATGATATACAGAGCGGTAGCCGAGCAGGCCGATAACGACATCGACCTGCCTTTCGGACGGATTGTTTTTGTGGGGCTCAACGTCTTGAACCGAGCCGAAGAGACCCTCATGAAAGCGCTTAAAAAGAGAGGAATAGCCGATTTTTATTGGGACGACAAAGCTTCCACGCTGCAAGACGAATACAACCGGGCCGCCTACTTCCTTAGACCCAATGCCAAAGAGTTCCCTTCCCAATTACCGCTCGAAGACGAGCAATCGGATTATGCCTTTCCACAAGTCGAACTCATGGGCATTCCCTCGGCAGTGGGGCAAGCCAAACAATGCGAGATCATTTTGCGGGAATTGATGAAAAGCAACGCGATTCCTTCTCCCGAGAAAGCGCTGAACACGGCCATCGTCCTGCCCGACGAACACCTGCTCCTGCCCATGCTCTATGCCATACCCCGCGAAATCGACCCGATAAACATCACCATGGGTTACACGCTGGCCAACACCACCGTAGCCGGACTGATGGATATTCTCGCCGACCTGCAAAAGCATATCCGTCCCGGGAACGAGGGGACCCTCTTCTACCACCGCAACGTGCTCGCACTGCTCAGCAACCGATACCTGCAACTCTCGGGACAGGCCGAAATCAATCGCCTGACCGATGATATTCGCAAACACAACAAAATATTTATTCCGCAAAACGAACTGGGCGTAACACCGCTTCTGAAACAGATATTTGTCTATTTGAACAACGCCGATGAAGCCTGCGACTACCTTCTCACCTTGTTGACCATGCTTCAAGAAGAGTTGGACGATGCCGATGAGAATACCGACGAAGAGAATGCCGAAATTTCGGTCGTCGCTCTCGAACGGGAATTTATTTACCACTACTACCTGGCCATAAACCGGTTGAAAGGCATCATGCAGGAAAACGGCGTAGAAATGAATGTAGCCACATTCTTCAAGTTGCTGAAAAAGCTCACGGCCGGCATTTCCATTCCGTTCGAAGGAGAACCTCTCTCGGGGCTTCAAATCATGGGAGTCCTCGAAACCCGTGCCCTCGACTTCGAGAATGTCATTATCCTCTCGATGAACGAGGGGGTATTCCCCGTGAAGAAAGTGGCCTCATCGCTTATTCCCTACAACCTGCGCAAGGGGTTCGAGCTCTCGACCACCGAGCACCAGGACAGCATCTACGCATACTACTTCTACCGGCTCATACACCGGGCCAAAAGAGTTTTCCTGCTCTATGACACCCGCACCGAAGACATGGCCAGCGGCGAAGTGAGCCGGTATGTGTACCAGTTGAAATACCACTACCGTCTCCCCATCAACGAAAAAATCGTGGGGTACCCCATCAAGGCCAAGAAAAACCAAGCCATCGCCATACCCAAAGACGAGTATGTCATGTCGCAACTCAGTCGCTACCTCAATGGCGGCGACCGTTATCTCTCGGCCAGCGCCATCAACACCTACATCAGTTGCCCCATGCAATTCTATCTGAGCTATGTTGAGGGTTTCCAAGAGGGCGAAGATGTCGCCGAAGGTATCGATGCCGGAGTGTTCGGCAGCATCTACCACGAGGTAATGCAACAAATCTACGACCGCATGAAAGGGCAACCCATACAAGCCGAAGCCCTCAAAACGGCCGAACACGACGAGAAGATGTTGACGAGCTATATCGAACAGGCTTTTGCCGAGAACTACTTCAAGACCCCGCAACGCCCCAAGGCACTCACCGGACAAAATTACCTCGTGGGCGAAGTCATACGCAAATATGTAAAAAAGACCCTTGCCACAGACCGGGCCCTTACGCCCTTTACCTACCTCACCTCCGAGCGGTTGATAAAACAGGTACACCGTCTCGATGACAGACGGGAAGTCCTATTGAAAGGTTTTATCGACCGCATCGACATGAAAGAGGGGAAAATGCGTATCGTCGACTACAAAACTGGAAAAGACAAAACCGACTTCAAGAGCATCGAAGAGCTCTTTGACAAGGAAAAGAAAGACCGGCGCAAAGCCATCATGCAGGTATTCATGTATGCCATGATGGTAACCGATGAAGACCGACCTCAATCGGCGATTGTCCCGGCCATCTACCAGGTACAGGAGCTATTCTCACCCCAGAAATTCGACCCTTATATAAAATGGGGCTATTCTCCGCTCGATGATTATTCCACGATAGACAAAGAATTCAGGCAAGCATTCAACAACTGCCTGCAAGAAATATTCGATGTGAACACACCATTTACGCAAACAGTCCATATCGGTGATGAAGGACCCTGCTCCTATTGCCCGTTTGCCACGATATGCCTGCAATCGACACCCTAATGCGTCTATAATCAAGAAAGAGAGAGGGCACCAGCCACGGCTGGTGCCCTCTCTCTTTCTTATACTCCATTTTATCAATAAGCTCGGGCGAAAAGCACACGACGAGCCGACGGACGGCCGGTCACCATGCAAACACCCGGCGTGGTATCGCCTTCGAGTGGAATACAACGTATCGTGGCCTTGGTCTCTTCCTTGATACGAGCCTCGGTTTCGGGGGTTCCGTCCCAGTGAGCAAGAATGAAACCGCCCTCTTCGATTTTCTCTTTGAACTCTTCGTAGGTATCGACCTTGATAATGTGTTGAGTGCGGTAATCGTAGGCTTTCTTATAGATGTTGGCCTGTATCTCTTCGAGCAGGTCTTTGACATATTGCTCGATATTGTCGCAACTGCGGGTCTCTTTTTCCAAGGTATCGCGGCGCATCACTTCCACCGTGTTGTTTTCGAGGTCACGGCCACCGATAACCAATCGAACGGGCACGCCCTTCAATTCATAATCGGCAAACTTGAATCCGGGTCGCTTGTTGTCGGCATTGTCATATTTGACCGAAATACCCAGTGCCTGCAAGGCTTTGACGATACCCGAGACTTTCTCGTCGATTTGTGCGAGCTGTTCGAGACTCTTGTAGATGGGCACGATAACCACTTGTATGGGAGCCAAATGTGGAGGCAACACCAGTCCGTTGTCGTCGGAGTGCGACATGATGAGGGCACCCATCAGTCGGGTCGAAACGCCCCACGACGTGGCCCATACATATTCGAGTTGATTGTCTTTGTTGACAAACTGCACGTCGAATGCCTTGGCAAAGTTCTGTCCCAAGAAATGCGAAGTTCCCGACTGCAAGGCTTTGCCGTCTTGCATGAGAGCCTCGATGGTATAGGTTTCCAATGCACCGGCAAAACGTTCGGTGGCCGATTTTACGCCTTTGATGACCGGCATGGCCATATACTTCTCGGCAAACTCGGCATAAACATTGAGCATTTTCACGGCTTCGGCCTCAGCCTCCTCACGGGTGGCATGAGCCGTGTGCCCCTCCTGCCAAAGGAACTCGGCCGTGCGCAGGAAAAGACGGGTACGCATTTCCCAACGCAACACGTTGGCCCACTGATTGCAAAGAATAGGCAGGTCACGATATGACTGAATCCAGTTTTTATAGGTACTCCATATAATGGTCTCGGAGGTGGGTCGAATGATGAGCTCTTCTTCGAGACGGGCTGCGGGGTCGACCACCACGCCCGAGCCGTCGGGCGCATTTTTCAAGCGATAGTGCGTTACCACGGCGCACTCCTTGGCAAAGCCTTCGACATGCTCGGCCTCACGGCTCAAATAAGACTTGGGTATGAGCAGAGGGAAATAGGCATTGACGTGCCCGGTGGCCTTGAACATATCATCGAGCTGACGTTGCATTTTCTCCCAAATTGCATATCCATAAGGTTTTATCACCATGCAGCCGCGCACAGCCGATTGCTCGGCGAGGTCGGCTTTCACGACCAAATCGTTGTACCATTGCGAATAGTTCTCACTGCGTTTGGTCAATTCTTTGAGTTCTTTTGCCATATCTTGTTTTTGTTAATTTTTCTTCTTGCAAAGATAGGGATAAATGCCGAATTTCGGCATCGCATTCCCTGAATCGATACGTTTTTTTGCCTTTCGCTCCTGCGTTATCGGGATTTCCGGTCCAATGCCGCCCACACCGAAAAGCATACAGCCAAAGGCTGCCGCGTCTTGGGAGAAAAGAGGAACTTATACCCTCCTATTGTTTCGCAGTCAACTTCTCTACCCAAGAGGCTGACGGAATGAGCCATATCTCCACCCGTCGGTTTTCTTCCCGACCTTGATAGGTATTGTTACGAGCTATGGGTTCGGCCGCCCCTACTCCATAAGGGACCACGATGGAGGTCGCGCCAAGCCGTTGTTTCAAAAGGGCCGCCACGGCATCGGCTCGCTGCTGGGAGAGTTGCGTTATGTAAGTGGCACTGCCGGCATTGGCCGTGTGCGCCGATACGATGAAACGGAAATCGTCACCCGGGAAAAGCGTCGGGAGTTTTTCGAGAAGTTCTTTCCCCTTGCCAGACAGTTCGGCTCCATTGGGAAGGAACAGACGCGAAGCAGGCACAGTGACACATGCCACCACGCTGTCGCGCATGGTCGTAACCTGTGCCGGGAAGATTTTGAAAAGAGAAGCTATCCGCTTCTGCATCGCTTCACGCACAAGAGGTTTCGTTTTGGGGGTGAGGGTCAGCCAGGCAATATGCTCTCCGCGAGTCATGGCATGCCAATCGGGGGCTGGCGTCAGGTCTTTTTTCTTGGCCGCATCGGCGGAGCCGGCAACAAGCAAGCCGCAAATAAAAAGCAGCCCCGTGATGAAAAGAGGTCTTATTCTCATCTGTTTCATCAATCTTCGAAGACACCCAAGGAGTCGCAATAATCCAATTCGCCCTCTACGACAGCAGCAATGTCTTCGTCGCTGAGAGTGTATATTTTCTCTTTTCGCGCACTGGCGATGACATACTCTATCAACTCGTCATCGGCAATCTCTACCGACTCTTCTTTGTCTTCATCGAGCAGGCCGCGCGACTCATAATAGTCATATACCAAATCGATAATATAATTTATCTGATTGTCGTCGAGAGCCAATGATGGATTGTTTTTGCGAATGAACTTTACGGCGTCGTCTTCGTCGTATGTGAGCAAATCATTTTTTTCGGTCGTCATATCATGTTGTTTTTATGAGATGTAAAGATACGCAGGAAGGACGATTTATGCAAATGCCTCCGTCAAATATTTTTATTCCGGGAATGACTTTGCGCCGCGAGTTCGGCATCGAGCTGGGCTCTCGACTTACTTTGGGTTACAAAATAGACACCCGAGAATATCAACAGCACGGCCACGCCTATCGAGAAAGAGAATACACTCAACCCCAACGCCACAGAGACTATCGTGGCAACAACCGGCTGGGCGTAGTTATACATGCTGATGATGGTAGGCCGCAACAGATGCTGTCCCGTCG
Source organism: uncultured Porphyromonadaceae bacterium (assembly GCA_900542765.1). Classification (GTDB taxonomy): domain Bacteria; phylum Bacteroidota; class Bacteroidia; order Bacteroidales; family UBA11471; genus Caccoplasma; species Caccoplasma merdavium. Next base: position 107,020 of record UQOX01000002.1, on the reverse strand, counting down.
TCATGAAAAGATACGAGAGGAACGTCGCGCCGAATACCACAAAAGCAAGTCGCCAATAAATCGAGAAAGGCAACGAGAGGTAATCGACCGCCAATATCTCATTGTACGAAAACGGGAGGAAACATATCGAGGCATAAAGAAAAAGCCACTTGCTCACCGTCACAGGGGAATAGCGAGATATAAGCCCTTTGAAAAGGGTAAGATAAATACAGAAACTGACTTGTGCCAACAAGCAAAGCAAGTCGCCCAAGGCATTACCCGAAGAGACTCCCCCATGCGACGAAGAGTTACCAAAAATAAGTATCAAAGCGCCCGAAACGCCCAACACGGTACCAATGACCTTCTTCCAAGTTATGGGTTCTCGCAGGAATATGGCCGAGAGTATCATCGTAATGATAGGTGGCATGGAGGTGATGATGGAGGCATCTACCGGAGAGGTGAGAGACAAGCCATAGATGAACATGCCTTGGTTGAACACGATACCAAACAATGCGGCAAAAAGCAACATGACTTTATCGCGACGCGTCACATGTTCGTGAGGGAGAAAAAGCGAAAGAATCCAAAAGGCGAAACAAGCCCCCAGCATACGATAGGCCGTCACGGCCGTAGCCGATACAACGGCAAGAGCTTCTTTCCCTATTGGGGCATTCAGTCCCCAAATAATATTGGCAGCCAATAATGCGACATGGCCTTTCCAAGAAAAATCACTTGTCTTCATCAAAAATCAATACTTACTAAAAACCGCTGCAAAGATAGCGAGAAAGAAAATGACTACGCTCAATCTTATGCCAAATTCTATCACAGAATGAGTGTGGATTAAACAAAAAAGAGCGGGCTACCTTGGCAACCCGCTCTTTTATTTCATGTTGTTAATTACGGAATATCAAGCCCGATGCATCGGCATCGATGACAATGGGTTTCTCCTTGTCGACTTTCTGTGCCAACAAATCTTTGGACAACTGGTTGAGCACATAACGATGTATGACACGTTTCACGGGTCTCGCACCGAACTCGGGATCATACCCTTGACGGGCAATGAAGTCGAGAGCCGCCGGTGTCACTTCGAGTTTCACATCATTGGCAGCCAAGAGTTTCCCGACGTTGTGCAACTGCATCGAAACGATTTCGCGTATCTGAGCCTCATTGAGCGGCGTAAACATGATCGTCTCGTCGATACGGTTGAGGAACTCGGGACGTATGGTCTGTTTCAACATATCGAGCACTTGATTCTTGGTCTTCTCGGTAATCTCTTCCCGATTCGTATCGTTGAGGTGCTCAAAGTTCTCGCGTATCAACTGTGACCCCATGTTGGAGGTCATGATGATAATCGTGTTCTTGAAGTTGACCAATCGGCCCTTGTTGTCGGTGAGTCGGCCATCGTCGAGCACTTGCAGCAAGATGTTGAAGATGTCGGGGTGGGCCTTCTCTATCTCATCGAACAGCACAACCGAATAGGGCTTGCGTCGAATGGCTTCGGTGAGTTGACCGCCTTCTTCGTATCCGACATATCCGGGAGGCGAACCGATGAGTCGCGTCACGCTGAACTTGTCTTGGTATTCGCTCATGTCGATACGGGTCATCATGTTCTCGTCGTCGAACAGGTATTCGGCCAAGGCCTTGGCCAACTCGGTTTTTCCGACACCGGTCGTTCCCAAGAAGATAAACGAACCGATAGGACGACGCGGGTCGCTCAGTCCCGCACGGCTGCGGCGCACGGCGTCGGCAACAGCCTGTATGGCTTCGTCCTGTCCCACGACACGCTTGTGCAGCTCTTCTTCGAGATGCAGCAGTTTTTCCTTCTCACTCTGCAACATCTTCTTCACGGGGATACCCGTCCAGCGTGAAACGACATCGGCAATATCGTCGGCATCGACCTCTTCCTTTATCATCGCTCCGCCGCCCTGCTGCTCTTTGAGTCGGGCCTGAATCTCCTTTATCTCATCTTCCTTGGCCTTGATTTTACCATAACGTATCTCGGCGACTTTCTCATAGTTGCCTTCACGCTCGGCACGGTCGGCCTCGAAACGGAGATTTTCGATTTCGATTTTGTTCTGCTGTATCTTGTTGTGCAAGTTTCGCTCGGCCTCCCATTTGGCCTTATAACGAGTTTCCTCTTCCTTCAAGTCGGCAATTTCCTTGGAAAGCGAAGAGAGTTTCACTTCGTCATTTTCCCGTTTGATGGCCTCGCGTTCGATTTCGAGCTGTTTGATACGGCGGGAGATTTCGTCCAACTCCTGCGGGACGGAATCGATTTCGAGACGCAACTTGGCAGCAGCCTCGTCCATCAGGTCGATGGCCTTGTCGGGCAGGAAACGGTCGGTAATATAACGTTCCGAGAGTTTCACGGCCGCAATGATGGCATCGTCTTTGATACGCACCTTGTGGTGATTCTCATAGCGTTCTTTCAAGCCACGGAGGATAGAAATCGTACTCAACTCATCGGGCTCGTCGACCATGACAATCTGGAAACGACGTTCCAATGCCTTGTCTTTCTCGAAATATTTCTGGTATTCATCGAGCGTCGTGGCACCGATGGCCCGTAATTCTCCTCGTGCCAAAGCCGGTTTCAGAATATTGGCGGCATCCATGGCCCCTTCACCTTTACCGGCGCCCACAAGGGTGTGTATCTCATCGATGAAAAGAATTATCTCGCCATCGGCCTGTATCACTTCATTGACTACGGCTTTGAGTCGTTCCTCAAACTCTCCCTTGTATTTGGCGCCGGCAACCAACGCGCCCATATCGAGCGAATAGATTTGCTTCGACTTCAAATTTTCGGGCACGTCACCGCGCACGATACGATGAGCCAAACCTTCGGCAATGGCCGTCTTACCGGTACCGGGTTCTCCAATGAGAATAGGGTTGTTCTTGGTGCGTCGGCTCAAAATCTGCAACACGCGGCGTATCTCATCGTCACGGCCGATGACAGGGTCCAATTTACCCGAACGGGCCCGCTCGTTGAGGTTAATGGCATATTTGCTCAGCGAGTTGTATGTATCCTCGGCCGAGGCATCTTTCACTTTCTGCCCCTTCCGCAACTCGTCGATGGCCAATCCCAGTTCCTTCTCGGCGACACCGGCATCTTTCAAGATTTTCGATGCCGTGCAAGAGGTCTGTAAAATAGCCATGATAATGGCTTCGAGCGGCACGAACTGGTCGCCCAATTTGGACGAATAATCGACCGCCTTCTGCAATACGGTATTGCTCTCACGACTCAGATAGGGCTCGCCTCCGCTGACTTTGGGCAACGAATCGACTTCCCGGTCAAGGGCAGTTTTCAACAGGGAGGTATTGACTCCCAGTTTTTGGAACAGGTAACCGATAAGACTCTCGCCCACATCCATGACACCCAACAAGAGGTGTGTAGGCTCGATCGACTGCTGATTGCGGCGCGTGGCCATATCGACAGCCTTCTGCACAGCTTCCTGCGACTTGATGGTAAAATTGTTAAAGTTCATATCTTATCACTCCTTTCTTTTATTTTCAGGTCTTCTACCTTTAAATCTGCAAAGCCAGTGCCAGAGGAGACAAATAGACAAGTCGTCTGTTTTTCAATCTCTTAGTATGACAAAACGGCAGATACCCAGAGTGCCGCATCGCGATAAACAGGTTATCGAATGTCAATTAGCTGTCTATTTTTCACTGCCATTTTGACGGGTCGATAGGAAGGCCGCCCCGTGCCGACACAGATTATAACACGTTTTAAAGGGCGGGAGTTGCGACAAACGGCAAGAAAAAGTTATCTTTGCAACGTATTTCATCTCTATGGATTTCATTCTACAACATACCGACCCGCAAAGTCGTGCCCGTGCCGGCCTCATCACGACCGACCACGGAACGATAGAGACCCCGATATTCATGCCCGTAGGAACCGTGGGCAGCGTCAAAGCCGTGCATCAACACGAGTTGCGCGACGACATAAAAGCCCAAATCATACTGGGCAACACCTATCACCTCTATCTGCGGCCGGGGCTCGACATTCTCGAACGCGCCGGCGGACTGCACAAGTTCAACGGTTGGGACCGACCGATACTCACCGACAGCGGTGGGTTCCAAGTCTTCTCGCTCTCGGGCATACGCAAACTCACCGAGGAAGGCGTGCAATTCCGCTCCCACATCGACGGCTCGAAACATCTCTTTACCCCTGAAAACGTGGTCGACACCCAACGCATCATTGGCGCCGACATCATCATGGCTCTCGACGAGTGTACCCCGGGCGATGCCGACTATGCTTATGCCCGCAAATCGTTGTCGCTTACCCAACGATGGCTCGACCGAGGTTGGAAGCACATGAATGAAACCGAAGGGAAATACGGTTACCGACAAGCCTTCTTCCCCATCGTGCAAGGGTGTGTCTATCCCGAGCTGCGCCGCGAAGCCGCCCGACACGTCGCCGACTTGGGCGCTGACGGGAATGCCATCGGCGGGCTGGCCGTAGGCGAACCGACGGAGAAAATGTATGAGATGATTGAAGTCGTCAACGAAATACTACCCACCGACAGACCTCGCTACCTCATGGGAGTAGGCACACCGGCCAATCTGCTCGAAGCCATCGAACGAGGGGTCGATATGTTCGACTGTGTAATGCCTACCCGCAACGGCCGCAACGGCATGCTCTTTACCCGCAACGGTATCATGAACATGCGCAACCGGAAATGGGCCGATGACTTCTCGCCCATCGAAGAAGGCGGCGCTTCATATGTCGATGAGCAATACTCCCGCGCCTACCTGCGCCACCTCTTCATCGCCGACGAACTGTTGGCCCTGCAAATCGCCTCGATACACAATCTGGCCTTCTACCTGTGGCTCGTGCGTGAAGCCCGCAAGCACATCATTGCCGGCGACTTCACCCCGTGGAAAAAAGAGATGGTCACCCGCGTCACCCAACGATTATAATCACCCACCGGCTCTGAATATGGTAAAAAAAATCGACCTATATATTATACGGAAATTTTTGGGGACATACGTCTTTGCCATAGCCCTGATTATCTCTATCGTCGTGGTCTTCGATGTGAACGAGAAACTCGACGCCCTGCTCAAAGCCCCTCTCAAAGCGACCATCGTCGATTATTACCTCAACTTTATTCCCTACTTTGTCAGCCTGTTCAGCCCGCTGTTTACCTTCATATCGGTCATATTCTTTACTTCAAAACTGGCCGACAACTCCGAAATCATTGCCATGCTGGCCAGCGGCATCAGTTTCAAACGGCTGCTCGTTCCCTACATGATCTCGGCCGGTATCATCGCCGGAGTCAACTTCTACCTCAACAGTTACGTCATTCCGCCGGCAACAGCCACCCGCATCGAATACCAAAACACTTATGTCAAGAACAAAAAGGTCGACTATGCCAGCAACATACAGTTGCAAGTAGAGCCGGGCGTCATTGCCTATATCAGTCGGTATGACAACCGCACCAAAACCGGATACCGTTTTTCACTCGAAAAATTCGAAGGGAAAATTCTGAAATCGAGACTCACGGCACAATCGGTCACCTATGACGAAAACTACCACTGGGTCGTAAAAAACTATGTAATACGCGACTTCGACGGCATGCACGAATACCTCTCCCGAGGCTCGCAACTCGATACGCTCATTCACATCGAACCAGCTGATTTTCTCATCTCAAAATATGACAGTGAACTGATGACCACCCCTGAATTGAGAACCTACATCGAACGACAAAAACAACGGGGAGTGGCCAACATCATCGGCTTCGAAATCGAATATCACCGTCGATTTGCCAACACGGCGGCAGCTTTTATTCTGACTCTCATCGGCGTTTCGCTCTCCTCGCGCAAAGTAAAGGGCGGCATGGGATTCAACATCGCCATGGGTCTGTTGCTCAGTTTCTCTTACATTCTCTTCGATATGGTATCGTCGACGTTTGCCATATCAGGGGCCACGTCTCCGCAGATAGCCGTATGGATTCCCAACATTCTCTACGCCTTTATAGCCATCGGCCTCTACTTCAAAGCCCCGAAATAAGATATAATTTATTCACATCTGACCAAGAATGGAAGAGTTTCAATATTGTGCCGCCATACGAACATTAGGAACTGCCGGTGAAAAATACCGACAGACACTTCTCTCATTACAACAACAAACTATTCCACCAAAAAAAATACTCGTATATATCGCCGAAGGATATGCTCTACCCAAAGAAACTATCGGCATCGAACAATACATCTATTGCCCCAAAGGCATGGTAAGCCAACGGTCCTTGCCTTTTGACGAAATCGATACAGAATGGATTTTATTTCTTGATGATGACATCTTTATTCCACATGACGGAGTAGAAAAATTATTTTCTGCTTTAGAACAATTTAATGGCGATTGTATCTCTCCTAACACATTTTCCAACCACAACCTTTCGTTCACAAACAAAATAAAAGCAATTCTTTCCGCCCAAACATTTCCGCATTGGGACAAACTTTGGGCATTCAAAATAAGAGGTAGTGGACATTACTCTTACAACAATTCACCAGACCCCATCATGCCCACACAAAGTGCGGCTTTTACATGTCTATTGTGCCGGAAAAAAGCATACAAAAACATTCATTTCGAAGATGAACGATGGATCGACCAGTTCAAATATGCAATTGGCGACGATCAATTATTCTATTATAAATTATATCTCCATGGATACAAGATACTCATACATTACAATAGCGGAGTCATTCATTTAGATGCCCGAAGCGGGAATAACAGAAATATTAAAGAAGCCCACTTAAATACCATAATCATAAGATTTGTCATTTGGTGGAGAACCATCTATTCAATAAAAACAAAACGAAGCTCTAAAATACTCAGTTTGCTATCTTATATCGGAGACAATCTGATATATATATCTTATTCAATAATGCTTTCTATTGTCAAAAGAAAATGGTATGTCCTTACTAATCTATGGAAAGGATATCGGGCCGGATACAGATATGTACACTCTGATGAGTATCTCTCCTATCCAGGTTATTTAGCTCATTACACGCCCAATCATCAACAATAAAAAACAAAAAACTTCCAGCTATTATATCAAAGCAATTAATGCCTTCTCAATTTAAGGCATAAACTCTTTATCTTGTTTCTTAAAAACTTTCGTTCCTCATTTTTCAACCCCAGGGTGTAAATAAGTACCAAAATAACACATATACCCAACAAGGAAGAATTTACCAAATAGGCAATCTCCATTTGAGGAGAACAAATTGCATACAATACACCTAAAACAATTATTATCATGCCAATAGGAATAATAACTGATTGAAAATATGCAGCGATTTTCAACTTTATCATAGGCAAAATATAATGGACATATAAGATATATGCCATAATTTTAATCGCCAAAAACACCCAAAATACGACTTCTGGACGTCCCACTCCAATCTTTAATATGATATACGATACGGGGACGACCATCAATAGTGTGATGGTCTCAATAATTTGTACTTTCCGTATCCGACCTGTTGCATGTAATGCCGGGTGTAAAGAATTTCTTAACGAACCTATCAAAGAAATTATTAGCATTATACGGACAAAAACAACGGTATGCTGAGGAACATTACCTAGCCATAACGCTAAAATATATTCGACATTTATAAAAACGGGATATCCCAATATCAGCATTAAAAAAATCGAATATTTCGACCCATACAAAACCAACTTATGCATATAATCAAAATTATTCGATGCATAAGATTTTGTAATTTGAGGATTTAATGCCATCTGGAAACTCGATATAAATCTGTTTACAGCACCCTGTACCTGCACAGCTATGGCATTGGCCGCATTTACTACTGGTCCGAAAAATATATTGAGCAATACATTCAATCCCTGTGTATAGCCAGCCACCGCCAAAAATTCAAGAGAGGTCCAACCTGAATAGGAAAACATTTCTTTAAACCGTCGCTTCTCAAAAAATAATCGGGCCTTGACTTCCGGAAAATGTCTTCGACAATAAAAAAGGTAACAAATGCGTATCAAAAGTTGTAATACCAACAATAACACTGCATACAAAACCAACTTATCACTATGCATATACAAAAGTGAATAAGCAATAAGGAATTTAGCAACGGCTTCAAACAAAGATATATAAGCAAATGCTTTCATCTGCTCGTGTGCTATTATCAATGCATTATAAGGAGAACTAAGTATAGATATCACTGTTGTCAATACAGAACATTGATAAACCCAAAAGGCCGCCGTCATTCTTTCGGGGGGTATGACAAGTTTGTGCAGCAGTAGCCATAATCCCAATGTCTCGGCCAATATTAAAATAGCTCCGGCAAGAAATATCTGTATCAGTCGCGTCGTACTTGTAACCTTTTGCAATTCTATTTCATCTCCCGTCCCAAGTGCTACCGTAATATATCGTGATGCAGTACTTGCCATGGAATCCGTCATAAATGAAAATATGACAATAATTCCTCCGACAACATTGTATAAGCCGAAATCGACCTCACCCAATGCCCGCAATATCACACGCGAGGTATACAAACTCACTCCCATGATGAGTATCATGCGCAGATACAGGAAGAGTGTATTGCGGGCTATACGCTTGTTGTTTTCGTGCTGGTTATCCATTGGGAGCCTTCTTCAATGCGTCGGTATTTTTACGAAGGTTGGCTTATTTACTTTTCTTTGCCGATAATTTTTCCAGGAAATAAACGAGGGCAAAACCCACCAGCATCAGAGCAATTGCTTCAAACAAAAGTTCGTTGGGCAAAATATTATTCTCTATCAAGGGTTTCACTTCGCCATGGCTGTCGACATAGGTTTCGACCACTTCTTTCCAAGGCCACACCTTATTGAGCGAGCCCAACATAAAGCCGGTGAGAACCGACAATGTAATGTTGCGGAAGTGTTTCAAAGCAAAAGAGAGGACCCGTGAAAAGCTCGTGATACCTATCAAGGCGCCGGCAGCAAAGACTCCGAGTACCACCAGGTCGACTGTTTTGACCGCCTCCATGATATAAAAATATTTTCCCAGCAAAACCAAAATAAAGCTACCGGAAATGCCGGGTAAAATCATGGCACAGATGGCAATAGCGCCGCAAAGGAAGATAAACAACAGATTGGTCGATGTCTCGGCAGGAGTCGCAACCGTGATGTAATAGGCAACCACTGCCCCGACAGCAAACCCCAAAATCGTCTTCCAATTCCACTCCTTGATGTCTTTTGAGACAAACCACGTCGAAGCCAATACCAGTCCGAAGAAGAATGCCCACACCAATACCGGCTCATTTACAAGCAAAAACGTAATGAGTTTGGCCAACGAAAAAATACTGATGCCAATCCCCAATATCAGAGAAAACAAGAAATTGGCGTTTATCGCTTTCCAAAAAGCAGCAATCTTACCCGTAAACAAGAGTTTCAACGAATGCATGTTGATGCTTTTTATTGAGTCTATCAACTCGTCGTATATTCCTACGATGAAAGCAATCGTCCCGCCCGACACACCGGGCACAACATCGGCAGCTCCCATACCCATGCCTTTCAGCATCAAAATCACATAATCTTTGGCACTTCGTTTTTCCATAAATGTCATTTATAATTCATTACAAATTCGTATTCAGATTTCTACCCAGTTCGTCTCGCAGAAGTCGCATGATGTGAGCCAAAGACTCCACCTTCCGACGATTCTCGTCGTCCATGTTGTTCAAAGTCTCCGCATTGCCCATGAGAGTCTCTATCTCTCCGGCCAACTGCATGGCCTCTTCCACATCACCATATTTGAAATGAGCCAATGCCAGGCTCAACAATATCTCCACATCGGTATAGTGCGAATAATCGGCCGCCTGGGTGTAATATTCAATGGCTTTTCCGAGATAAAGCGACCGCGCCTCTCCCTCTGCCAATGAGGCCAAGTGCTCCATAAGTTGGGCCAAGTTTTTGCAGGCATACGCATTTTCGGGGTTAAGAACAAGAGCTTGCTGAAAATGTTTCTCGGCATCGGTCCAATGTCTTTCATACATATCGAGTTCTCCCAGGAAAAGAATCGCATCGACATGATAAGGGTCTATTTCGAGAGTCTTTTCCAAGGCTTCGCGCGTGTGAGCCAAATCGTTGATGCTGTAATAGTTGGTAGCCAGCTGATAATAAAAATCAGCGTTCGGATAATCGGCATAACGTATGGCCAGCAACAGCGAATTGATGGCTCGCTCGTAGAGCCCCATGTGAGAATAGCAGGCCGCCAACATGGCATGAGCCAAACTCTTGTCGGCGGCGACTTCGAGTACTTCATCGAAAATGCGCATGGCCGACTGGAAATCGCCTTTGTCATAGAGGCAGCACCCCTTCGATATCATCGTCTCGACATTGTTCTCGTCGATAGCCAATGCAAAGTCACAGGCTTCGATAGCCTCGTCATACCGGCCTTGCAAGGCCAACAAACGAGCCAAGTCGAACCAGTCGGAGTGCGAATAGGGATCCTTGTCGAGCAACTTGTTGTAAATGTCGATGGCCTTGTCGTTCTGCTGCTGGTCTTCATAGATGTGAGCCAACTCCCGCATCAGGGCATCTTCATCTTTGGGCAATCGACGGCAAGCCTCATCGATAAAGGCGTATGTCTCCGAAAGACAATCGTAGTCGAGGAACAAATCGATGACATCGAGACAAATGTCCAACGACAACTCATCGGAATCGAGCAATTCATCGATATAGGCAATCGCCCGTGTCTTTTCGGAACGAATCAATGCTATTTCGGCTTGGATAAGAAGGGCATCGACCGAATGATTGTGAAGCACCGATATTTGCTTCTCGGCCTCGTCGATGCGGTCGAGACACAACAAATACCCGGCACGTCGCACCAGCAACTCGGGATTGCCGGGGTGCAACTCCAATCCATACTCAATAACGTCGAGAGCCTCCTGGTATTGTTCCGAAAGCTCATATTCATAGGCGATGTCTTCGAGGTCCTCGGCATCGAAATAGCGGCGTTCACCCCGCCGAAGCATCTCCTCATAGCGGCGTATCAATTCTGAATCGATTTCTTCATTATCCATAAATGCCCATTTTTACGACAATACCGGAGCAAAACGAAAAAATATTTCCGTATTGCTCCGGCAGGGAATAGATTGTATAACGGTTCAATGTTTATCTTTTATTTTCTCCCAACTATCTTTCAAGGAGACGGTACGGTTGAAGACCAAATGTCCCGGGGTCGTATCGGGGTCGACCGAGAAATAACCGATACGCTGGAACTGATAGTGGTCGCCACATTTTGCCGTCTCGGCCAAATAGGGCTCGATATAGGCTTTTACGACCTTCAACGAATCGGGATTCAAAAGCTCTCTGAAATCCTTCTCTTTCTCCTCGGCCGGATTTTCGACCATAAAAAGACGGTCATACATGCGCACTTCGGCTTCGACCGCATGACGTGCCGACACCCAATGCAACGTACCTTTCACCTTGCGGTTGCTCTCGGGCAATCCGCTGCGGGTGGCGGCATCGTATTCGCAATATATTTCCTCGATTTCCCCGGCCTCGTTTTTCTTGCAACCGGTACATTTCACGATATAAGCCGATTTGAGTCGCACCTCTTGTCCCGGCGTCATACGGAAAAATTTCTTGGGCGGATTCTCCATGAAATCTTCCCGTTCGATGTAAAGCTCCCGAGTGAAAGGCATCGAGTGCACTCCGGCTTCGGGCTTCTCGGGATTGTTTTCGGTATCAAGGTATTCGATTTGGTCTTCGGGATAGTTCGTAATGACCAGTTTCACAGGATTGACCACAGCCGCCACGCGATTGGCGTTTTTGTTGAGGTCTTCGCGTATGCTGTGTTCGAGCAACGCCACGTCGATGAGACCGTCGAATTTGGTGTAGCCGATTTTGTCGACAAAATTGCGTATCGACTCAGGGGTGTACCCGCGACGGCGCAATCCGCAGAGGGTCGGCATGCGGGGGTCGTCCCAACCGCTCACGAGTTTCTCTTGCACGAGCTGCAACAATTTGCGCTTGCTCATCACCGTATAGGTGAGATTGAGGCGGTTGAACTCGATCTGTCGCGGGCAATAGCTCTCGTCGGCAAGGAATTTCACGAACCACTCATACAGGGGACGGTGTACTTCAAACTCCAACGTACATATCGAGTGGGTCACCCCTTCGAAATAGTCCGACTGTCCATGGGCGAAATCGTACATGGGATATACGTTCCATTTCGTTCCCGTACGGTGATGCGGGTGCTTGATGATGCGATACATGATCGGGTCTCTCATGTGCATGTTCGAAGAGGCCATGTCGATTTTTGCGCGCAATACCATCGAACCTTCTTCAAACTCACCTTTGTTCATGCGTTCAAAAAGGTCGAGATTCTCTTCTATGGGGCGGTCGCGATAAGGGCTGCTCACGCCAGGTTGGGTGGGGGTACCTTTCTGCTGGGCAATCTGCTCCGAGGTCTGCTCGTCGACATAGGCATAGCCCTCTTTTATCATGCGTATGGCCAAATCATACAATTTGGGGAAATAATCCGATGCATAATAGAGACGGTCTCCCCAATCGAAGCCCAACCAATGTATATCTTCCATGATGGAATCGACATATTCCACATCTTCACGGGCAGGATTGGTGTCATCGAAACGCAAATTGCAGGTTCCGCCAAATTTCTCGGCAATGCCAAAGTCCATGCATATCGCTTTCGCATGGCCTATATGCAAATAGCCATTCGGCTCGGGCGGGAAACGGGTATTCAACCGGCCTCCGTTTTTGCCGGCAGCCAAATCGGCCTCGACAGCCAGTTCTATAAAATTCAGGCTTTTCTTTTCCTCTTCATTTTGTTCTGCTACTTGTGTCATAGTCAAAGTTTTTCTACTTGCAGATATATCACGTTTGTTTAATAGCGGCAAAGATAGCGAATAAAATCCATTTATCACATTCCTTTATTTTATTTACATCGACCCGAATACTTTTTTCCACGCTGGCCAGCATAACATGTTCCCCATAATGAAACTTTATAATCATGTAGTGGTACAATTATTTTCACTGTGAAAAAAATTTTAATCTGAATGTAACATCTTTTTCGCATTATAATATGAATTTTGCATCGTCAAATCAATGCCGAATAATATGTATAAAAACATTCTTTTGATTCTCCCGTTGTTCCTCATCTTTTCTCAACCATCTGCTTCACAACGCATCAAAGGCAGCGACACGGTTCTTCCTCTCACCCAAAAATGGGCCGAAACATTCATGCACGAATATCCAAATACATCGGTCACCGTCACAGGTGGTGGCAGCGGAGTGGGCATTTCGGCCATTATGGAAGGGACGACCGATATTGCCATGTCTTCCCGGCGCATCAAATTCGGAGAGAAAATGAAACTGAAACAAAACAGCACCGAGGTCAACGAAGTCATTGTAGCTTACGATGCATTGGCAGTAATCGTCAATCCGTCAAATCCGGTCAACAATCTCACGCGAGAAGAATTGGAGGCCATTTTTCGGGGGAAAATAACCAACTGGGAAGAAGTGGGCGGCCCCGATGCCAAAATCATCGTATATTCACGGGAAACCTCATCGGGCACATACGAATTTTTCAAAGAAAGCGTGCTGGAAAACAAGAACTACACCAACAATATCCTTTCCATGCCGGCAACAGGAGCCATCATACAATCGATAAGACAAACCAAAGGAGCCATCGGTTATGTGGGCATGGCCTACCTCAACCCTTTTGTTAAAGCCATCAACGTATCATACGACGGTGGAAGGAACTATGTTCACCCGTCGATAGAAAACGCCCGGGCAAAAAAATATCCCATCGTGCGGCCGCTTTACTATTATTACAATAAAAAAGACGAAGAAAAAGTCCGTCCTTATATACAATTCATCACATCAGAAAAGGCCGAAAACATTTCTTTGGAATTAGGATTCATTCCCGCCACATTATAAAAAATTCTATATGAAAAAATGGATTGACTATATTGCAACGCGGTTGTTTACCGTCAGCGGCTTTGTAACCAGCGCGGCCATTTTGTTGATTATTGGTTTCTTGTTTACCGAAGCAGTCGGTCTCTTCAACAATCCGATAATCGAAGACGGATATACGCTCGCCGTCAACAAAGAAAACAAAATCAAATCGTTAAGTGCAGAGCAGATAAAAAACCTCTTCGATGAAGAAATACCCAACTGGAAAGAGTTGGGAGGCGAAGACATTCCCGTGCAAACATTCCGGCTCGAAGATTTGTCCCAATATTATTCCGAAGAAGAACTCGGAGCCGAATATGAATATGCGGGGAATAAAATAGGAGACATCATTCGGCAAGAAAAGGGCATGATTGCTTTTGTCCCCAAAAACCTGGTTCAAAACGAACCCGGCATACGCTTGATTGAAGACAAAAACATTCCGGTAAAAGATGTCTTGTTGGGCAAAGAATGGTACCCCACCGCCACACCGTCACCCATTTTCGGAATCCTGCCATTGCTGTACGGAACTCTTTGGGTAAGTTTCTTTGCCATACTGATAGCTCTTCCTTTCGGGCTTTCCATAGCCATATACATGTCAGAAGTGGCCAATCCCAAAATCAGAAAAATATTGAAACCGATTATCGAACTTCTCAACGGCATACCTTCTGTCGTATATGGATTTTTCGGATTGGCCGTCATCGTTCCTTCCCTGCAAAACGTCTTCGACCTCCCTGTCGGAGAATCCGGACTGGCCGGAAGCATCGTTCTGGCCATCATGGCTCTGCCTACCATCATCACCGTTGCCGAAGATGCCATGCGCAGTTGCCCAAGATCCATGCGAGAAGCCAGTTTGGCACTCGGTTCCTCACAATGGCAAACCATATACAAGGTCGTCATACCGTTTTCGATATCGGGTATCACCTCAGGTGTCGTTCTGGGCATAGGCCGCGCCATCGGCGAGACAATGGCCGTGCTTATGGTGACCGGCAATGCGGCGGTCATACCGACATCGATCATGGAACCGCTGCGTACTATCCCCGCTACGATTGCAGCCGAATTGGGAGAAGCCCCGGCCGGAGGGGCCCATTACCAATCCCTGTTCTTGCTCGGTGTCATTCTATTCTTTATCACATTGTTCATCAACTCCTGCGTGGAAATCGTTTCGGCTCGCAACAAAATAAAAAAATAGTATTATGAGTTTCAACACCACCTCTTTTATCAAACGGAGGAAATTAGCTCAAAATTCGGCATTCGCTTTATTCCGGATTTTCAGTTACAGCATTGTCGTCATACTCTTTTTTATCTTGGGATTTATCCTCATCAAAGGGTTTGGTGTCATCAACTGGGACTTTATCACCCAAGCTCCCAGCGACGGCATGACCAAGGGAGGAATCTGGCCGGCCATCGTCGGGACATTTTATTTGATGATTGGCAGCGCCATATTTGCGTTTCCCATAGGAATCATGAGCGGCATATACATGAGTGAATATGCCCGTTCGGGGAAACTGGTCAATTTCATACGGACCATGACCAACAACTTGGCCGGCATACCGTCGATTGTATTCGGCCTCTTCGGAATGGCATTTTTTGTCAATCGGTTAGATTTCGGCGACAGCATTTTGGCCGGCTCCCTTACATTGGGACTGTTGGCACTTCCCATCATTATTCGCACGACCGAAGAAACATTCAAAGACATTCCGAACCACTTCAGAGAAGGAAGCCTTGCTTTGGGTGCCACAAAAGCCCAGACCATCTGGAATGTACTGCTTCCGATGGCCACTCCCCGTGTCATAACAGGATTGATTTTGTCTCTGGGACGAGTTTCGGGCGAAACAGCTCCTATCCTATTCACTTGCGCGGCCTATTTTTTACCCAAATTACCCACCGGGATTTTTGACCAATGCATGGCCCTGCCCTATCACCTTTATGTCGTAGCCACCAGTGGAACCGACATCGAAGCCCAAGAACCCATTGCTTACGGGACGGCTTTTGTCCTCATCGTCATCGTTCTCATCATGAATCTGGCCGCCAACGGCATACGCAACCACTTCGACAAAAAAATAAAGTTAAAATAACAAACAAGAAACACCATGGACAAAATAAAGGCAACCAATGTAGATTTTTATTATGGGAATTTCCATGCCTTGAAAAATATATCCTTAACAATCCCCGAAAATCAAGTCGTGGCATTTATCGGCCCATCGGGTTGCGGAAAATCGACTTTTCTGCGTCTCTTCAACCGCATGAACGACCTGATTCCCAATACAAGGCTGACCGGCAATATCTCCATCGACGGACAAGACATCTATGACAAGTCGGTCGAAGTAGATGTTTTACGGAGAAACGTAGGCATGGTATTCCAACGCCCCAATCCTTTTCCCAAAAGCATCTTCGAGAATGTGGCCTATGGTTTGCGTGTCAACGGGGTCAAAGACAAAGAATACATTTCACACAAAGTGGAAGAAGCCTTGAAAGGTGCCGCTTTATGGGAAGAGGTGAAAGACAAGTTGAAAGAGTCGGCTTATGCTCTCTCGGGGGGCCAACAACAACGTTTGTGCATAGCCCGGGCCATGGCCGTGTCACCATCGGTTCTGCTGATGGACGAACCGGCCTCGGCCCTCGACCCCATATCGACGGCAAAAATCGAAGAACTGATATGCGAATTATGCAAGCAAACAACGATTGTCATCGTTACCCACAGCATGCAACAAGCCGCTCGCGTCAGCCACAAAACAGCATTTTTCTACTTAGGAGAAATGGTAGAATATGACGATACGAAAAAAATCTTTACAAATCCTTCCAAGGAAGCCACACAAAATTACATTACAGGACGTTTTGGATAAAATAAAAGCAATTTATTATGGTAAAATTTGTTGAAAACGAACTTATCGCGATAAAAAATGAAGTGAGTGACATGTGGTTGCTGGTGCAACAACAGCTCGAAAATGCTTTCGAAGCCTTGCGCAACCACGACGAGGAGTTGGCAAACAGCGTCGCCTCAAGAGAAAAACGGGTAAATGCATTCGATTTGAAAATCGATAGCGACATTGAAGACTTCATCGCATTGTATAATCCGGTGGCCGTAGACCTCCGTTTTATGTTGGCCATGTTGAAAATCAACAACAACCTCGAACGCATCGGCGATTATGCCGACAGCATAGCCAGGTTTGTGGTAAGAAATGCCATTTCCGATGCAGACAAGCAACTTTTCAATGCCAAAGAATTGACCGACATGTATGAACAAGTGCTGCAAATGTTCACGACAACATACAAAGCATTGGAAACGTCCAATGTATCTTTGGCCAAGTCGGTCATCGAGAAAGACGATCTTTTGGACTCTCTCAACAAAAAAGCACTCGACAAGCTGGCCGAGTATGCAAAAGATTACCCCTCGGCCATTCGGTTCTGTCTGGAAATAGCCGCCATTTTACGCAAACTTGAACGTACCGGCGACCACATCATCAACTTGGCCGAAGAAACCGTGTTTTATATCGACGCCGAAGTGTTGAAACACCTCTACTCGGCTGCGCCATCGATTCATGAAGATTGATTATGGCCCGACCGATAAACAGAACATGAATAATCGTGAAAAAGGGGCTCGACGTGATATCGGGACCTTTTTTCCCCGATTTCATTTGTAAAATGACTCATAAACGACCTGCCACCTTATCCCAATCGACAAGCCCCCAAAAAGCTTTTACAAAATCGGCTCGGCGGTTGCGATAGTCGATGTAATAAGCATGCTCCCACACGTCAATGGTCATGACGGGTTTGAGATTCTTGATCAACGGATTTCCCGCATTTCCCATGGCATCGATCGAGAGATGGCCGTGCTTGTCGGCAGCCAACCACACCCAGCCTGAGCCGAAGAGGGAAATGGCCGCCTTGGAGAACTGGTCCTTAAACGTCTCGACCGAACCGAAATCGCGTGTCAACACGTCGAACAGATTCGCCGGAATCTCCTTTTTGCAAGGTGTGAGCATATCGAAAAAGAAGGTATGGTTCCAGGCTTGTGCCGCATTGTTGAAGATTGCCCCATCGGAACTCTTCACGATTTCTTCGAGCGACATGCCATCATAAGGCGTATTCTCGATAAGCCGATTGAGATTGTCGACATAGGTTTGCAGATGTTTTCCGTAGTGATAATCCATGGTCTCTTTGCTCATGACCGGAGCAAGGGCATCGACCGCATAAGAAAGTTCGGGCATCAAATGTTTCATAGGTTTATAATTTGAAGTTAGACCGGATTTCAAGAATTATAAAAGAAGATATAGGCATTCAGATAGGTTGCCAGCAGCAACCACAAAGCATAGGGCACAAAAAGCCACGAAGCCGCACGGCTCACGACATAGCTCTTAAAGAGATATACAAATACCAGGACATCGAGCAGCAGAATATCGACCAGTCCCGCCAACGGACTGCGACAAGTGAAGAACAATATCGTCCACAAAAAATTGCAAAAGAGTTGTCCCCCCCACACGACAACGAGCCACCGAGCCGGTTGCCGGTCGATAAGCAAGGATAAAGAAAGCCCCATCAGGACATAGAGTATCGTCCATACCACCGGAAAGACAATGGCCGGAGGCGTTATGGCAGGCTTTTGCAAACCGGGGTACCACTCCAATATGGCCGTTCCTTGTAAAAAAGCTCCTGACACACCGACTCCCAAACAGAGCAATATGGGCCACAAATAATTCAAAGTTTTCATCGCAATAAAGATATTCAAATTCTAACTCAAAAACAACAATCTACCCTGTTTTTTTGTTCATTGTCATGCTTTTTCCTATCGGAATAGGGATATTTTACAGCATTTCGGCATATCCGACGAGAATATCTTGTATCTTCGAAGCGAAAAGAGCCGAACCAATATCTGACCGACAAATGAACAACAACAATCTCCTCACCGACCGCCTCAGCTACCGCAGCGAGCACATGGCACCCACGCAATTGCACCTGTTCAGTTACAATGCCACCGACATCGACGAACACGTCGAGAAAGAACCCGAAAGCCTCATTCCCCTCATGGAGCGTCCCGGCTACATTCACTGGCTGCAAATATGCGGATTGCAAAACACGGCTCACATACAAAGCATCTGCACCCACTTCGGCATCAATTTCCTCATCATGCAGGATATTCTCAACCCCAACCACCCGTGTAAAATCGAGGAGTATGAAAAATTCAACATTGTCATTGCCAAATATTTCGACCAAGACAAAGAGTCGCAGGTAAGCATCGTGCAAGGCGAAAATTTCATACTCACGTTCATGGAATACGAAACCGCGGCATTTCATGGCATCGAGAACGCCCTGCGCAACAATATCCTGAAAATTCGCACCCGCACCTCAGACTACCTGCTCACAGTCCTGCTCAATGATTTGGTCTCGAACTTCATTTCAGTATCGGCCCAAATCGACAACGCGCTCGAAGACTTGGAGTCGGAACTTCTGCTCGAAAAAAGCGCTTACGAAATAGGCATCGAAATACAGACCTTGCGGAGGCGGTACCTCCTGCTCAAACGCACGGTCATGCCGCTCAAAGAGCAATATGTGCGACTGATACGCTCCGACTCGCCCCTGATACACAAGGCCAACCGAGCCTTTTTCAATGACCTCAACGACCACATCAATTATGTCGCCCAAAACATCGAAATCTGCCGCGAGACCCTCTCTTCGCTGGTCGACCTGTATATATCGAACAACGATTTGCGCATGAACTCCATCATGAAACGGTTGACCATCGTCTCGACCATCTTCATACCGCTCACCTTTCTTGCCGGGGTATGGGGCATGAACTTCGACTACATGCCCGAACTCAGTTGGGAATATGGCTACTTGGGCGCATGGCTCCTTATGATAGGTATCGGCGTGGGGGTGTATATATTTCTCAAAACGAAAAAATGGAAGTAAGCTGCCCGACAGCCCATAATCCCGATAAGATTTCGTACCTTTGCGGCTCATCATAATGCAGAGAAATGACCTACCCACAAAACTTTGAAGAGAAAATCGGATTCGACAAAATACGCCATTTCATCAGCGAACGTTGCCTGAGCACCTTGGGCAGCGAACGCGTGAATGAAATGAAATTTCTCACGTCGTTCGATACAATCGAACGGCTGTTGCGGGAGACCGAAGAGTTCACCCACATACTGCAAAGCGAAGACGACTTCCCGGCCGACTATTTTTTCGACATACGCCCCTCATTGCAACGGGTTCGCATCGAAGGCACATTTCTCGATGAAACCGAACTTTTCAACCTGCGGCGTTCGCTCGAAACGATTCGCAACATCGTAGGTTATTTCATAACCGAAGAAGGCGAAGAGTGCCTCTATCCTCATTTGCAGGCATTGGCCACCGATGTCGTCGTCTTTCCTCAACTACTCACCCGCATCGACCAAATAATCGACAAATTCGGGCACATCAAAGACAATGCATCTCCCGAGCTGGCACAGATACGACGGGAACTCAACCATACCCTCTCGGGCATCTCCCGCAGTCTGAACATCATTCTCAGAAATGCCCAAAACGAAGGCATCGTCGACAAGGAGGTGGCTCCCACCCTGCGCGAAGGGCGGCTGGTCATACCCGTCATACCGGCTCACAAGCGGCGCATCAAAGGCATCGTGCATGACGAGTCGGCCAGCGGGAAAACCGTGTATATCGAGCCGGCCGAAGTCGTGGAGGCCAACAATCGCATCAGGGAGCTCGAAGGCGAGGAACGTCGCGAAATCATGCGCATTCTCACACTCTTTACCGATGAATTGAGACCGCACCTGCCCGATATCGCCTATTCTTATGAATTTCTCGCCGACATCGACTTCATACGGGCCAAAGCCTTGTTTTCGCTCGAAACAAATGCACTTCTTCCCCATTTTGAGAAGTGTCGGCAAATCGAGTGGTACCATGCCGTGCACCCCCTGCTCTACCTGGCGCTCAAAAAGCAAAACAAAAGTGTCGTGCCGCTCGACATCACACTTACCCCCGAACAACGCATATTGCTCATCTCGGGACCGAATGCGGGCGGGAAATCGGTATGCCTCAAAACGACCGGACTACTGCAATATATGTTGCAATGCGGCCTGCTCATTCCCGTGTATGAAAATTCGCACGCGGGCATCTTCGACCACATCTTCATCGACATCGGCGACGAACAGTCTATTGAGAACGACCTGAGCACATACAGTTCTCACCTGACAAACATGAAATATTTTGTCAAGAACTGCAACGAAGGAACCTTATTGCTCATCGATGAATTTGGCGGCGGCACCGAGCCCCAAATCGGCGGAGCCATCGCCGAAGTGCTCCTCGACCGTTTCAATCGCAAAGGGGCATTCGGGGTAATCACCACCCATTACCAAAACCTGAAACAGTTCGCCAAAGACACCCCGGGCATCGTAAACGGGGCCATGCTCTATGACCGCCACATGATGCAACCGCTCTTCAAACTCTCCATCGGTAACCCGGGTAGCTCCTTCGCCATAGAAATAGCCCGTAAAATCGGTCTGCCCGAAGATGTCATTGCCGACGCTTCGGAGAAAGTGGGTTCGGACTATATCGACATGGACAAGTACCTGCAAGACATCGTCCGCGATAAACGCTACTGGGAAAACAAACGGCAAAACATACGGCAACGTGAAAAGCAGTTAGAAGAGCTCACCCGGAAATACAGCGACGACTTGCAAGAAATCGAGAAGGAACGGAAACGCATCTTGAAAGAGGCCAAACAGAAAGCCGAACAACTGATTGCCGAGTCGAACGCCCGCATCGAAAACACCATTCGCACCATTAAGGAGGCCGAAGCCGAAAAAGAAAGGACCAAGGCCGCCCGTCAAGCCCTCCATTCGTTCAAAGACGAGCTGTCGAACGACGAAGAAAACAACGATGCCATATCGAGGAAAATAGCCAAAATCAAAAATCGGGAAGAGAAAAAGAACCGGCGGAAAAACGAAAACCGAAACGAACCGACCAACCTTACTCCTATCACCGTTGGCGATGCCGTATGCCTCAAAGGGCAAACCACGGTAGGAGAAGTCGAGTCGGTCCAAGTCAACAAGGCCGTCGTCATTTTCGGCCAAATCAAATCATCGGTCAAACTCGAACAACTCGAAAAAGTCAACCGCAACCGGCTGAAACGGGAACAGGCCGTGAAAGCGACGTTCGTAAGTGAAGAAACGACCAACAGCATGCGGGAGAAAAGTCTCAACTTCCACCGAGAAATCGACATTCGCGGATTCAGAGCCGACGAAGCCCTCCAAGCAATTATCTACTTCATCGACGACGCCATTCAGGTAGGAGCCCAACAGGTACGCATCTTGCACGGTACCGGGACAGGCGCCCTGAGGCAACTGGTAAGAGACTACCTCAAAGGAGTGTCGGGAGTACGCACTTTTCACGATGAACATGTGCAATTCGGAGGCGCCGGTATCACCGTCGTGGAACTCGATTGAAACAAACTTGTCACACCCACACACGCTGCAAGTCATTGGTGAGACACGAAGGAATCGGAGTCACATCGATAATTATGCCATAGATTGACGATATTGCAAAGAAAAAATGTATCTTTGCGTGTTAATCACACCGAAATGATTACCGAAAAAAGACCTATACTTCCCGACCTATATAATCCCGACGACCTACGGAAATTGTCTCTCGACCAACTTCCGCAAGTGTGCGACGAACTGCGACAATTCATCATCAATGCCCTTTCACAAAATCCCGGGCATTTCGCATCAAGCTTGGGAACAATCGAATTGACCGTAGCCCTGCATTATACGCTCAACACCCCCTACGACCGCATCGTGTGGGACGTCGGGCACCAAGCCTATGCCCATAAAATCCTGACCGAGAGACGAGAACGATTCTCTACCAACCGCAAACTCGGCGGGCTCAGCGGGTTCCCGTCACCCATGGAAAGCCCCTACGACACATTCGTGGCCGGGCATGCCTCCAACTCCATTTCGGCCGCACTCGGCATGTCGGTAGCCTCCAACCTGAAAGGAGAAAAAGGCCGCAAAGTCGTTGCCGTCATCGGCGATGCCGCCATAGCCGGCGGCTTGGCGTTTGAAGGGCTCAACAACGCATCGACCAACCCCAACAACCTGTTGATAATTCTCAACGACAACAACATGGCCATCGACAACAACGTCGGTGCATTCCACCATTACCTGTCTCATATCAACACGTTGCCATTCTATAACAACATACGCTATCTGCTCTACCGGACATTGGTGAAGATGCGTCTTGTCTCGGAACAGCAAAAAGGAGCCATTCTCCGATTCAACAACAGTTTGAAGGCTCTCATCGCAAGGCATCAGAACATATTCGAAGG
Organism: uncultured Porphyromonadaceae bacterium; assembly: GCA_900542765.1. Taxonomy (GTDB): domain Bacteria; phylum Bacteroidota; class Bacteroidia; order Bacteroidales; family UBA11471; genus Caccoplasma; species Caccoplasma merdavium. The sequence goes on along the minus strand of UQOX01000002.1, from coordinate 83,804 downwards.
GCTGAACATCAGATACTTCGGACCCATAGACGGGCATGATGTGACACAATTGGTGCGGGTACTGAACAATATCAAAGATATGTCGGGGCCCAAAATACTGCACATCAAAACCGTCAAAGGAAAAGGTTTTGCCCCGGCCGAGAAAGACGCTGTCGCGTGGCATGCACCGGGTCGTTTCAACAAGGAGACGGGCGAACGCATCACAAACCACAGCCAAAACCAGCCACCGCTCTTCCAAGATGTATTCGGACATACTTTAGTGGAACTGGCCGAGCAAAACGAAAAAATAGTGGGCATCACGCCCGCCATGCCCACCGGCTGTTCCATGACCTACATGATCGAGAAGTTTCCCAACCGCGCTTTCGACGTGGGCATCGCCGAGGAACATGCCGTCACGTTCTCGGGCGGACTGGCCAAAGAAGGGCTCATACCTTTCTGCAACATCTACTCCTCATTTATGCAACGGGCCTTCGATGAAGTGATACACGATGTGGCCATACAAAACCTCCCCGTCGTGTTCTGTCTCGACCGCGCAGGTCTCGTCGGCGAAGACGGCATGACCCATCATGGAGCATTCGACCTCGCCTATATGCGTTGCATACCCAACATGACCATTGCCTCACCCATCGACGAACATTATCTGCGCCATCTCATGTTCACGGCACAATCGACGGGACATTGCTTCACCATACGCTATCCCCGCGGACACGGCTCACTCATCGAATGGCAATGCCCCATGCAACGCCTCGAAATCGGCAAAGGCCGCTTGTTGTCCGATGGCAACGACATGGCAGTCCTGTCGATAGGCCCCATCGGAAAATCGGTGCAAAAAGCCGTCGCCTCGGCACGGGAACAAGGGGTGTCGGCCGCCCACTACGACATGATATTCCTCAAACCCATAGATACCGAAATACTCCATCATGTAGGGAAGCATTTCAAACGCATCATAACCGTCGAAGACGGTACCATCGAAGGAGGATTGGGAAGTGCCGTCATGGAATTTATGGCCGAAAACAACTACACGCCCCACATCAGACGGATAGGTATACCCGACCGGTTTATCGAACAGGGAAGCATTCCCGAACTTTATGCCTTGTGCGGCATGGACGAAGCCAGTATCGAAAAACGCATTCTCGAAACGTGGTAACAAACGACAGACACCAAGAAAAATTTATAGCATCGACATACCCCAAATTATGAAAATCATTATCGCAGGAGCAGGCGAAGTCGGAACACACCTGGCCAAATTATTATCGAATGAGAATTTGGACATCGTTCTCATCGACACCGATGTGGAAAAGTTGAATTGGCTTGATGCCAACTACAATCTGATGACCATCGCAGGGTCGCCCACTTCTCTGAAAATCCTGAAACAAGCCGGCATCGAAGAGGCAGACTTGTTTATTGCCGTCATGCCTTATGAAACACGCAACATCGTGGCATGCCAATTTGCAAAAAAATTCGGCACACGCAAAACCGTCGCCCGCATCGACAACTATGAATATATGTTACCCGAAAACAAGGCATATTTCAAAGAAACGGGTGTCGACGAACTGATTTATCCCGAAATGCTCGCCGCAGAAGAAATCGTAACGGCATTGAGTCATAACTGGGCACGCAACTGGTTCGAATTATGTAATGGAGAACTTATTCTCATCGGTGCGAAAATTCGTGAAAACGCCCGAATCCTAAATCAGAAACTGTCGGAATTGAACAAAGCCCACTTACTCTACCACATAGCCGCCATCAAACGTAAAGATCGGACCATCATTCCGAGAGGTTCTGATGAAATACTGGTAGGTGATATCGTATATTTTACCACGACACCGGGACACATACACGACATTCAACAACTCACCGGCAAAAAAGAAATCGACGTGCACAAAGTCGTCATCATGGGAGGCAGCCGCATAGCGATAAGGCTCGCACGCATCTTACCCGACTCCATGCGCATGAAAATTATCGAAATCGACAAAGACCGTTGCTACAAACTGGCCAACTCCATACCCGAAGTCATGATTGTCAATGGTGACGGCCGCGATACCGAATTTCTCAAAGAAGAAGGCATCAAAGACACCGATGCATTCGTCGCACTGACCGACAGTGCCGAGACCAATATCCTGGCCTGCCTGTCGGCCAAGCGTTTCGGCGCCGTAAAGACTGTCGCCGAGGTAGAGAACCTGTCATTCATACCTACGGCAGAAAGCCTCGACATCGGGTCGGTAATTAACAAAAAGTTGCTCACGGCAAGCCGCATTTTCCAAATATTGCTCGACGAAGACTCTTCCAACGTCAAGTGCCTTGCCATGTCCGATGCAGAAGTGGCCGAACTCATCGTCAAGGAAAACGCCCCCATAACACAAAAACCCATCAAAGACCTCAATCTACCCCGTGACATCACGCTGGGCGGTCTTATCCGCGACGGCAAAGCAATGATCGTAAACGGTAACACGCAGATACAAGCCAATGACCATGTAATGGTTTTCTGCCTTGATACCGTCATTCACAAATTAGGCAAATTATTTGGATAAAATGGCTGATATCAATTACCGCATCATACTGAGAATCATAGGCGTACTGCTATGGTTAGAAGCCTTGTCGATGCTTCTGCCGTTGGCCGTCGCATTATACTACGGCGAGCACGACATCAATGCCTTTTTACTGACGATAGGTATAGCTGTCGCAAGCGGAAGCATACTCTTTTTCCAATATTCCAACAAAGAACGGAAAACACTGGGGAAACGCGATGGAATCATGGTCGTAACCCTATGTTGGATATTTTTCTCATTGGTAGGTTCCCTGCCATTTATCTTCTCCGGTTCCGTCGAAAATTTGGCCGGAGCTTTCTTTGAAACTGTTTCGGGAGTTACAGGAACCGGAGCAAGCATAATACCCGATGTGGAAAAACTTCCACACGGCATTCTCATGTGGCGCAGCCTCATACAATGGTTGGGCGGATTGGGAATCATTCTTTTCACCCTCGCCCTCCTGCCTTTGCTGAACAGTGGCGGCAGCATGCAGTTATTCAATGCCGAGACAACAGGTATCATGAACGACAAACTCGGTCCCCGCATAGGCCAAACCGCCAAGCTCCTATGGACGACTTATTTGGGAGTTACACTCGTGCTTACGGCACTTCTCTACATGGGTCCCATGAACCTTTTCGATGCGTTATGCCATGCTTTTACGACTTGTGCAACGGGAGGATTTTCCACTAAAAATGCCAGCGTTGCTTATTGGAACTCAGCATACATCGAATATGTCATCACAGCGTTCATGCTCATTTCGGGTATCAATTACGCACTTGTGTACCGTGCGATACGCGGCGAAGTAAAAAAAACATTCGGAAACGAAGAAGTGAAATGGTATCTGATTATAGTGGCCGTATTTACAATCCTCATCACAATCGGTTTGTTTTTCAACGGGGTTGCCGACAAATCAGGTATCGAAGCCACCATACGGGCGGCATTGTTCCAAGTAGCCTCAACCATCACCTCTACCGGCTACATAACGGCCGATTTCGTCGCATGGGGGCCATTCTTCTGCATACTCATCTGTCTGCTGATGTTTAGCGGAGGCTGCGCCGGTTCGACCAGTGGTGGGGCAAAAGTCATACGCATTGTTGTGCTACTCAAAAACACCATATACGAATTTTACCGGCAGGTACACCCCAATGCCATCGTCCCGGTGCGCATAAACCAACAGGCCATATCGCACGAGATCGTATCCAAAATACTGGCATTTCTTTTTACCTATGTATTCATCGTCATCATTGGCGCATTAGCTTTGGCAACGATGGGTCTCACTATCGACGAGGCATTTGGCTGTTCACTTTCCTGTATCGGGAACATAGGTACCGGATTGGGACGGACATTATATTCATTTGCCATCATACCCGATGCCGGGAAATGGATACTATCATTCATCATGCTGGTGGGACGACTCGAAATTTTCACCGTACTGATTCTTTTCACCCCATATTTCTGGAAAAAATAATCATAAAAAGAGCTATATTCTTCGATAAAACCGCACTTCTTCTTTTTAAAACGATTATTTTTGTGAGAAGATTTAACTTGCTGAAACATGGCTACCAAAAAGACCGAAAAAACAACTTCGAAAAAAGAAAATGCATCTGCACGGGAAATCAAAGAACCGTTCCGCCGCAAATCCATGCGCATATTGCGTGACGAGCGCACGCGGTTTGTCATAGGTCTCATCGTGCTTTTCTTCTCGATATTCATGGCCATCTCGTTCATCTCCTTCTTTTTCGACGGAGCTGCCGACCAAAGCATTATCGATTACCAATCGTCAAAAGAGATGAACAGCATAGGCAATGGCATACAAAATTGGGGCGGTTCACATGGCGCAGCCTTTGCCGACTTCTTTATCAACCGCTGGATCGGTGTCTCGGCCTTTTTCATACCCATCTTCCTGGCACGGCTTGGGTTGAAGCTCATGAATGTCTTCTCCATGTCGATAGTGCGTTCTTTGGCCTATACATGCGCACTCATCATCATTTGCTCGCTCACGTTCGGATTCTTTTTCAAACATTTTTACGAAGATTCTTATCTTTTCCTGGGCGGTTACCACGGGTATTACGCCACCGAATGGCTCGAAGCCCAAATCGGCTGGCCGGGCACATTGTTGGTAATCCTCTCGGGCATATTGCTTCTGTTGATAGCCGTCAGCCGCCGCACAATCGTGATTTTGAGACATCTCTTCCGCATGGATTTCCTTCCGAAAAAGAAACCCGCCGACACAACCATGCCGGCTTCTGAACCTGCGGGAGCAACCGGCAGCAATGTGGAGATTCCCAATGATGAAACTTCAACGGCCACGGATACGGAAATTCCCGCCATCAACGACAACCCGACAGCAGAACCCGGAAACCTCGATGAAATGCCGGTCGATGAACCTCATGACGAAAACGAGCCTTCATACGACGTCCATGCAGAAAGCACCGATGATTTCATGCCCGAGCAGGAAATGCGCGTGGAGGATGAAGTCTACAAAGTGATGTCCACCGACGAAACATCACCCGTCGTAACCGAACCGACATTCACCATCGATCAAGGGGTTGTGGAAGACGAGGCCAAAGAACAGACGGAACTCGATGAATATGACCCGACACTCGATTTATCGTATTACAAAGCGCCTACATTTGACCTGCTTCGCGAAGACAAGTCGAGCACAAATACCATCGACATCAACGAACAAGAGGCCAACAAACAACGCATCATCAATACGCTTGAAAATTACGGCATACGCATCAGCTCGATAAAAGCCACTGTCGGCCCCACCGTCACCCTATATGAAATCGTACCCGAAGCCGGTATCAAGATTTCGAAAATAAAAAACCTCGAAGACGATATAGCCCTCAGCCTGGCTGCCCTCGGCATACGCATCATCGCTCCTATTCCCGGCAAAGGGACCGTAGGTATCGAAGTCCCGAACCGCAACCCGCAGATGGTACCGATGCGCCCCATCATCGCTTCGCGCAAATTCCAGGAATGTGACTACGAACTGCCGTTGGCCTTGGGAAAAACCATCACCAACGAGATATTCATGGTCGACCTCTGCAAAATGCCGCACATACTGGTGGCCGGAGCCACAGGACAAGGTAAATCGGTGGGACTGAACGCCATCATCACCTCGCTCCTCTACAAGAAGCACCCCTCGCAACTGAAATTTGTGATGGTCGACCCCAAAAAGGTTGAGTTCAGTATTTACAGCGTCATCGAGCGGCATTTCCTGGCCAAGTTGCCCGACAGCGAAGAGGCCATCATTACCGATACCGACAAAGTGGTGCAGACCCTCAGTTCGGTATGCGTCGAAATGGACAACCGCTATAAATTGCTGCAAATGGCCCGAATGCGCAATATCAAAGAGTATAACGCCAAATTCATCTCGCGCCAACTCAATCCCGAAAACGGGCATCGCTATATGCCCTATATCGTCGTTATCATCGACGAGTTTGGCGACCTGATTATGACAGCGGGCAAAGAGGTGGAACTGCCTATTGCCCGCATCGCCCAACTGGCCCGCGCCGTGGGTATCCACATGATTATCGCCACGCAACGTCCATCGACCAACATCATCACCGGCAGTATCAAAGCCAACTTCCCGGCCCGTATAGCCTTCAAAGTAGCCTCCATGATCGACTCCCGCACCATTCTCGATACCCCGGGTGCCAATCAACTGATAGGCAAGGGAGATATGCTCGTATCGTGCAACGGCGGCCTCACCCGCGTGCAATGTGCCTTCGTCGATACACCCGAAGTGGAGAACATCTGCCAATATATCGGTTCCCAACAAGCCTTCCCGACCGCCTATCTGTTGCCCGAATACGTCTCCGACAACAACGGGGCAAATAGCAATGCCGTCGACCTGAAAGACCGGGATCCATTCTTCGAAGAGGCAGCCCGGCTCATCGTTGCCAACCAACAGGGTTCAACCTCATTGATTCAACGGAAATTCTCTATCGGGTACAACCGCGCCGGTCGTCTGATGGACCAACTCGAAGCCGCCGGAATCGTAGGCCCCTTCGAAGGCAGCAAAGCTCGTCAAGTGCTTGTCGCCGATGAAATCCAACTTTCCCAAATTTTGAACACCCTCCGATAATTCGACCACCATGAAACTTTCGCATATCTTGTGGCTATTCCTCACATTGACCCTCCCGCTGACAGCCGGGGCCGAGACCAAAGCGACACGACTGCTCGACAGGGTCGTGGAGCAAATCAATTCCCCCCAAGGCATCTCGCTGAGTTTTATCCTGCGACAAGGCGACATGCCCGACGCCACAGGGACAATCGACATGCAAGAGAACCGGTTCAAGATTGATGTCGATGAGATGACGACATGGTTCGACGGTACCACTCAATGGACCTACTTGAAACCAGCGGGAGAGGTAAACATCTCCCTTCCGGGGGAAGAAGAGCTCACACAGACCAATCCTTATCTCCTCCTGCAAAACTATAAAACGACATTCGACTGCCGATTCATCGGGAAAAAGGGCAATGTGTGCGAACTCGCCCTCCTTCCCCGGGAAGAGTCGGAAATCACCGAAATACATGTCTTTATCGAAGAAAAGCAGTCGGTGCTCTCCCGCCTTGTGGTAACCCAACGCGGAAGTCAAAATTCCGAAATAACAATCACTCGGTATGAAACCGACCCGAACTTTTCCGAAAAACATTTCGTTTTCGAAAAAGAACATTACCCCCAAGCCATCATCATCGATTTGCGTTAAAACAAATTATTCATCATAAAACGAACAGCTATATGGAAACCATCGAAAGAATACGTTGCCTTATCGTAGGTTCGGGACCGGCAGGATATACCGCAGCCATCTATGCCGCCCGCGCCAACCTCTCTCCAGTCTTATATGAGGGCATACAACCCGGCGGACAGTTGACCACCACCACCGAAATCGAGAACTTCCCCGGTTACCCCGAAGGCATATCGGGCAGTGAAATGATGGAACAACTCCGCCAACAGGCTCTGCGTTTCGGCACCGACATACGCACCGGCATCGTCACGGCCAGCGATTTTTCCACCACGCCCTATCGTCTCACGATCGACGGGGAGAAAATTGTTGAAGCCCACGCCATCATCATTGCCACCGGTGCTTCGGCCAAATACCTGGGTCTCCCCGATGAAATCAAATACGCGGGACAAGGTGTTTCGGCTTGCGCCACCTGCGACGGTTTCTTTTATCGCAAGAAAGTCGTTGCCGTGGTGGGCGGTGGCGACACGGCCTGTGAAGAAGCCGTGTACCTGTCGCACTTGGCCAGCAAGGTGTATATGATTGTGCGTAAAAACTACCTGCGGGCTTCGAAAATCATGCAAGAGCGTGTCATGGATAGTGAAAACATCGAAGTCCTCTTCGAGACACAAACCGTGGGTCTCTTCGGTGAAAACGGCGTCGAAGGCGCACATTTGGTAAAATACAAGGGAACCGACCGTGAAGAGTATGTCGACATTGCCATTGACGGGTTCTTCTTGGCCATCGGACACACCCCCAACACCAAGGCATTCCCGGCCATAACAACCGACGAAGCCGGCTACATCGTTACCAACGGCCGCACAACGGCGACAAACATTCCCGGCGTATTTGCAGCCGGAGACGTTGCCGACCCGCTTTACCGCCAAGCCGTCACCGCCGCGGCAGCCGGTTGCCGGGCAGCCATCGATACCGAAAAATACCTATTGGAGAAAGGGTTGTAACCACCCTCCTCACCCGCGATACCGACAAAAGGGACGACCTATTCGTGTCGTCCCTTTTGCTTTACAAATCCCCCAAAAACGGCGCGGCCTCTTTGCGAATAAACATTCTCTTCCCCGAAATGCTATTTTCGGAACAAATCTTTTGCTTCGCGACGCTTTTTTCGTATATTTGTAATTGTATAACACTGTTATATAACAGCCATGGTAAAAAAGAACTCAATAGAGGCCCTTATAAACGAAGCTCTCGCCGGAATGCTATCGATACTCAACGACGACGAGAAACGCCTTATTACGGAAAATTTTCATATTCAGACGTTCAAAAAGAATGAGATGATCTATAACGAAGGCGAAAAAGCCGAATTGCTGATGTGTCTCATCAAGGGAAAAGTGAAAATTTTCAAAGCGGGAATAGGCGGACGATGCCAAATCATGCGATTGATTCGCCCCATACAATACTTCGGATACCGGGCCTACTTTGCAGGAGAAGATTACATAACGGCAGCCTCTGCCTTTGAGAACGCCACCATCGGATTCCTTCCCATGCCGCTTATCGAGAGTCTCGTCAAACAGAACAATCGCCTCGCCTACTTTTTTATCAAGGAACTCGCCATGGACTTGGGCATGTCCGATACCCGCACCGTCAACCTCACCCAGAAACACATTCGTGGCCGGCTGGCCGAGTCGCTTCTCATGCTCAAAGACAATTATGGCATGGAAGAAGACGGCATCACCATAGGCATATACATGGGACGGGAAGACTTGGCCAACCTGTCGAACATGACTACCTCGAACGCCATACGCACACTGTCGTGTTTTGCCGATGAAAAAATCATCGTGGTCGACGGTCGAAAAATCCAAATCATCGACGAGAACCGCTTGCGGAAAATCAGCCGTTTCGGATAGTATGTAATCCATCTCGATAGATACCTCACAGAAAAATGCCCCTTGCAAATGATTTTGCAAGGGGCATTTTCTTGTATCGGGGTGCATTACAAGCCCAACTCGGCTCGCAAATAACGGGCCGTATATCCCACTTCGGGGTGAGAAGCCACCTCTTCGGGCGTACCGGTTATCAAAACCGTACCGCCGTTGCGGCCGCCCTCGGGGCCCATGTCGATGAGATAGTCGGCCGATTTGATGACATCGAGATTATGCTCGATGACCAAGACGGTATTTCCTTTGTCGACCAAGCGGTTCAACACGCCCAGCAGTACCCGAATATCCTCAAAATGCAATCCCGTCGTGGGTTCATCGAGAATATACAACGTCTTGCCGGTATCTTTTTTCGATAACTCGGTGGCCAGTTTCACCCGCTGGCTCTCTCCTCCCGAGAGGGTTGTCGAGGGTTGACCCAGCTTTACATATCCGAGACCGACATCTTGCAAGGTTTTTACCTTGGACAGTATGGCGGGGATTCCGGCAAAAAACTCGACAGCCTGATTGATGGTCATATCGAGCACATCGGCTATCGATTTCCCCTTGAAGCGTACATCGAGCGTCTCGCGATTGTAACGTTTCCCCTGGCAGGCTTCACAAGGCACCAGCACATCGGGCAGGAAATTCATTTCGATGGTTTTATATCCGTTTCCGCCGCACACTTCGCAACGACCGCCGGCCACGTTGAACGAGAACCTCCCGGCTTTATAGCCGCGTATCTTGGCCTCGGGCAACTCCACGAACAGATTGCGAATGTCGGCAAAGAGACCTGAATAGGTCGCCGGATTGGAACGCGGAGTCCTTCCCAAAGGAGACTGGTCCACATTGACGATTTTATCGATATTTTCGAGGCCGAGAATCTCGTCATAGGGCAACGGTTCGGCCATGGAGCGATAAAATTTTTGACTGATAATGGGTTGTAGTGTGCCGTTTATCAACGACGACTTGCCACTTCCCGAAACGCCGGTCACGCAAATAAATTTACCCAACGGAAATTCCACGGTGAGATTTTTGAGATTGTTACCGCGGGCTCCGCATAAAGCGATGACCTTTCCATTGCCGGCTCGCCGCACAGGGGGTACCGGTATCGACATTTTTCCGTTGAGATAGGCGGCCGTGAGGGTGTCGCGCGACAACATCTCGCGAGGAGTTCCCGCGAAGACGACTTGCCCGCCGAGCCGTCCGGCCCGAGGGCCGAGGTCGACGATGTAATCGGCTTCGAGCATCATGTCCTTGTCATGCTCCACGACAACGACCGAATTGCCCATGTCGCGCAACCGTTTGAGTGAATGTATGAGCCGTATATTGTCGCGCTGATGCAGACCGATACTCGGCTCATCGAGGATATACAAGACATTTACCAGTTGGGAGCCTATTTGGGTGGCAAGACGTATGCGCTGACTTTCCCCACCCGACAAGGTTCCCGACGCACGCGACAGGCTCAAATATTCGAGCCCCACATCTATCAGGAACTGCAACCGGGAACGTATCTCTTTGAGAATCTCCCGGGCTATGGCAGCCTGTTTTTCGGAGAGGCGGTCTTCGATATTTTCGAGCCAACGGTAAAGCTCGGCTATGTCCATGTCCGAGAGCTCAGCGATATTTTTCCCGTCGATGCGGTAATGCAATGCCTCCTTGTTGAGACGTGCTCCCCCGCACTCGGGACAGGTAACGGTCGTCACAAATTGTCCCGCCCATTTCTGTGCCTTGGCCGTGGCATCGGACTGCTGTTGCATCTCGATGTACTTGACCAATCCATCGAACGTCAAGAAATAATTGGAATTTCCCAACGAGAGATTTTTCACGTTGAGCCGCTCATCGGTTCCGTTGAGAATATCGTTGAGCGCCTCCTCGGGCAACTCTTTTATGGGGGTCTTCAATGATGCCCCGTATTTCTCGCAAATGGCCTCGATTTGCCAAAACAACAAGACATTGCGATATTTCCCGAGAGGCAATATTCCTCCCTGGTAAATCGAAAGCGAAGCATCGGGTATGATTTTTTCCTTGTCGATGATATTGACATACCCCAAGCCCTTGCAACAGGGGCATGCACCTTGGGGAGAATTGAACGAGAAATTATGCGGTGCCGGTTCACTGTAAGAGAGACCCGTTGCGGGATCCATCAACGTGCGGCTGAAATGGCGCAACTCGTTTTTATCGACATCGAGCACCATGAGCAGGCCGTCGCCCTGCTTCATGGCAACACGCACGCTGTCTTTGAGACGCCGGTCGTCTTTCTGCGTAACGACCAGTTTATCGACCAACAACTCGACACTGTGGTTTTTGTAGCGGTCGAGTTTCATGCCGGGGAGAATTTCCCGGATTTCTCCATCGACCCGCACCGAAAGGTAACCTTTGCGACGCAACTGTTCGAAAAGTTCCTTGTAATGGCCTTTGCGGTTGCGTACCAACGGAGCAAGAATATAGGTCTTGCGCCCCAAATATCGCTCGCTGATAAGTTGTAAAATCTGCTCTTCGGTATATTTGACCATCTTCTCGCCCGATAAATAGGAATAGGCATCACCGGCACGGGCAAAGAGCAGACGGAGGAAATCATAAATTTCTGTCGTTGTCCCCACTGTCGAACGGGGATTCTTATTGACCGTCTTCTGTTCGATGGAGATGACCGGACTCAGTCCCGTTATCTTATCGACATCGGGACGCTCCATGTTTCCCAAGAAATTCCGGGCATAAGACGAGAACGTCTCGATGTAGCGGCGTTGTGCCTCGGCATATATCGTGTCGAACGCCAATGACGACTTACCGCTTCCGCTCAAACCGGTAATCACGGTGAAAGCGTTGCGGGGTATCTCCACATCGATGTTTTTGAGGTTATGCACACGGGCACCCCATATCTCTATTTTTTCTTCGTTATCTGACATATTTACAGGGTAGAGAAGCTATTGATTATTAGAGCGAAGGATATTAATGTGGCCTTTGAGCTTGTATTTCTGGCCATCGGCGCCCCGGGCCTCGATGACATAATAGTAGACGCCGGGAGGAACAATCTTGCCGTGATAACGGCCGTCCCACCCGCCAGCCGGGTCTTGATAATGGTAAAGTTGTTCGCCCCACCGGTTGAATATCCAACATTTAAACTCGACAATCGATTTGTAGGCGACCTTCCACTCGTCGTTCACCCCGGGGCTCCCATAAGGCGAAAAGACGTTTGGGGCTTCGAGTTTCGACTCTCCGACCGAAATCTCAAAAACCGTGTCGCGCTCGCAATAGTCATTGTAAGCATACAGGCGCACATAGGTCGTCCCTTCGGTTTTGAAACTATATTCCAATTTCCGCTCGGCATAAATGGCGTCGACAACCGAAAAAGAGGGGTCGGAAGAAAGCTCCCAGGCATAATAATGGTCGCCATATACATAGGCGGTAAAAGTCATTTCGACCGGAGCCGAACCGCCGAAGGCTCCCGATGGCTGCTCGGCTGCTTCGTTGGTGGCACCTCGCAAGGTCTGTTGCGCATCGGCATGGAAGAGAATGGCCGGAGACGAGAATTCGTCCGTGACAACACGCTCCACCGCTGCGCCCCAGGACAAAGGAATCGAATCGACAACGGTAAAACAGGTTGTCCCATAGGGAACAGGCACCTCCATCTCGGTGTCGGAACGCACTTCGGCCTCGACCGAAACCGGCTGGTGGTCGATGAGAGCTGACGCCGTCTCGTCCCATCGGCAAGTCTCATAAGAGACCCTCCGGGGCAGATTCTGCAACCGGCCCAGAGTCGTGTAGTAAGGTATCAAGAATCCCGAACCCACAAGTTGCACCGTTTCACAAATATTACTTTGGTCCTCGGCTACGGCACACGATTGCACCGAACGGTGCGAGGCGACCCAGAAACAAAGCGAGTCGCCATTCTGTTTCACCATATAACCACAATCCTTGTGAGACGCAACCAGCACCGAAAGATTTCCACTCTGTGTGCCCAATACCTCCGTGCGCGAGGAAAGCCCATCTGCATCGAATTGATACCAATAAATGGGTTCGGTCGACGATGAAGAATAACGCATCGTCACCGCGCTCGAAGCATCGACGACATAAAGGGCCGACAACCCTGTCGACGCCTCGACGGGGTAACAGCGGCTCTCATCGACACTCACCTGCGCGAACACCGAAAGAGGGAAGAGGCAAACTATGTAGAAAAGGAGGTTTTTCATCGTTCGTAACTTTCGGTCAAAGGTAACTCATTTCGCTTTAAGGAAGAAATAAAAAAAGCAAAAAGAGGCATTTCTCTTCATGGCTCTTAAAGAGAATACCCCAAATTGCAAACTGTCTTAAAATTACGGGAAAGAATAGGGCAAAAAACGAAATTTTACTACCTTTGTCTCCTCACGTTATCACTTTGGAATAAAATGATGAGACACCTTTGCCACAAAACGATACTTTCTCTGGTCGTTTCGCTTATTTTAATTGCCCCGGCAGTCGGGCAGACAACTACCAACAAAAACAAAAACCGGTCGCCGCAAACCACTTTCTCCCGCAAGACCATCGAAGGGAAAGAATATTACTTCTACCGCATCGAAGAAAATGACGTGCTCGACAGCATCGGGCTCAAATTCGACGTCACACCCGACATCATCATACAGTACAACCCCGAGATAAAACAATCGCCCCTCACCGAAGGGCACCTGCTCATCATACCGGTGCGATACAACACGGCACAGATAGCCAATGCCCAAAAGACGTTTGACCACATCGTCGCAAGCGGAGAAACACTCTACTCGCTCTCTCGCATGTATGGCGTCTCCATCAATCGGATAACAGCCCTCAACCCGGGCTCCGAAGAGGTCATAAAGGTGGGTGACACCTTAAAGATTCCGCAAAACGCCATCGTGGGCAATCCCATACAGTCACAAGACGCCTATGTCTACCACACCGTGGCCAAGGGAGAAACCCTCTACTCCCTCTCAAAACGGTATCGCACTACGGTCAACCACATTCTGAAAGAGAACCCCGGCATCACGCCCGAGACGTTAAGTGTGGGAGAAGTCATACGCATCGCATCGGACAACAAAGAGTTGTCGCAACCGCAGCCCAAACCCGAAATTTTCTATTACAAGGTAAAAAGCCGCAAAGAGACCATCGAAAGTGTAGCTGAGGAGTTCGGCGTAACAGTCGAAGATATTCTTGCCGTGAATGACGGAAAAGACAAGGTGCAACGGGGAAATACCGTCGCCATTCCCAAGAAGGTGTCAAAAGAAAACGCGACAAAGTCCTCAGTTCCGCAACTCAACCGAATAGAGAAACAGGCCGGCGAGCCCTATAATATTGCCATCATCTTGCCGTTCATGACCGACCGGCCACTCGACACGCGTTCAACACTCTACACCGAATTTTATCAAGGATTTCTCTTGGCTGCCGACAGCATGAAACAGGCCGGCATGTCGCTCAACATCTATGCCATCGACACCCGGGGAAACCATGAATATGTTGAGTCGCAACTCAAAACCCTGGCCGACAAGAAACTCGACCTGATTATCGGTCCGGTCGAAGACGACGATATGACCTCGGTCGCTCAATTTGCCAAGAAACACGACATCAACATGGTGAACCCGTTCGCCGTAAAGAACAATGAGGCCGAACGCAATGAGAAAGTGTTCCAATGCAACATACCGCACGATAACCTCTACACACAAAGCCGCGAAAAAATCATTGAGGAGATAAACGACCGTTATGTCGTCTTCGTCATCGACGACAGTGGCAAAGAAAACAGCAAAAACAGTTACCTCGACCTCATCAAGAAAACACTCTTGCAACAGGAACGCGATTTTGTCGAAATCTCCTTGGGACAAGACCCCTACATGGAAACGTTCAGCGAAATGGTTCCGAACGCCACCGACATCATGTTCCTTACCAACGCATCGAGCCGCAGTTCGGTGGGTAAAGTGCTGGCACCTCTGAGCAAACTGAAAGAGGAAAAGCCCCAACTCAATATCTCGCTCTATGGCTACCCCGAATGGCAACTCTACACCAAAGAATATATCAACCAGTTCCACCAACTCAACACCACCTTCTTCTCCCGCTTCTACATGTTGCCCACCGACTCGGCGGCCATGGAGATACAAGACAAATTCTTGTATTGGTTCCATCGCGATATGTTGCCGGCCAATCCCCAACACGTCTTGCTGGGTTACGACACGGGGCTTTTCTTCCTGACAGCCCTGCAACAGTTCGGACGTTGCTTCGACCGGGAAATATCGACATTGGCCTACCCGGGAATACAGACCGGATACCATTTCCAACGCATCAACAATTGGAGTGGATTTTTCAACAACACCATCTACTTCTTGCGTTTCAAGCCCACACTCGAAATCGTAAGAGAAACCATTACCGAATAACCCGCTCATGAAACGCATATCCTGCATCGGACTCTTATTCGCGCTGTTCTTCACGTTTGCCACCCCGACCTCGGCCCAACGCCGCTACAACGATTACCGCGCTGTCTCATTCGGCGTCAAAGGCGGAGCCACACTTTCGAAAGTCAATTTCAGGCCATCGGTGCGAGAAGGGTTCCTTCCCGGCATGACGGCAGGTGCCTCGGTGCGCTATATCGAAGAGAAATATTTCGGGATTATCGGTGAAGTCAATTTCTGCCAATTCGGCTGGAAAGAAGACTTTTCGC
The DNA here is from genome assembly GCA_900542765.1 of uncultured Porphyromonadaceae bacterium. GTDB lineage: Bacteria > Bacteroidota > Bacteroidia > Bacteroidales > UBA11471 > Caccoplasma > Caccoplasma merdavium. The sequence goes on along the minus strand of UQOX01000002.1, from coordinate 68,014 downwards.
GCCAAACGCCCGATACCTACCAATTCAGCCACACGATGAATTACCTCACAGCGGCGATGCTCTCCCACATCTTTTTCGGCAATGAACCGATACGGGTATTCATCAACATGGGCCCTCAAATCGGATTCTATCTGTCAGACAGTTACACCTCGAACTTCGACATCAATGACTTGCCCAATTTTTCAGCCAGTTGGGAGACCCAACAATATTATGAACCTATCAAGACGAAAATCGATTATGGTATTACTGCCGGTCTCGGCATCGAATTGAAACTGAAAAAACACAGCATTATCCTTGAAGGTCGTTATTATTACGGGCTGAATGATTTCTTCGAAAACAGCAAGGGTAAAGATGCCTATTTCTCGGCATCGGCGCACCAACAAATAACGGCAGGCATCGCCTACATGTTCCATCTCAAATAATCCTCAATCCTCCATAAGTGACAAAGAAGGGGCGCTGTCGCGACAGCGCCCCTTCTTGTGGATTTATATTCAAATCTTTCCCTACTGCACCTGCAAATTCCGTCGCGACATCTTGCGTATGTGATACAAGAGCGCTATGACCGCAACGACAAAAGCCACCATGTCGGCAACCGGAATGCTCCACCACACGCCGTCGGTACCATAATGACGGGGAAGCACCAAAAGACAAGGTATCAGGAAGAGTAATTGCCGAGAGAGAGAAAGGAAAATCGAAATCTGCGACTTGCCAATCGACTGGAAGAACTGGGTAATGACAATCTGCAACCCGACAATGGCAAAGGCCGCACTCATGATGCGCAGGCCGTTACGCGAGACAGCCAGCAGTTCGGGACTGTCGGTAAAGAAACTGACTATCACGCCGGGAATCAATTCATTGGCCAAGAATCCGAGTGTCGTAATGCAACCGCCGAAAATCAAGCCATAGTGCAACGTCTGTTTCACCCGGTCGAAACGGTTGGCTCCGTAATTATATCCGATAATGGGTTGCATACCTTGCGTCAGACCCAACACCACCATTACAAACAGCGTAAGCATGCGGTTGACGATACCATAAGCTCCGATGGCCATGTCTCCGCCATAACTTTGCAGAGAGGTATTGATGATAATGACCACGATGCACGAGCATGAGTTCATCAGGAATGGAGACATGCCGATGCCCAAAATGGCCGACACAATGCGACGATGGAGCTTGAAATATCCTTTCTTGAACGAGATGAAACTATTTTTTCCCAAGAAATGAGACAAGACCCATATCAACCCCGTGAGTTGTGCTATCGCCGTGGCCAAAGCCGCCCCCCGTATGCCCCAACCGAGCAGGAAAATAAATATAGGGGCTGCCACGACATTCACCGCTACCGTGAGAAACGATGAGAGCATGGCTTTGCGTGGATAGCCCGTTGCCCGCATCAAGTTATTCAATCCTACAAACAAATAGGCTATGGGATTGGCCAACAGGATAACCTGCATAAAATCCCGTGCATAGGGCAAGGTCTCTTGACTGGCTCCGAAAAAGAGCAAGATGGGGTCGAGAAATATAAGCGTCACAATCGTCACCAACACGCCATTGATAAGCAACAAAATCGTGGCGTTGTGCAACACGCAGGTGGCCCGTTGGGTATCTTTTTGTCCCATGTAGATCGAACTTATCGTCGCGCTACCCACTCCGACAAGGGTACAAAAAGCTATTATCAAATTCATCAACGGGAACGTTATGGCCAAGCCGGCAATGGCCATGGCACCTACTCCATGACCGATGAAAATACTGTCGATGACATTATACAACGACACAACGGTCATGGCAATAATAGCCGGCAGAGAATATTCTACAAGCAACTTCCCGATGGGCGCTGTGCCCAAAATTTGAGGAGATTGATCATTTGGCATAATGCACTTTTCCTTTACAATATCGACCGCAAAGGTAGCAAATATTTGTGCAGTCGGTCGATTTTTATTTCCTTTGCAGCGTTAAACAAATACAATAATTGATGGACAAAAATATGGCTTTCCTTTTTGATTTAGACGGGGTCATCGTCGACACCGAACCCCAATACAGCATCTTTTGGGACAAAGTGGGTAATGACTACCTTCACGATTCCGACCATTTCGGCATGAAAATCAAAGGGAACACGTTGCGGCAAATTTTTGAACGTCATTTTGCCGGCCATGACGATTGGCAAAAACAGATTGCCTCGGATTTGCTGGCTTGGGAAAGAGCCATGCGATTTGATTTGATTCCCGGGATAGAGGAGTTCTTGAATAAAGTGCGGGAAGCCGGCATCAGCACGGCCATTGTGACCAGTTCGGACAATGAAAAGCTGGACAGTTTGTGGCGAGCACACCCCCATCTCAAATCCTACTTCAACACCGTCATTTCGGCCGACGACATCACCCGTTCGAAACCCGACCCCGAAGGATACCTCCTGGCAGCTCATCGATTGGGTGTGGCCCCCCAACAGGCATTCGTGTTTGAAGATTCCCTGGCCGGTCTGCAAGCCGGTCGTGCGGGCGGCATGACCGTCATTGGATTGGCGACGACTCTTCCCGCTGAAAAAATCGCTCCACTTGCCGACCGTGTCATCGACCACTTCGTGGGAATTACGCCCGAAAACATCATAGCTCATTGATTGCCACGGGTACCCGTCTTCGACACCCGTCCACAGTCTACACTTACGGCCAATAAATAGGTCATCGCCCCTCTTTGTCAAGGACAATCGGGGTGGTGGTAGCGCCCTTTTTTCTCCGATATATGTCCGTACTCAATAGCCCGTTGCGGGCAACGATGGATACAAGCAAGGCATTGCACACACCCTTTTCGCTGCCACTGCGGGCGACCGGTCGCGTCGGCGCTTATCACTCCGGCGGGACACAAGCGAATGCATTTGCCGCACTTGATACAATCTTCTGTCGCGTAAAAACGATTTTGTGAACGGGCATATTTTACAAATAACGGATATATCCAACTTTTCAATCGCGGCAATCTGCCCGAGAAATAAAGCGAGTGCCCTTCTCCATTTTTTATCGCCGCGACAATTTCCCGCACACGCGCCGAGGCCGATGACAATTTTTGTTTGGCGACAGCCTGCTTATCCACATCGAAACCCGGTAAAAGGATATAGTTGTTGGGCATCTGCACCGAGAAAGCCGACGTCAAATCGACTCCTCTCCTATGCAATAACCGAGCCATGATTTTATCGGTCCGCCCACAATCATCGCCACAGACGCACACCACATATACAGGCTGCCGGACATATCCTTCAAACGACATCTGTGCGACATACTCATACATCGAAGCCGCCGGCCCCCATGAATGCACGGGGAAAACCAGTATGAGCGGACGTTCGTCGGGGAAAAACGCAAATGTCGGTTCCTGTTCTGTTATGGCTCTTACAGGCATGGCAAGAGCCTCGGCCAGTTGCCGAGCCACCCACATGGAATTGCCGGTTGCAGAGAAATAGAGAACCATTGGCGAATTATATCCCGTGGAATGTATTGACGACTTGGCGCAAAGCCACTAAACGACCCAACAAAGCATCGAGCCGATGCAGGGGAAGCATGTTGGCGCCATCGGATTTTGCCTTGGAGGGTTCGGGGTGTGTCTCCATGAAAAGGCCGTCGACCCCGACCGCGATTCCGGCACGGGCCATCGTCTCGATAAGACGGGGCACCCCACCGGTAACGCCCGAAGTCTGATTGGGTTGCTGCAACGAATGGGTGACATCGAGCACCACCGGGAAACCAAGACTTTGCATCTGAGGGATTCCTCGATAATCGACAATCAAATCCTGATAACCGAATGTCGTACCCCGCTCGGTGAGCATAACCTGGTGATTGCCTGACTCGACGACTTTTCCGGCAGCAAATTGCATGGCCTCGGGCGAAAGGAATTGGCCCTTCTTGATGTTCACAATCTTACCGGTTCGAGCAGCGGCGATAAGCAAATCGGTCTGTCGGCAAAGGAAGGCCGGTATCTGCAAAATGTCGACATACTCGGCGGCCATAGCAGCCTCCTCGGCAGAGTGAATGTCGGTAACAACAGGAATATCAAACGACTCCCGCACCTTACGCAAGATGAGCAAAGCCTTCTCGTCGCCAATTCCCGTAAAGGAATCGAAGCGGGAGCGGTTGGCTTTACGGTAAGAGCCCTTGAAGATATAAGGGATTTTCCACTTGTCGGTAATCTTCACGATGGTTTCGGCAATGTGCATGGCCATAGCCTCGCCTTCAATGACACAAGGCCCGGCCATCAGGAAAAAAGTGTTGGAATCGGTATGTTTCAGATTTTCGATTTGAGGATACATCATAAGATTATTTATCAGCGTTATTTTTCAACAGGTTCATTACATGCAAGGTGTGACAGGCCACCACGCCGGCCGTTTCGGTACGCAACCGGCTGTCGCCCAACGAAATGGGCCGAAAACCATTTGACAGGGCCAATTCCACCTCCTCGGGACTGAAATCGCCCTCGGGCCCTATCAGCACCAAGGCATCATGCCCGGGTGAATAGCTGTCGGTCAACAAATGTCGCTCTCCATCGTGGCAATGGGCGATATATTTCTCTCCGCCAAAAGGTCGGGTGACAAAACTCTTGAAATCGGTCATCTCGTCGAGTTTCGGGCAAACGGCTTTGAGCGACTGTTTCATCGCAGAAATCAATATTTTGCGCAGGCGGTCGGTCTTCAACTCTTTTCTTTCCGAAAAACGGCACAACAGCGGGGTTATCGCATCGACCCCTATTTCGGTGCACTTCTCGGCAAACCACTCCATGCGATCGAGATTTTTGGTGGGAGCTATGGCAATATGCATGTTGAAGCCCCATGCCGGAGGAGCCTGACGGGTTTCGAGAATTTCTACGGCACAATGTTTGGGGTGCGCCCATGTGATTCGAGCCCGATAAAAAGTGCCCTTGCCATCGGCGAGCAAAATCTCTTCGCCTTCGGGCAACCGCAACACCTTCACACAGTGATGCGATTCTTCCTCGGGCAATTCACTGACGGTGGCAATATCGGGCGTGTAAAAGATGTGCATGCTTTCTATTTTTGGAATAAGACATATCGTCCCCCCTTATCCATGGCCTTCGGCAGACGTCGGGAAACGATAATGCACAAAGGTAACAATTACGGCCGATTCATCAACATAGAAGGCGGCCTTTTTAGGGGACAAGGGAATAAAATGATTACAGAAGGACAAAGCGGTTTTTATCATTCTTCGGTTTCACTCGATGCAGGCCGCTTTAAGCCAAAGGAGAGTCATTCGCCTCACGCCTTTTCAACTCCTGTTGTATGCGTGAAGCCATTTCATACTCTTCTTTATCGATAGCCTGCTGCAAACGTTGCTTCAACTCTGCCGTACCATACGATTCTATGGTAAAGTGTTTTAGCGGGATTGCGGGAGAATCGTCCACACTCTCGTCTTTCGATATTTCTATGGGGTCGGGAGTGATGCCGGCAACGTCGAGAACCGAACGGGTAGTGAAGATGGGAGCATGCATGCGCATGGCAAGCGCAACAGCATCGGAAGCGCGTGCGTCGATATGCACCTCGCGCTCTCCGTCGTTGAATATCATCTCGGTCGAGAAGATACCCTCTTCGTAGTGGTATATAAATACTTCTTGCAATTCTATCCCAAATGCCTTGGTCAAAGAAGAGAACAAATCGTGAGTCAGCGGTCGCCGGGGAACAACCCGCTGTATGAATGCCATGATAGACTGAGCCTCGGCCAGTCTGATGGCAATCGGCATCTGGCGCACCCCACCCTCCTCGATCATAATCAATATATACGTTTCGGGTTGCGCGCGGTTGTAAGTTATGCCCAAGACATTCAACGGCACTTTCTCATTCATATCAATTCCGGTTTTCCTTTAATAACGATTGAGATTTATAATCGGTTGTCGACAGATGGAGACATTCCGACACAAAGCGAAATCTTCGGGCTCTTTACTTTCTCTCCAATTCCATCTTCTCCTTTGCTGAGGGGCCCAATCGTTCTCAAAAAACAGCATCATGTGATTTGTGTGTAAATGTAGTAAGAATAATTCCATTTTGTTCAATATTTCAAGATAATTCACCTCAGATTTTTCTTTTTTATTACCTTTGTCTATCATTCTTTTTGTTCGAAATCATGCAAATCCAAGAAATACTCGATCATAGAATCATGGTACTCGATGGTGCCATGGGCACGATGATACAACAATACGGACTCTCCGAAAGCGATTTCAGAGGCGAACGGTTTGCCGACATTACCGCATTGCAGAAAGGGAACAACGACCTGCTGTGCCTCACCCGCCCACAAATCATTTCGGCCATACACGAAGCCTATCTCGATGCCGGAGCCGATATTATCGAGACCAACACATTCAACGCCAACCGCATATCGATGAGCGACTACGACATGCAGTCGGTCGTGGCTGAAATCAATTTCGAGGCGGCTCGCCTCGCCCGGAACGTTGCCGACAACTACTCGGCGAAAACGCCCGACAAGCCTCGTTTTGTGGCCGGCTCGGTAGGGCCTACCAACAAGACCTGTTCGATGTCGCCCGACGTGAACGACCCCGCCCTGCGCACCCTCACATTTGACGACCTCACCGACGCCTACCGGGAACAAATCGCCGCACTCATCGACGGCGGGGTCGACCTGCTCCTCTTCGAAACGATTTTCGATACCCTCAATGCCAAAGCTGCACTCTATGCCGCCGAAGAGGTCATGCAGGAGAAAGGGAAGCACCTCCCCACCATGCTCTCGGTCACCCTCTCCGACAAAGGGGGGCGCACACTCTCGGGACAAACTCTCGATGCCGTCCTGTCCTCCGTGCGGCATGCCCGACTTCTGTCGGTGGGACTGAACTGCTCCTTCGGAGCCCGCGACATGAAGCCGTTCTTGAAACAACTCTCCGAGACGGCGCCCTACTACATATCGGCCTACCCCAACGCCGGCTTGCCCAACCGATTCGGGCAATATGACGAGACCCCCGAAACGATGGCGTTGCAAATCAAAGAATTTATCGACGAACAACTCGTCAATATCGTAGGCGGCTGCTGCGGCACCACACCCGAACACATTGCCGCCATCGCCCGGCTGGCCGCCGGGAAACAACCCCGCCGCCCCCACGTCCAAAGACCGATGCTCAGCCTGTCGGGTCTTGAAGTCTTAAATGTCGTTCCCGAAAACAACTTCATTCATGTCGGCGAACGGTGCAATGTGGCCGGTTCACGGAAATTCTTGCGACTCATCTCGGAGAAGAATTATGACGAGGCCCTCGAAATCGCCCGCAAGCAGGTCGCCGACGGTGCTCAAATCATCGACATCAACATGGACGACGCTATGCTCGATGCCCACGACGAAATGGTCACGTTTCTCAACCGGATAGCCTCAGAGCCCGACATCTGCCGCGTACCGGTCATGATAGACTCCTCGAAGTGGCCGGTAATCCTGGCCGGGCTCAAATGCGTGCAGGGAAAGTGTATCGTCAACTCCATCAGCCTGAAAGAGGGAGAAGCGACCTTTCTTGCCCATGCCCGGGAGATACACCGCCTCGGAGCCGCCATGGTGGTCATGGCATTTGACGAAACAGGCCAAGCCGACAGCTATGCCCGCAAGATTGCCGTGTGCCAGAGAGCCTATACCCTGCTCACCCGGGAAGGGATAGACCCCAACGACATCATTTTCGACCCCAATGTCCTGGCTCTTGCCACCGGCATCGACGAACATCTCAATTATGGAGCCGACTTCATCGCCGCCGTCAAATGGATCAAAGAAAATCTTCCCGGAGCCAAAGTGAGCGGAGGCATCAGTAACCTCTCTTTTTCGTTCCGCGGCAACAACTACATACGCGAAGCCATGCACGCCGTGTTCTTGTTCCACGCCATACAGGCGGGTATGGACATGGCTATCGTCAATCCGGCAACGAGTGTCACCTACACCGATATTCCCGAAGAATTGTTGTGCCGCATCGAAGATGTCATCTTCAACCGTCGCCCCGATGCCACCGAACGACTGATTGAGGCCGCCGAGTCACATAAAGGTCAAACCGCCCAACAACAGCCACAAACCGGGCAAGGTGACCCACGCGACCTGATGTCGCTCGATGAACGGCTCGAATACGCCCTTGTCAAAGGTGTCAGCGACCGTCTTGATGCCGACCTGCACGAGGCTTTGGCCGTCTACGGCAGTGCCGTGAAAATCATCGAAGGCCCCCTCATGAACGGAATGAACCGCGTAGGGCAACTCTTCGGCGAAGGGAAAATGTTCCTGCCCCAGGTCGTGAAAACCGCCCGCACCATGAAACAGGCGGTCGCTATCTTGCAGCCTTATATTCCCATGCAGAAAGAGAGCGGCCGGAAAAACGGAAAATTCCTCCTGGCCACGGTCAAAGGCGATGTGCATGACATCGGGAAAAACATCGTTGCCGTCGTCCTCGGCTGCAACAATTACGACATCATCGACCTCGGAGTAATGGTGCCGACCGAAACCATTATCGAAACAGCCCTCCGCGAGAAGGCCGACATCATCGGCGTGAGCGGACTCATCACCCCGTCGCTCGAAGAGATGTGCCACATTGCCGAAGCGATGGAAAAAGCCGGGTTGAAAATCCCCCTCATGGTAGGTGGTGCCACCACCTCGAAACTGCATACGGCGGTGAAAATCGCGCCCCGATACAGCGGCCCCGTGATTCACACACGCGACGCCGCACAAATTCCCGTCGTGGCCGCACAATGGCTCAACGAGCAAACCCGGGAATCGTTTCTGAGGGAACTGCACCGGGAACAAGAAGAGTTGCGCCGTTCGGTCGAAACCCGACAAGAACCCCTCCTCTCCTATGCCGAAGCCAACGCACAGGCTTTCACAGCCGACTGGACACATTACACGCCGACCGTACCTCAAATGCCGGGCGAACGGAGGGAACTCAAACTCTCCATACAAGAAGTCAGGCCGTGTATCAATTGGAAATACTTCCTCCACACATGGCGGCTGACCGGGAACGCCTCTCCCCTCGACGGCTGCTGCCAGCACTGCATGACGCAACTTCCCCATATTACACCCGAAGAACCGGACAAAGCCCAAGAAACCGAAAGGCTCCTTGACGATGCCGCAAGTTGGCTCGACCAACTCGAAAAAGAGGGCGACACGATGTTCCTGCAAGCACGCTTCGGCATCTTCGCCGCACACAGCAACGGCAACCGCATCGTCTTGCACACGGCCGAAGGCGATGTCGTGATACCTTGTCTGCGTCAACAAAAAACAAAGCCCGAAGGGGCATACCTTGCGTTGCCGGACTTTGTCATGCCTCAAAACCAAGAGAATCGCACCGACTATGTAGGAGCGTTTGTCGTAACCATCAGCCAAGGTCTCGCGGCCAAAATCGAACAACTCAAACAAGGAGACGACCACTACGCAGCCCTGCTGTTGCAATCGCTCTGCGACCGACTGGCCGAAGCCGCCACCGAATGGCTGCATTACCGCATTCGTACCCGCTACTGGGGCTATATGCCCATGGAAAAGCCGCATGTGCCGTCGCTCCTCGCGCAACACTACCAAGGCATACGCCCGGCTGTCGGCTATCCCTCTCTGCCCGACCAGTCGCTCAGTTTCACGCTCGACACCCTGCTCGATTTTGCAAAAGCCGGGGTCACCGTGACCGAGAATGGAGCCCTCTACCCATCATCGACCGTTACGGGGCTCCTCATTGCCCACCCGCAAGCAAGCTACTTCCACATCGGCGTCATCGACAACGAACAGCGACAAATTTACTGTCGGGAACGGGGATATAGCCTTGAAGAGTCGTACAAATGGCTTTCGCTCTCTTGAACCAAATGCCGAGCCGCACTGTTATTCTATTTTGACATACCCAATAAATTTTCATTATGGCTACTGTAACATTCCTCAACAATCCGGTGCACACCGCCGGAGAATTGCCCCAAAGAGGGACAACCGCACCCAAATTCGAGTTGGTCAAAGGAGACCTCTCGACACTCACCAACGAAGAGTTGAGAGGCAAACGTGTCCTGCTCAACATCTTCCCGAGTCTCGACACCAGCGTATGCGCCACATCGGTCCGCAAATTCAATCAAAAAGCCGCACAAATGAAAAATACCCTGGTGCTGGCGGTCTCGAAAGACCTGCCGTTTGCCCAGTCACGTTTCTGTGCGACCGAAGGTATCGACAATGTTGTCGCCGTATCGGCTTTCCGTTCGACGAAGTTCGGGAAAGAATACGGTGTCGAGCTCATCGACGGGCCATTGGCCGGCCTGTTGTGCCGGGCGGTCATCATCATCGACGAATCGGGAAAAATCCTGTATGAACAATTAGTCCCCGAAATCACACACGAACCCGACTACGAAGCAGCCATCGAAGCCTTGAAATAAACAGCCAGATGAGTCACGACGAAGGGCCCAATAGATTTTTCTATTGAGCCCTTCGGGTTTATTTGACGAGAAATCCCCGCATACATCGGTAAGGAAGCGATACAAGCTCAACGGAAAACCTTCAACCGATATTCCAAGGGCGCAATCTCTTTATCACCGGGTTCCAGCAAGGGTTTCCCAAAAGGCATCTGCGCATTTAACTGCCAAGTAACCGGTAATTTCCACTCGCGCCGGACAGCGTCGTCGACCAAGGGGTTATAGTGTTGCAGGGAAGCTCCGAAGCCGACATCTTCGAGCATCGTCCACACCGCCAACTGGTGCATGGCCGACGTCTGCTGCGACCACACGGGAAAGCGGTCGGCATAGAGGGGAAAACGACTCTGCATCGACTCCACGACAGCGGAGTCTTCATAAAACAACACCGTTCCGTGTCCCGCAGCAAAAGAGGTCTCGATTTTTTCCCGGCTTTTATTATAGGTTTCGGGGGCGACAAGAGCTCTCAATGTTTCCTGCGTTATGTTCCAAAAACGTCGATGGGCATCACCCAGGAGAAGTACCAGGCGTGTCGACTGGGAATTGAACGCCGAAGGGGTGTATGTGAGTGCATCATCGAGAATTTTTTCGATAACCTCATACGACACCGGCGATTCATCGCCAATGGCATAATAACTGCGACGATTGCGCAGGGCTTCTTCGATAGAACGTTTCATAATCATTGTCATAAAAGTATGGTTATGACATAACAAACACGCCCCCTCCAATGTTCACGGCCTTCTATTTCCTGCCATCGACAGGGTGCGAAAAAGGCACCAAGTACCCGACAGGAAGATTTTCCCGCCACACCATGTCATTTCGCCACGAGCAGAATAACTGGCAGGGCGGACATTCCCATAATGCCCGCCCTGCCAAAGGGTTTCGTCGTGAGGTATCAATTCTCACGACATAAAAGAGGTATCAAAAATAGAACAGCAAATAGAGTTTCCCGCCCAAATTCTCCGTGCCGAAAGAAAACTCTTTGTCCCCGGGAGAGATGAGGTTGGTAAACTTTTCCACTTGATTGTTCATCGTATTGAAGCCTTCAATTTCCTCATAGGTTTCGGGACTCCACTTCCAGATGGCATTGATGCTCACCTCTCCACCCAGCGAGAAATGCGATGCCAGGAATATCTCCACACCCACATGGGCTCCAAGACCGAAGTATTGCACAGAACCTCCATTATAAGAGTCGAGCAAATAGGCCCTTGTCCAACTGTCAGGGACATATTGCACATTTCCCGCATCAATACGCGAAGGGGTCTGATTGATTTCGGTGATGGCATTGCCATAGTTATAATGGCGATTGTATTCACCGAAAGCATAAATCAGGTTTCCACCGGCAAATCCTTGAATGCGGCGATAACCACGGCGATACTCCGCCCCCAAAGCAAACGATGCACCGGTATTATTCACGATGTTCTCATCGACCACCTTGGCCAGGGAGAGCGGATCTTCAAGAAGGGCCGCATCGTTTTGTTTATAGGTGCGGGTATTCTTATGGGTATAAAGAATACCCACATTCAAACGGGCAGCCCATGTGTCGGTAATCATATATTTACCCATAATCGAAACCGTCGGATTGTTGATGGGATTATCGAACGTTATGGCCGACTCTCCCCCAAAGGTATTGTAGGTATTATCGGTTGTCCCATTGAAAAAATTTCCCACATATTTGAACATCGGCACGACATCAATACCCAAGGCTATGTCTCCGGCTTTGGGCAATTCGAGCGTTCTTTTCTTCTTTGTCTCTTCTTGTGCCAATAAAGTGGTACCCATAAAGGCCATCAACAGCACCGACAGAATTACTTTCCGTTTCATGATTGCTATATTATTGCATTACTTATTAATTATCCAACTCTGCATTCCAACCGTACTCGTACCACCCATCGGGTATGACGGTAGGCTCAAATTGCATCTTGGCCGAAGGTTCCGTAATTTCAATGATTGACTCTACGGGAGAAAGCGTCTTATCGAGAATGTTATTTACCGACACATACCTTCCCGTGATAATGGTTTGCGTATCGGCCGCCGGATCGGGATAATGCAGGAACGAAACATTTTTCTCATCTTGGGCAGGAGCCACTGATACTTGATAGGAAGTCCCTATTTTCGAGACCTGAACCGGAACGACATATTGCCCGTTGCTCGATGTGGCGACATCATAGGTCTGACCGTTTACCTGCACGCTCACCATGCGATTGGGGTCATTCTCCCACTTGGGCAACCATTGCGACCCGACTTTTTTCTCTATGGCCCGCATCACGGTGCCTCGCACGGTAAGCGTTTGTGAATAATTCTTTTCCACAATCAGACGTTGGTTGATCCAACCGGCCAAGTTCTTGGACCAATTCAATACGCTGGATTCATTTTCCACACTCTGCACGTCATAATAGGCAATGCCCCGGTTGGTCCAGCGGCTGATACCATCGACGTATGAGGTGAACGCCGGAAAGGTTCCATAATCCACAAGAATCTCTTCGGTCGATGTACTACCGGCACGGCGATAGTGTGTCATGGACGACTTTGTTCCCGACTGCGCAAACTGTGGCGTCACGACAAGAGCGGCCGGCTCCTCGTCGGGATAACGCATAGAGACTTCGATGCTGTACTCCCCGTCAACATTCGTGGCACCCACGAATGTGGTCGATTTCCCGCTTTCGGTAATTGTAATCGATACCGGCTCATTCGCCACCCCGGCATACGACCCGTTGCGGAACCCGACTTCGACAGCTTTGTATATGGTACCCACGATTGTATTCTTCCCGGTGAGGCTTTCGTCGATTACCCAACCCGAAAGATTGTCATACCAGCCTGTCGTATTCTGAGGCGTGAACTTGTTATAGATGGTACCCAACTCATTCCACTCGCCTTTATCGACAGAGATTCTTTCGCCGAAACTTCCCGAAATCTTCTCGGTCTCACCTCCGGCCAAATAGTGTGTGATTTCCTTGTTGAACGTCCCGGGAGTGATGGTCGGGGTCTCGCCACTCTTCACAGGCAATTCAAAAGAGAAATTTCCTTCCTCATCGGTATTTACATAGACTTTTTTAGTCGTTGTAGAATATTGAATGTTGAAACAGGCTTCTTGATAGGGGTTGGCATAGGTACCCTTGCAAAATGCCGTTTCCATGCCCAACAGGTATTTACCCGTCACGGTAGCTTTCTGAGGCATGTTAGAGTCGGTATGCAACCAGCCAGCCAACGTTGTTCCCGTTTCAGGCCATGTGGCAGGTTTGGTCGTGGTATTGAATCCGTCATTGTATTCGGGATTGAACATCATATACATGTCGGCCATCGTATATTCCTGCTCGGCAAAATCTTTCAGAGCCCCCCGCGATATATTGGCCTCGACTTCATATTTACCGACCAATTGCACCGATTCACCCGGGGCGGTAAAATGTTCATACGACAGAATGGCTTCTTTGGGTGTTATCTCCAAACTTTGGAAGCCCTCTTCATAAGAGCGTAACGGCAAAACCAAGGTATATTGTCCCAATTCATCAGTCGTTGCACCAAACATCACGGGGGTGGCCATGTCCTTATAAGAGACTTCAAAGTTGACAGCCATGTTGGCCGCGGGCTTATATGCCCCTTGACGATAATCCGACTCATAGGCTTGCAGCAACGTTCCTTTGAGAGTGATGCGCTGGTTGAACCCCTCAAAATCAGATACTTCCTTTCCATTAAGGTCGATATTCAATATTTTCACCGAACCCGGCCTCAACGATACCGTTGTGTCGCAAGCGTATTCATAGAGCGAGGTTTTGAATTCCGGGTTCGTACCGTTCATCTTCACATACTCCGAACGAAGACTTCTGAAATCTTGTATGCGCACCGTGGCCTGAATGCCTTCTGACACGGTAGGAACCTCAAATGACCACTCACCGGCTTCATTGGTAACGGTCTCATAGATTTTATTGCCTTTATTCCCTTGGGAAGTAGAAGTCCCGGAACCGGACGAAGACGATGATGACGACGAGTTGCCGTCATTATCCCAATATTCGCTATATGGAATTTCGAGATAAACCGTGTGACCCGCCGCCGGGGCATAATTACTGACCGTGTAGACCGTGTCGGACATGTTTATCCCCGCATCATAAACAAAAGTTCCCGAAACAGTGGCCTTTTCGGTAATAGAATCCAAACTCAACTCCGACTGCTCGGGATTACACCCGATGAATGCCATACAACTCGACATGGCAATCATTGCACTTAATAAATAATCGCGTTTCATAGGTTAAGATATAATTACAACAGTTTTTTTCATTTATACAAATATAAACAGAATAAAATAAAAATCAAATTTTTATACAGGTTTTCATTGCTGCCCAAAAGAAAAAAGGACGGGACGGAAAAAATTCCGTCCCGTCCTTTTTCTTGCCCGGAATGGGCGCCTACTCTTTCTTGGCCGCCATGCTGCTTTTTATCAAATAGATAATAAGGGCCAAGTAGAGAACAAGACCGAGAGATTCCAAAAGGAGCTCGTTCATGGCACATGAATATTCAAAACCCGCAAAACGTATGGCGGCACTTACCACGCCCATCAATGCTCCGCCGGCGATGAATCCCGAAGCCAAAAGGGTTCCTCTTTCGAGACGAGCCTTGTTGAGGGCCTTGTCGGTCGAACGCGTAGAAACATACCAACTGATAAGCCCGCCGACCACCAACGGGGTATTCAATTCAAGGGGGATAAACATGCCCAGGGCAAACGCCAATGCCGGAACTTTGAAAACTGTCAGTATCAAAGCAATCACGGCCCCTATTCCATAAAGAGCCCAAGGAGCCCCTTGTCCCGACATAAGCGGTTGTATGACTGCGGCCATGGCGTTGGCTTGGGGTGCTGCCAAGGCATTATCGCCCGTGAAGCCATAGGTTTTGTTCAGGATAATCATCACACCGCCCACCGTAGCCGCGGCGACAAGGGTCCCGACAAATTTCCATGTCTCTTGTTTGGCAGGGGTCGTTCCCAACCAATATCCGATTTTAAGGTCGGTAACCAATGCACCGGCCGTCGACAACGCCGTGCACACCACACCGCCGATAATCAACGCGGCGACCATACCCTCTTTTCCCGAAAGTCCCGATGCCACCAAGATGACCGATGCCAGAATAAGAGTCATCAGGGTCATGCCCGAAACAGGATTGGTACCCACAATGGCAATGGCGTTGGCCGCCACCGTCGTAAACAGGAAAGCGATGACCGTCACCACGACAAATGCAATGAGTGCCTGCGTGAAATTGTGAATGACACCGAAATAGAAAAAGAGGAAAATGGCAATCAGAGTTATCACAACCGAGAAAAGCAGAATCTTCATGCTGATGTCGCGCTGGGTACGTTTCACACCGGCTCCGACGGCCGACGCCTGACCTTTCAGTTCACGCGAAGCCAGCCCGACGGCACTGCGTATGACGCCCCACGAACGGACAATCCCGATGATACCGGCCATGGCAATACCTCCAATGCCGATGTACCGGGCATACATCGTAAAGATTTGTTCGGGAGTCATTTGGGACACCATCAGGTTGGTAGCTCCGGTGTTGAGCTGCAACATGGTGTCGCCCCAAAACAAGTCGAAACCGGGAATAATGAGGAACCACACAAAGATGGAACCGGCACAAATGATGAGGCTGTATTTCAACCCGACAATGTAACCGAGGCCCAAAACTGCGGCGCCGGTATTGACTTTGAACACCAGTTTGGCTTTTTCGGCAACGACATCGCCAAAAGGCAAGATGCGGGTTGTCAGAACCTCACTCCACCAGCCGAAGGTCGAAAGAAGGAAATCATAGATACCTCCCACGAGACCGGCAAAAATCAGCGGGCGAGCCTGATTGCCACCCTTCTGCCCCGAAACAAGAATCTGCGTAGTGGCGGTGGCTTCGGGGAAAGGATACTTGCCATGCATGTCCGAAACAAAATATTTGCGAAAAGGTATCAAGAAAAGTATCCCCAGGACACCACCCAGCAAAGAGCTCAAAAAGACTTGCAGGAAGTTGGCCGACAGTCCCGGAATGATATAAAGGGCGGGCAAGGTGAATATCACACCGGCCACCACCGTTCCCGAACAGGCTCCGATAGATTGTATAATGACATTCTCACCCAAACCGTTTTTGCGCTTGAAAGCGGTAGAAAGCCCCACGGCTATGATGGCAATCGGTATGGCAGCCTCAAAAACCTGTCCCACCTTCAACCCCAAGTAGGCCGCTGCGGCCGAAAACAGTATGGCCATAAGGATACCCCAGGAAACCGACCAGGGAGTAACCTCCCGATAGGTCTTGTCGGGAGACATGACGGGGTGATAGGTCTCTCCCTCCTCCAATTCGCGAAACGCGTTCTCCGGCAAATCGACCGGCTCTTTCTCGTTTTCTTTCATCGTATTATCTTTATGTTTTGTTTTAGTCCCAAATAGGGCGCAAGATAGCTATTTTTGCAGAAATTTCCAGCACGAACCGGGGAATATAAAAAAATATATTTATATTCGTAGAGAAAAACAAACTGACGAAAGCATGAAGGAAACATTCCATTTTCTAAAAGAATTGCGGGTCCACAACAACCGGGAATGGTTCAATGCCCATAAAGAAGAATATACCCGCCTGCGCAAACATTTCGAGACCTCCGTTGAGAAACTCATAGCTTTGTTGGGCGAAAAAGATGAAGACTTACACGGGCTCGAAGCCTCATCGTGCATTTTCCGCATATATAGGGACATACGTTTTTCGCCCGACAAGACTCCCTACAAGGGGCACTTTGCCGCATACATCGCCAAGGGAGGGAAAAACAGCCCGCGAGCAGGCTATTACCTGCACATCGAACCGGGAAACTGTCTCCTGTGCGGAGGCATCTGGTGCCCGCAACCGCCATTACTGAAAGCACTGCGACAATCGGTTTATGACAACTGCGACGAGTTTCTTGAAATACTCAATGACCCTTCTTTCAAACAGATTTACCACGGACTTGACAGTGAACGCGCCCTGAAAGTGATACCCAAACCCTTCCCCAAGGATTTTCCTTATCCCGACCTGCTGAAACAACGGGACTATTTGGCCTGCACATCGAAAGACGACACATTTTTTGAAACCGAAGACTGGGTGCTTCGGGCTGCCGAAGAATTGATGGTACTGTATCCTTTCAACCGCTTCTTAAACTACACCTGCGATGAAATGAACGGATAATAGGCACAATCGCGCCCTTTATATCGATTTCTACACCCAAGCGGGATTATTTTCCCCCTTCCGTTCCCGGTTTTATAGCTACCTTTGGACACTTTTCTAACCATTAACCGACAAATTCATGAAAAAACTTTTTCTGTTTTCATTCTGCATCGCCCTTGCGTCGCTCTCTTGGGCCAAAACCTATGACATAAAAAAACTGGGGGCTGATGCTACCGGGAAAAAAGCATGCACCGAACTGATAAACAAAACCATCGACAAAGCCTCGCAAGAGGGTGGCGGCACCATCTACTTCCCTGTCGGGAACTATCTGACGGCCACCATCGAAATGAAAAGCAACATCACCCTGCACATCGAGTCGGGTGCCACCATACGATTCTCCGACAATTTCGAGGATTATCTCCCGTTTGTAAAAATCCGCTGGGAAGGTACCGTCATGAACACCTTGTCGCCGCTCATCTACGCCCATGATGCCGACAACCTGACCATCACCGGACGCGGCACCCTCGACGGCAACGGATTTAAATGGTGGGCATGGGAAAATGATGTCAAGAAAATAATCAAGGACAATGGCGGGAAACTTCCCGATAGCCAAAAGAGCAAATTGCAACGCATGTGGGAAGAGGCCAACGCAGACTTGGAAGTCTCGGATTATTACAAAGGGTCGCTCGAACGTCGCATGTTCCGCCCGCCCTTCATACAATTTTTTGAATGTACCAACATTCTCATCGAGAACGTAAAAATCATCAATTCTCCGTTTTGGACCGTCAACCCGGCCTTCTGCGACAATGTCGTGGTACACGGCGTGACCATCAAGAATCCCGACAAGAATCCGAAAGGGCCCAATACCGACGGCATCAATCCCACCTCCTGCCGCAACGTGCGCATCTCCGACTGCTTTATCAGTGTGGGCGACGACTGCATCACCATCAAATCGGGGCGTGATGCCGACGGTCGCAAATATGGCAAAGCCTGCGAAAACATAACCATCACCAACTGCGTCATGCTGTCGGGTCACGGCGGTGTGGTCATCGGCAGCGAAATGTCGGGCGGCGTGAAACGTGTAACCATATCGAACTGCGTATTTGACGGCACCGATTCCGGCATCAGGCTGAAAGCCTCCCGCGGACGCGGCGGCGTGGTGGAACAGATTCGTGTCGACAACATTGTCATGCGCAACATTCAACGCAACGCTTTCATCTTCGACCTCTTCTACGACAAGACCTCGAAAGTAGAGCCGGTAAGCGAACGCACCCCCATCTTCCGCAACATACACCTGAGCAACATCACCGGTCGCGAAATCAAGCAAATCGGTTATATCAGCGGCATCGAGGAAATGCCGGTACAGAATCTCTCGTTCAACAACATCAACATGGAAGCCCAAACAGGCTTCATCGTCGACACAGCCCAAGACATCTATTTCGACAATGTCGAGTTCTCGGCCGAGAAAGGTTCCCCCTGGCAATTCTCCAACAGCGAGAAAATCATTCTCAACAACGTCCGCACCAAATATCCCGTCGAGGGAACCCCGGTCATCACGTTCGACAACGTGAAAAAGGCATATATCTCCAACTGCATGCAGATAGAGCCGGTAACCACCTTCTTCAAAGCCACCAACAGCGAAATCAAAGAGGGCGGAACCAACCTCATATCGGAAAAATAACCCAACGTTTCTCTTTGCCGCATAATAATCGGTCGATTCTATACTCGAATCGGCCGATTATTTTTATGTATATATTCGCTCGCCCTACATAAATACACAAACAACAATATATCAATATTTTACAAATAGAAAGATGTTTAAAAACATATTTTTGCGCCTAAAAAGGGATAGTGACAGAAGTTTTTACTTACCTTTGCGGCCGAATTGGTCCGGGTCATCAGATGAAAAGGAAATCGGGAGCAAACCCTGAACTATCCCGCGGCGGTGAAGCACTGTCGGAATTTTCCGGGAAAAACTCCGTGCCACAGATAACCACATCGGGAAGGTATCAGTCAGAAGACCGGCCATTCAAAAAAATGCTGCTTTTAACTCGTGGAATCAGGAAAGCTGTCAAGAATATATATTATCAATGTATACACCGCATTGCACACCTGCCATTTGCAACAAGATGCGGGAAAGAGGTTTATCCATCGACCGCGTCGATAACCCCGACACGGATACCCCTATTGAATAATCAAATCAAACCAAACTTAAATAGAATTTTATGATTCAGAAAATTTTGATTGCCAACCGAGGAGAAATTGCGGTGCGCATCATGCGTTCTTGCAAAGAGATGGGCATACGCACCGTCGCTGTCTTTTCGGAGGCCGACCGTACATCGAAACACGTCATGTACGCCGACGAAGCCTGCCTGATAGGGCCCGCCGCTTCTCATGAAAGTTACCTGAACATCGACAATATCATCAAGGCCGCCAAGCTGCACCATGCCGATGCCATTCACCCGGGCTATGGCTTCTTATCAGAAAATGCGGAGTTTGCCCGCCGCTGCAAACAAGAGGGCATCATATTCATCGGCCCGTCGGCCGAAACCATGGAAGCCATGGGCGATAAAATCTCGGCCCGCAAACGCATGATTGCCGCCGGTGTGCCGGTCGTTCCCGGTACCGAACAGCCTCTGCAAAGCGCCGATGAAGCCCTGCGCATCTGCAAAGAGATAGGCTTCCCGGTAATGCTGAAAGCCTCGATGGGCGGCGGTGGAAAGGGCATGCGCCTCATTCACAACGAAGATGAAGTGTTGGAAGCCTACAATACCGCCCGCTCAGAGTCGATGTCGTCGTTCGGCGACGACACGGTCTACCTCGAAAAATTCGTGGAAGAGCCGCACCACATCGAGTTTCAGATTCTTGGCGACAACCATGGAAACGTCATACACCTTTTCGACCGTGAATGCTCGGTACAACGCCGCCACCAAAAAATCGTCGAAGAAAGCCCCTCCCCGTTCCTCACCCCGGAGCTTAGAAAAGAGATGGGCGAAAAAGCGGTGGCCGCAGCCAAAGCCGTAAATTATTCAGGAGCCGGCACCATCGAATTTCTGGTAGACAAGCACCGTCATTTCTATTTCCTCGAAATGAACACCCGTCTGCAAGTCGAGCACCCCATCACCGAAGAGGTCTGCGGCGTCGACCTGGTCAAGGAGCAAATACGCGTGGCAAACGACGAAGTGCTCCACCTCAAACAGAGCGACCTCATGCAACGCGGCCACGCCATCGAATGCCGCATTTGCGCCGAAGACACGGAAAACAACTTCCTCCCCTCGCCGGGCATCATCAGGCAACTCACCGAGCCCAACGGCATCGGCGTACGCATCGACAGCTATGTATATGAGGGATATGAAATACCCATCTATTACGACCCGATGATAGGCAAGCTCATCGTGTGGGCCACCACCCGCCAATATGCCATCGAACGCATGCGCCGCGTGTTGTATGAATATAAGATTACAGGTCTGAAAACCAACCTCAGCTACCTGAAACGCATCATGCACACGCCCGATTTCGTAAGAGGGGAATACAACACGCTCTTCATCGAGAAAAACGCCCGTATGCTGCAACGCACCAACAGCCACAACGAAGAAATCGAAAACCTGGCCATGATTGCCGCATACATCGACTATCTCATGAATCTCGAAGAGAACACGCCCGTGCAACTGACCGACGCACGTCCCATCAGCCGCTGGCGAGAATTCGGATTACAAAAAGGAGTTTTACGCATCTAAGGGAGAAAAATTATGGAAATACATATAGGAGACCGCGTGGCCGATGTATCATTGGTCAACAAAGAAGGGAACAAAGTGCAAATCACCATCGACGGGAAACCTTATGAGGTAGACATCGTCATGGCCGAAAACGGCAGTTGCTCGATTCTGCACGACGGCGATTCATACAACGCCGAGCTCATTCATCACGAAGGCAAAAAGAGCTATGATGTCAACATCTTTTATCGGTCATATCACATCGACATCGTCGACAGCCAGGCCAAATACCTGCGCATGAAAAAAGGCGACGATACCCGCCAAGACGATAAAATCATCGCCCCGATGCCCGGAAAGGTGGTAAAGATACCCGTACAAAAAGGTGACCACCTGCAAGCCGGCGACATCGTCATCGTACTCGAAGCCATGAAGATGCAAAGCAACTACAAGGTCAATTCGGAGTGCATCGTCAAAGACATTCTGGTGAACGAAGGCGACTCTGTAAACGGAAATCAAACATTGGTTTTACTGGATATTATACCTAACGACTAAACACAATGGAAAGAGAAAAAATATACGAGGCATTTGAAGCCCTCGACAAAAAAGCCTCACAAGGCGGAGGCATCGAAAAAATAGAAAAACAACATGAGTCGGGACGCATGACCGCCCGTGAACGCATCGACATGCTGCTCGACAAGGGCACCTTCAACGAGCTCGACAAGTTTGTCACGCACCGCTGCAACCACTTCGGCATGGAGAAGAAACAGATTCCCGGCGACGGCATGGTTACCGGTTACGGCAAAATCGACGGGCGCCTGGTCTTTGTCTATGCCTATGACTTCACGGCACACGGCGGTTCGCTGAGCGAAAGCAACGCCGCCAAAATCGTGAAAGTGCAACAGCTCGCACTCAAAAACGGCGCCCCCATCATTGCCCTCAACGACTCGGGAGGCGCCCGCATACAAGAGGGCGTGAACAGTCTCTCGGGATATGCCTCGATATTCTACCAAAACACCATCGCTTCGGGTGTCATACCCCAAATCTCGGCCATACTCGGCCCGTGTGCCGGCGGTGCCTGCTACTCTCCCGCCCTCACCGACTTCATCTTCATGGTGAAGGAGAAAAGCCACATGTTCATTACCGGCCCCGACGTCGTGAAAGCCGTTACGCACGAAGAGGTAGGTAAAGAAGAGTTGGGCGGCGCCTACACCCACAGCAGCAAGAGCGGTGTGACCCACTTCATGTGCGAGACCGAAGAAGAGACGCTCATGCAAATCAAAGAGCTGCTCAGCTTCCTCCCCTCGAACAACATGGAAGATGCTCCCCTGTCGGCCTGCACCGACGACGTACACCGCCAAGTGGAAGCCTTGCAGACCGTCATTCCCGAAGACTCGAACATGCCCTATGACATCAAAGACATCATCGAGCCGGTCGTCGACGACCAATACTTCTTCGAAGTCATGCCGCACTTTGCAAAAAACATCGTCATCGGCTTTGCCCGCCTCGGCGGCCGCTCGGTAGGTATCGTCGCCAACCAACCGGCCTACTTGGCAGGAGTACTCGACATCGATGCTTCCGACAAAGCAGCCCGTTTTATCCGTTTCTGCGACTGCTTCAACATACCCATCATCACGTTCGAAGATGTTCCCGGCTTCCTGCCCGGCACCTTGCAAGAGCACAACGGCATCATACGCCACGGTGCCAAGATTGTCTATGCCTATGCCGAAGCCACCGTACCCAAAGTCACCCTCATCACCCGCAAAGCCTACGGAGGCGCCTACATCGTGATGTCGAGCAAACCGACAGGTGCCGATGTGAACTTGGCATACCCGCAATCCGAAATCGCCGTCATGGGCGCCGAGGGTGCCGTAAACATTCTTTACCGCAAAGCAACCCCCGAGGAGAAAGCCGAGAAAATCAAAGAGTATGAATCGGAATTCTCAAATCCCTACCGGGCTGCCGAACGCGGATACATCGACGAAATCATCATGCCGCGCGACACCCGGTGGAAACTGATTCAAGCCTTAGGCATGTGCTCCAACAAGAACCAAAGCAACCCGCCCAAGAAACACGGAAACATGCCCCTATAATCAAAATTCCTCGATAAAAAAGACGCGTTGATATATAAATAATCAACGCGTCTTTTTTATGATATCAAATTCTTAAAAAAATGACACCGCTCTATTCTTAACAAGGCTAAGATTATTGCAGAGAATATCAAAGTCAGAATGGTTGTAATTATAAATATAAGTATCTCTTTGGGGATATACACATATATATTCTCATCGAGAAATTTAACGATAAACATTTGAACAACAAATAAAAAATACATATGAAAAAAATAATTCAATGTACTCATGTTCCTCAACCATACCGAACGTTCTTTATTTATTCCCATACAATTAATCTGTGGCTGAATCAGTACACAAATCACCATAAAAGCCATAACGTTCAGACCTAATGGCAACTCATAAAAATAATAGCCGACAGCTACACAAAACAGTATATAAATTGCCTTATTCCATTTTTTTATATTTGTCTCATATTTTGCAACAAGCATACCCGTACTAACGCACCCCAAGCCAACAAATAGGCCATTTCGGGTTGTTGTAAAGACTTTCTGATAAATTGTCAAAAAACGATCTATAATTGTAGGTAGATGTTCTACATTATTCAAATAATTGATCAGAATGCCTATGAACGTAAACAAGAGTGAAATAATAAAAATGGTAATGACTCTTACTTTATATCTCAATAAACAAATTATGATAAACACCGAAACAATAAGAGCTAACAAATACCACAAAGGCCACGAATAGAAATTTTCTCCAACAAATAAAAATTGTCTTACAAAAATAAACACAGCCCGCAGAGGAGAAACGTCATGAATTATAAAGCCATATATCGTCAACGGTATGTATATCAAAGTATATACTATATACAACTTTACTACTTTAATGAGATAAGCTTTAAGTTTATTGATGTTCTTATTTGAAGAAATAAAACTTTTATATAGGAAAAAGCCGGAAAAAACAAAGAAAACAGGTACAGCCAAAGCACAAATATCCTCATTCACAAGTTGATATGCATTTGAATGTATAACAATAACAAGAAAACTCAATACAAACTTAGCTATATCAATTGTGGTATATGTTGTTGCCATATTTTTGAAACGATAAAGTGTATAACGCCTAGCTATCAATATAGCAATTGTTGGCGGAAAAATGCGATAAACCGCTTATAGAGGTGCTGGCGGGCATTTCCGCCGTAGATGCTGTGATTGCGGTCGGCATACATCTGCATTTCAAACTGCTTGTCGGCCGCCACGAGAGCATTGATATAGCGCAGGGTGTTGGTATAATGCACATTGTCATCGGCCGTACCGGCAACAATCAAGAGGTTGCCCGAGAGAGAAGCGGCGCGACACAGGGGCGATGCGGCATCATAGCCGTCACGGTTCTGCTGCGGGGTCGACATATACCGCTCGGTGTAGACCGTGTCATAGAACCGCCAGTCGGTCACCGGAGCAATGGCCACGCCGGCCTTGTATACATCTTGGCTCATCGACATCGACATGAGGGTGGTAAATCCGCCGAAACTCCACCCCCAGATGGCTATGCGGGCGGCGTCGACATAGGGCAGCGATGCCATATAACGGGCCGCGGAGATTTGGTCCTGGGCTTCGAGTACACCCAGTTTGCCATAAGTGCAGCAGCGGAACTCGGTACCCCGGGCACCGGTTCCCCGGCCATCGACACAAGCCACGATGAATCCTTGGGGCACGAGCACCTGCTGCCAGTCGGCCGAGCTCCACGCATCGAGTACCTGTTGCGAGCCGGGACCGCTATACTGCATCAGCACCACGGGGTAACGACGGGTGCTGTCGAAGTCGGAGGGCTTCATCATAAAGCCGTTCAGCACAACGCCATCGGGAGTCGTCATCGTGAAAAACTCCTTTTTCACAAAATCGTTTATCGGGAAACGGGCATTGTCTTCGAGCGTGCGCACCACCCGTTTGCGACGGGTGTCGTTGAGGGTATAGACAGGGGGCGTCGCAGCATTGCTGTATCGACTGATATAATAGGTGCATGAAGGATTGAACCACGCCGCATTGTTCCCCCGTTGGGTGGAAAGTTTCTGACGCCTGCCCTTCTTGTCGATACAGTAGAGCGTGCGATAGAGGGGTCCTTCCTCGGTCGACTGGTAATAGATGTTGCCCCGGGCATCGCGTCCGTAATAGTCGGTAACCTCCCACTCTCCCGCGGTAACGGTACGTTGCAGCTTGCCGTCGTAGCCATACTGGTAGATGTGACGGTATCCGGTCTTCTCGGAAAAGGCCAGGAAGCAATCGGGATAGAAAACGGCCGAGGTGATGTCTTCTTCGTTGATGTAGGTATCGCTCGTATCTTCATAAAGGAGACGGGTGGTCTCCTTCTCTATATCGACGGCCAACAGGCGAATATGGTTTTGCAGGCGGTTGAGGGCAGTAACGACCCACTCTCCGGTGCGCGGAATCACATTGATGGCCGGGAGGTAGGTCTCACCGTCAATGGGCAAGACGACCGGGTGAGTCGCAGCGTCGCCTTCTTTCCACACGTTGAACGTGATGCGGCTGTTATCGGCACCTGCTACGGGATATTTGAACCCGGCATAGCGCGGATAGACCTCTTGCGGGTCGTCATAACGGCCCGAAGGGGTACAGAAAAGTTGCATGGGATATTCCTGCACATCACTCTCGTCGGTGCGAACAAAAGCCAAAGCCCGACTGTCGGGCGACCAGGCCATCAGCCTTGTCTGGGCAAACTCCTCTTCATATACCCAGTCGGTAACCCCGTTGAGAATCTTGTTTTTCTCACCGTCGCGGGTTATTTGCCTCTCGCTGCCATCGGCAAGATTTTTTACATAGATATTGTTTGCGTGCACGAAGGCGACCCGAGTCCCGTCGGGCGACAACGTGGCAATCTGTTGCTTGGGAAATTGTGCCGACAACGGTTGCAACGTATGGCTCCCCACCCGGGTGAAATAATAGGCGGCCCGGAACGACCGGCGATATATCATCTCCACGTCGGTGTATATGAGCATGCGGTCTTCGTCCTCGCCGAAAGAATATCCCGAAATGCTCCGCACCGGTTGCCCGGGTACACGGTTCACATCGAGCAATGTATCGACAACTTCGCCCGTCGCATAGGCATAACGCACGATGCAAGTGCGGTCGGGAGAGAGACAGGTATAATGCACCCCGTCGGCCGAAGGACGTATCCCGGCCACCGACTTCGCGCTATATTTTCCCGAGAAAAGGTCGTCGACTTCCATCGACGAGAGCGGTGCGACACTCAGCGAGAGTGCAAGAAGGCATAAAAATCCAGATAGGTTCAACTTCATATATTTTACCGGTTATGTATCATCAGACAAAAATAATGAATCGCCGGCAAAGAGAAAAATTTCAAGTGCAAATTGGCACGGAGCGGTGAATTTTTCTACTTTTGCACAGATCATTGACAGGAATGCTATGAACTTTGGATTTATAAAAACGGCAACGGCCCTACCCGATTGCCGCATAGCGGATTGCCGCTACAATGCCGACCGCATCATCGAACAGCTGCTCGATGCCGACCGCCAACAAATCGAATTGATTGTTTTTCCCGAATTGTGCATCACGGGATATACCTGCGGAGACCTTTTCGGACAAAAACTCTTACAGGAAGAAGCCGAGCAGGCGTTGGGGCGCATCGTCGATGCCACACGGGAAACCCAATTGCTGGCAATCGTCGGTTGTCCGCTCGCACAAGGCAACCGCCTTTTCAACACGGCTGTCGTCATCGGCCGTGGAACCATCTACGGCGTTGTACCCAAAAGTTTCCTGCCCAACTACAAAGAATTTTACGAAAAACGCTGGTTCTGCCCCGCCGACGAGGCCGAAAGCGAGTGGCTCTCTTGCTGCGGGCAGGAAGTGCCGTTCGGCACGCGCATGCTCTTCACCTCGGGCAACGCCTCCCTGGCCGTAGAGTTGTGTGAAGATATGTGGGTTGCCATTCCACCCTCGTCGCGTCACGCCCTGCACGGAGCCAACATCATTGCCAACCTCTCGGCCAGCGACGAACTGGCAGGAAAGCACAACTACCTGCGGCAACTCATCGCGCAACAGTCGGCACGCACCATGACAGCCTATCTCTACGCATCGGCCCGGTTGGGCGAATCATCGACCGATGTCGTTTTCGGAGGGAATGGCATCATTGCCGAGAACGGAACCATACTGGCCGAAAGCCGGCGTTTCTCCGACACGGCTCAACTCATCGTCACCGAAATCGACGTCGAACGGTTGATGTGCGAACGACGGTCAAACACCGGTTTCTCCGGAAATTGCGACAAGGAATCCTACCGCATCGTACCTGTTGAATTACCCCACTACGACATCGACCGCCTCACCCGTGCAATAGACCCCCACCCTTTTATCCCGCACATCGAACAGCTGCTCAGCGAACGTTGCGAAGAAATTTTCAATATACAGGTATCGGGACTTGTGAAACGTCTGAAACACACCCGTGCCCAAAACGTCGTGGTGGGTATCTCGGGCGGCCTCGATTCGACGTTGGCTTTGCTCGTCACGGTTAAAGCCTTCGACCGACTTCACATCGACCGCTCACACATAGCAGGTATTACCATGCCGGGATTCGGCACCACCGACCGCACCTACAACAATGCCCTCGACCTCATGTGTTCGCTGGGGGTAACGATACGCGAAATCAGTATCAAGAAAGCCTGTTTGCAACACTTCGAGGACATCGGTCACGACGTCGACGTGCACGACGTCACCTACGAAAACAGCCAGGCTCGCGAACGCACCCAAATCCTGATGGACATTGCCAACCAAGTGAACGGACTTGTCATCGGCACCGGTGACCTCTCGGAGTTGGCTTTGGGCTGGGCGACCTACAACGGCGACCACATGTCGATGTATGGCATCAACGCCGGAGTCCCCAAGACCTTGGTGCGCCACCTGGTCACTTGGGTAGCCACGCAGGAAAAGGGCCGAAAAACGAGCGACACGCTCATCGACATCGTAAACACTCCCATCAGTCCCGAACTGATTCCGGCCGACGAACAAGGCAATATCAAGCAGAAGACCGAAGACCTCGTGGGACCCTATGAACTGCACGACTTCTTCCTCTACTATTTCTTGCGGTACGGCTTCCGTCCCGAAAAGATTTATTTCTTGGCACAAGAAGCCTTCGGAGAGGCATACGACCGAGCCACGCTGAAAAAATGGCTCACCACCTTTTTCCGCCGCTTCTTCTCGCAGCAATTCAAGCGTTCATGTCTGCCCGACGGGCCCAAAGTCGGTTCGGTGAGCCTTTCGCCACGCGGCGACTGGCGCATGCCGAGCGACGCATGCAGCACCTTGTGGATAGAAGCCTGTGAGAAACTGGAAATTTAATTACCGGCATCACCGGACATGCAAGAGGGGTTACCACATTCGATGGTAGCCCCTCTTACATGGGAAAAGTCCCCAACAATTATTTTACAAGGCGTATGCCGTCGTCGAGAATTTCTATCAGACGCTGACGGTACAACGCCCCTACGGCTTTCTTGAAATTTTTCTTGCTGCAACCAAACGCCGCGGCAATCTCTCCGGCATCGGACTTGTCGTTGAACGGAAGGAATCCATCGTTCTTGCGTATCGCATCGAGAATGCCTTGTGCCAGCGAATCGACGCCGCCGTAACCCACCGGCTGCAAAGCGACATCGACCTTCTCATCGGCACGAATGTGGGTAACATATCCCGTCAAACGGTCGCCCCGGTGCACCGGTTTGAAAATCTCGTTATGATAAATCATGCCCCAATGCGCGTTGTCGACAATGACTTTAAATCCCAATTCCGTCTCCTGGGTCACCAAAAGAGAGACCTCTTGATTGAGGGTATAATCGACGGGCGTTTTCTGCAAAAAGCGGTTTATCTTGGCCGTAGCCACGATGCGCCCCGAGACCTCATCGACATAGAGATAGACGACATAATATTTCCCGGGAAACATCTCGGCCCGTTGTTCCCTGAACGGTACAAGCAACTCTTTCGAAGCCAATCCCCAGTCGAGAAAAACACCGACGGGATTGACCGAGTTGACTTTGAGCACGGCAAACTCGCCGACTTGTGCATAAGGCCGCTCGGTCGTCGCAATGACACGGTCTTCGCTATCGTAATAGACAAACACCTCTACCGCATCGCCTACCCGACTTCCCTCGGGAAGATAACGCTGCGGCAACAATATTTCGCCCAGTTCCCCGCCATCAAGATAGACACCGAAATCGACCGAACGCAAAATCGGCAATGTGTTGTATTTTCCTACTTCTGTCATAAAAATTTCTTAACCGATACAAATATACGACAACTATTCGGTTTCCCGTTTTTTTTCGCTATATTTGTATTTCCATACTATGTTTCACTTTAACCGATACCACTATGAACCGCTTCAAGACAACACTTGCCACGGCAAGTTGCCTGTTTCTGATGGCGTCGTGCCAATGGAACTCTGAAAACAAAGAGAATACCGAAACTTCTGTCTCACCCACAGAGACGGTATCAAAAACAGCACCGGTCAAAGCGCAACCCGCAAAAGCGAAAGAAGGTCTCACATTTTCGACCTATACCTATTCCGAAAAAAAACACATCGACAACAATACCGAACTTCCCTGCTGCTCCATCGATATCAACCTCTCATACCCCACGGGCGGCAACACGGTGAAAACCTCTTTGAACCAACTGCAACGCATCTTTGTAGCCGCCCTGCCCGAAGGCATGCAGGAGAGCGACTCTCCCCGCACCGCCGCAGAACGGTTTGTCAAAAACTATATCGCCGAATACCAGGCCGACATAAAGCCTTACCTCAAAAAACGCCGACATCGGGAAGAGGCATGGATGAACTATGAAATGTCGGTACAAAGCAAGAACTTATACAACGCCCACTCGTTTTGGGGATTCAGCGTCGAAATCTATACTTATACCGGCGGCGCACACGGTATGACCACGACTTCATACACGGTTGTCGACCTCAATAGCGGGAAATCCCTGTTGCTCAGCGACCTGTTTGCCGAGAGCGACTATCACCTGATAAACCGCATGTTGTGCCAGCAACTCGCCGATGACCTCGGTACAAGCGTCGACCGTCTCGAAGAGAAATTCTACCAGCCCGACAATATCGTTGTCGACGACAACTTCATGATAAGCGACACCGGCATTACCTGGCTCTTCAATCCCTATGACATTGCTCCCTACTCCAATGGTACGACCCGCATCACACTGCCCTACCGGGCCATCGTAGGATACCTTGTCGCCAACTCTCCGCTGAAACGCATCGCCTCGAAATAACACCCAATCGCCATCATGCAAATTATCGAGAAATATTTTCCCAACATGACCGTTCGGCAACACGACCAGTTTGCCGCCTTGCAAGAGCTGTATAACGACTGGAACGCAAAAATCAACGTGATTTCGCGCAAGGACATCGACAACCTCTATCCCCACCATGTGCTGCACTCGCTCGGCATAGCCAAAGTAATCCAGTTCTCACCCGCGACAACGGTTCTCGACGTGGGAACCGGCGGCGGATTTCCCGGCATACCCTTGGCCATACTCTTTCCCGAATGCCGCTTCCACCTCATCGACCGCATCGGCAAGAAGGTAAAAGTAGCCCAAGAAGTGGCGCAAAGCATCGGATTGGAAAACGTGACATTCGCCCATTGCAGCGTGGAGGAAAACAAAAACAAATACGACTTTATCGTGAGCCGTGCTGTCATGCCGTTGGGAGACCTCCTAAAATTGGTCCGCAAAAATGTGAGCAAACAACAACACAACGCCATGCCCAACGGCTTGATATGCCTTAAAGGCGGCGAAATGCAAGGAGAGATAGCCCCCGTAAGGAATACCGCCCTCATATTTGACCTGAAAGACTATTTCGAGGAAGAATTTTTCAAGACGAAAAAAGCCATCTATGTTCCCATCTAAACAGTCCTTCTTATGTTGAAAGTAAAATGTTTTGTATGCAACCCGGTTGCCGAAAACACATATGTCGTGTGGGACGATGAATCGCTCGAATGTGCAATAATCGACGCCGGTTGTTGCTCAAAAGAAGAGAAGCGGAGATTGCAAGAATATATCGAGCAAGAACATTTGCATGTCAAGTACCTCTTGTCGACCCATCTGCACTTCGATCATGTTTTCGGGAATCGATTCGTTGCCGAAACATTTCACGCGAAACTGTCGGCTCACCGCGACGATGCGTTCTTACTTGACAATTTCGCCCGACAAACCGCTCTTTTCGGACTGAATATCGACGAACCCGCATTGCCCGTCGACATCTATATCGATGAGACCGACACGTTGAGTGTAGGCCGATATGATTTCGCGATTCTGCACATTCCGGGACATTCACCCGGAGGGCTTGTTTTCTACTGTGCAAAGGCCGGGGTCGCATTCTCGGGCGATGTGCTTTTCCGTGACAGCATAGGACGCACCGACCTTTGGGGCGGCAACTACGAGGCTCTCATCACGGGCATCAAAGAGAAACTGTTTGCCCTTCCCGACTCGACCACCGTGTATCCGGGTCATGGTTCCCACACCACCGTCGGATATGAGAAAACCCACAATCCTTATTTGATGTAACGATTCGATCCCGACTATCCGGAATATGCGAAGCCCCTGCATTTGTGAATGCAGGGGCTTCGCGCTTATGATTATACTCTCGCCCTTAATATATCATGACATGTTGCACAGCGAGAAGTTGTCCTTTCTCATCAAGAACCCGCACGATATATCGGCCGGAAGGAGTAGCCGTCGTGGAAAGTTTATTACCAGAAGTTTCAGCAACCAGCTGACCCGAAATGGAATAGAGCTGTACCGAAATGGCGTCGGTCGTACCTAAGACAACAATCTCAGAAGAAATCGTAACGACCTTCACCTCCTCGAAACTGCCGACTATGCTCTCGACATGGGAAGAGAATGCCTCCGACTCATAACACCCCAAGTCGGGAGCGGCGCCATTGTAAGGATAGCCACAATCTATACCGGCATCGATGAGCTTACTGCCCGAAGCCAGACGGAGCAATGTCGTCTCAGGCAACGAACCGTCGGCATTGCGAGGCGCAATGGCATCAGCGACATTGAGACCTTCAAAGTCGGCATCGCTGCAAGTGATACCCAAATTCCATGTATTATATTTGGCATCGACCGACTTGCAAGCCAAGCGGTTACTGTTTTTCGAACGATAGGAAACACTGTTGCGAATCAGCAACGAACCGTAAGAACCATTGGCAAAGCCATAGTCCTGATTGTTTTTATATGCCGTTGCATTATAGATTTTCATGGCACCGGCATTGTTGTTCTGGTCGAAACCTTTTGAAGCATTAGCCACGGCCAGGCAATTTACCAAAGTCACATTATGCTCGGTATTTTTTCCTCCCAATTTGAAACCGTTGCCGTTTCCATGACAAGGATAACTGGCCAATTCCATCTCTGAGAACTGGTCGAACCACGCTTTGTCGATTTCATAACGAGGGTGGTCATACATATCAAAGGTTTTAGGGCCATTGTCGTAACAGATGCAGTTTTCCATCACAGTATTACCCCCACGTTGGAAAAAGTCCCAACCGTCATCGCCATTCGACCACGAACGGCAACCGATGTAGGTGTTCGGATTGTCGTTGGTGTATTGCTTGTCGGCAAATCCGTCAGAGTTTTCACCATAATTAGGCGTGTTATTGTCACCCATATTCTTGTAATCGAAATTGTGGTGCGAATCGCAATTCTTTATCACATTCCCGCCACCATCCTTGTGTTGTATGCCTGAGTCTCCACAACCGTAAACTTCGAGATTCTCGATAAGGCAATAATTGGCGTTGTTGAGAAGGCCGTTTTTACCGGCATAGCGTATTGTAAAATCTTTCAGATGATAATACTCACCGCCCCCTTTCAGGCACAGCCCGATATTATTGGAGCCGGTAACTTCGTTGGCATACGGTTGTTTGCGGTAATCGAGAATGGCTTTTTCACCGGGATAACCGGCAATGACCGTACGTTTTTCGGCTGTTCCCGACTTTTTACTGGCCACATCAATGCGTGTCGAGAGGTCATACTGTCCGCCCAAGAGATAGAGCGTGTCGCCCGACGAAATTTTGCTGATACCCGTTTGGAACGAACAGGGTTTTGTGTAAGAAGAGCCGTCGCCCGACCCCGAAGGAGAAGCATAATAAACTTTTCCGGCAGCCATCGTCGTTACGGGAAGAAAGGCAGCCGAAAACATCATCGAAAGTAATATTTTTCTCATATTGAACGGTATTAGATTGTAAATCTCGATTTTAGCGGCGGCAAAGATACAAAGAAAAAAAATATCCCGTGTAATTTTCTTGGAAATTTATTAACTGTCTGTTCCATAGATGTCTCCCGACAATAAAATGGAGAACCAATCCGAATCGGGGAAAATCTATTGCGACAAGATATGTTCCCGCTCAAACAATGAGGCATACACCTCGGCCTTCTTGGCCAAAGCCAAGGGATAAGCCCGTGAGGACGAGGGCATGCGGTAAAAGCGCATCGAGCGTCCTTCAAAATCGAAAGCCGTACAATCGCCTATGCGCGGCTCGGCAATCATGGCCGAGGCGGTGAAAACGTCGGTGGCCTTCTGCCCGGTAGCGACGACAGCCCCACATTGCGGCAACTGGCGCAACAACGCGCGCCAATCGGTGGGTTCCACGACTTCGAGGAACTTGTCCGAGGCATTGTCTTTGAGGCGTCGCACCACGGTCGCCATATCATACAGGGCAATGCCCTTTTCTTGCAAAAAGGTCTCTATGCGGCCGAGGTCGAAACATTTTTTCTCAGGCAACAGGGTGAAACGGTCTTTGTCGCCATAAAAGACCAACCCCATGATGCGCCACATGTCATTGAGCCAGTTGGGGTAAAAGAAATCCATGCACCAGCGGTCAGGTTTCGGAGGGAAACTCCCCAACATCAACACACGGGCATGTTCCGGCAGATAGGGCTGCCAAGGGTGATGTTCGAGCGGAATTTTGTCGACTGTATCCATCGTTGTGAAAAATAGAGTGCCAAATTAGGAAAAATGCGGTAACCCCCCACACCACCTTCGAGAAAAAATTTCCTTTTTTTGAAAATGTCGATAAATTTTCCGTTCTATGCTTTGCAAGTATAAAAAATGATGCTATCTTTGCACCGCAATTCGGCAGAGAGCCGGGTTGCAGACCTCAAAAAGGTGCGGTAGTTCAGCTGGTTAGAATACATGCCTGTCACGCATGGGGTCGCGGGTTCGAGTCCCGTCCGCACCGCAGGAAAGGAGAAAATCTCTTGATTTTCTCCTTTGTTTTTTCTAAAAATCCAAATTACGTTTTTCAACCTACACGATATTTTAAATTTTTCCATCAAAAACTCTTCAACAAAATATTTCCTAATCTTTTCTTTGACCGCCGCTATATTTTTCATAACTTGCTACAAATTATCCACAAGATTAGTCAAACACTCATTCACGACTTTTTATTTTGACAATATATAAAGCCACAAAACCATATTGGGTTTATTGGGTTTCAATCTCCTACAAATTCTTATAACGGAGATCCACACCGGCTTCTCTTTTAAACGCTATACGGATACTGTCATGAGAAAACATATTTTTGCTATTCTCCTCTGCTTTATGGTTCTTCAATCAAGAGCCGAATCTTTCACATTCACCCCCGAGGGACGCCCACTCACCATTTACATCGATGAAGGAGCCCCATCGGTCGCTCAGTGCGCCCTGGACATGTTCTGCAACGACTATCAACAACTTTTCGGCACAACGGTGCAGATAAGTGACCGCCCCGAATCCGACATTGTCATCAAATGCGTACCCGACGGTGCTTGGGAACAATTCACCCTTACGGTGTCGAACGATGGCCGGTTGCTTGTCGAGGGTAGCGACCCGCGCGGCACCGCATACGGCATACTCGAACTCTCCCGCCTCATCGGCATCTCTCCCTGGATATGGTGGGCCGACGTGACGCCCCAAAAACACGGCGACTACACATTACCTGCCGGCTACCGCAACCGACAGAAACCGTCGGTGCAATACCGGGGCATCTTTATCAACGATGAAGATTACGGATTGAACCCGTGGAGCTGGAAAACCCACGAACCGGAGTCGGACAAAGGCGAGATAGGCCCCCGCACATACGAGCGCATCTTCCAGCTCCTGCTGCGACTGCGAGCCAACATGCTCATGCCGGCCATGCACGATTGCAGCGTCCCCTTCTATATGGTCGAGGGCAACAAGGAAATGGCCGAGAAATACCAAATCGTCATGGCCACATCGCACTGCGAGCCGCTCATGCGGAATAATGTGGGGGAATGGGACAGCAAGCGACGCGGAGGCTACAACTACATTTCAAACCGCGATTCGGTATTGGCATACTGGGCAGAACGACTGGCCGAAGTCGGAAAGGACGAGAACATCTACACCATCGGCATGCGCGGCATACACGACGGGAAAATGGAGGGCTGCAAAAACATATCGGAGATGGCCCGGGTCATGCCCCAAGTCATCGCAGACCAGCGCAACCTGCTCACCCAGTATGTCGACTCGCCGGCCAGCAAGGTCCCGCAGATATTCGTCCCTTATAAAGAATTGCTCGACGTATATAATAAAGGAATCGACCTCCCCGGCGACGTGACCCTCATGTGGTGCGACGACAACTACGGGCACATCACCCGCCTTAGCGACCAAGAAGAGCAACGCCGCAAGGGGGGCTCGGGCATCTATTACCACATTTCCTACTGGGGACGTCCCCACTCCTACCTGTGGTTGTGCACAACGGCTCCGGCACAAATCTACTACGAGATGCGCCGTGCCTGGGACTACGGAGCCCGCAAGATATGGGCGCTCAACGTGGGTGACATAAAACCGGCCGAATATGACATGGAATTTTTCATGGACATGGCTTGGAACATCGACGCCATAACTCCCGACAACATTTACCGCCACCTGCACGACTTCATGTGCCGCACCTTCACCCCGCAAACGGCACAAGAGCTTACCTGTATCATGAACGAATATTACCACTTGGCCAACATACGGCGACCCGAGTTCATGGGGTGGAGCCGCGAAGAGGAATACGGCAAAATCAAAGGCGGGAAAACGCCGGTCATCGACACCGAGTTTTCGCCGCGGGAAATAACGGAGCGCATCGCCCGTTACCAAAAATTGGGGAGACAGGTAAAATCAATCAAAAAGCAGATTCCCAGCGAATTGAAAGACGCATTTTTCCAACTTGTAGAGTATCCCGTTTCGGGTGCCGCTCTTATGAACTACAAATGGTTGTACGCTCAAATGGCCCGCAACGCGACAACACTCGACGACGCCCGACGTTACGAAATGGCAAGCATCAACGCCTACAATGCCATAGCGGCACTTGACCGCCACTACAACTTCGACATGAACAAGGGGAAATGGAACGGCATCATCAGCATGAAAAACAACCGGCTCGTCTTCGAGAAATTTGAACTGCCCGATGATTTTTCGCCTCGCGACAATCTCTCCCCGCGACCCGAAAAGGAAAATATCATCGCCCGCGACGCCGCCGACCATAACGGGAAACGTCCTCATGGCGCCTATTGTGTCGAAGGACTGGGTTACAGTCGCCGGGCCATTGTGCTTCCCAAGGGGAAGGCTCTCTCATACCTATTTGACACACAGCAAGAAGGCGATGTGGCCGTGTGGGTGTCGCTCTTGCCCACACACCCGGTAAATGGAGGGGACCTGCGATATGAAATATCGGTCGACGGCGATACGCCGCAAGTGGTATCGTTCAAGACCGTCGGACGCTCGGAAGCGTGGAAAATCAATGTGCTGCGCAACCTCTCCCTCCAATCGACGCGACACGAGTTGCATAAAAAGTCATTTCACACCGTGCAGATAAAAGCCCTCGACGAAGGTGTGGTCATCGACCAACTCATGCTCGACTTCGAACCCGAAATTCCGTTTTACCGTATACCGGAGCCCGAAATTTCTGGTGGAAATCCCCAAAAAACAACCGATAAAAACAACTGATATTCGTCATTATACAACAATAAGACTGTCCCAACACGACAAAGGCTGCCAACAATAGTTGGCAGCCTTTGTCGCAAGAGATCGGCACGAAGTCATTTCACTCGCTTCAAAACATGAGCAGCCTTGTCCTTGACCTTCGTCCACTCCTTTTTGATGTCATGACCCGTCATCACGAGCAAAGAATCACCCCGCACCCACAACGACACCCGTTCGCCGTTCTTTCCGGTAAACTGTATCATCGAATCGGGTTGTTGAGCCATCGTACCCTCTTCTACCACCAAGAGAGCCGGAGTCAACACCGTCGTATCTTGTTTGCGGGTCGCATCGTAATAGCTCATCATCATCTCATAAGAGATGTCGCCGCCGTCCGGCGGTGTCAGAACCACCAAATCATAAAGGACCGAAGCTCCGTCCTGAGATTCGGCCCACCCCTCATAAACCGACACCAGCGTATCGCCGGCGACACCTTGCTCTTCCAATTCCATCGTCGCAACAGGCTCCTTGCGCGATTGACAGCCGACCACGCAGGTCGCTGCCAGAATCAATGTGAAAAACTTTTTCATATACTATAACTCATAAATGATTTTGCAGGTATAACAGAAAGGCGACAAAAAAGTTCTGTTCATAATCGACCAAAGAGAGATTTTAGACACACTTGAAACGCCGCGGAATACGCTCTCACAGGACAAGCCGACACAACTTTGGGTATTCGGCCGCCCTGACTCTTGTAAAATTAACAAACAGACATTACTTGACTGGTTCACAGTCAAATGGATGGAAAATGGAAGATAAAATTATATTCAGAGAGAGTGGAAAAACGAGCATTGATATTCCGTCCCACTGACGGGGAATCTATTATTGGGCTCCTGTCGCCCGAGCGACCGGATTCCCACTCGATGGCGAGAAACGACGAAAGCAAACGGGGAAGCACCACAGAATCGACAAATGGCTTGGAGGAGGCTCCGAGGGCTAAAATTTTGTTTTCACTTTTGAGTTCTACATTCTCTTTTGCTATATTTGTAGAACATAGGAATCGGCTCAGCACCGACAAACCGCCGCTATGTTTGCCTCGGCTTTTGCCCTTTCGCTCTATGAACAATCATTTGGCACACTATTTGCACATCTTTCATATTATAACCCTTGCCATAAAAAAATGACCATTTCCATGACAACCGCCGAAATACAAACGACATACGGTAAAATCACCTCTTTACTGAAAGAAAAACGCCTGAAAGAGGCTTTGGACGAAATCTCGGAGCTGCTCTCCTATCTCCCCGACGAATGGCCGATTTCGGACAAATTGTCGGAAGTGGAATCGTCATATCGTTACATGATACAATATATGCTCGACGGTTTTGACGACCCCAACCGTCAAGCATTTTATGACAACCTGCTCCTGACGACCTATACGCTGGCCGACAAAACAATCGAGAGCCTGCTCGAAAAAGAGTCGGCCCATCTCTACTACCAAAAGAAAAGATATTACAGACTCCATACCGACGATACCATACAAGCCGCCCTCGATGCGGTCGACATGGCAACAAGCGACCTCTCACTCCACAGCCTGCTCAGTGACATCGACCACAATGCCGAGGTGGCATCGTCGCTAAGGCAGAAGAAAGAGCAGGCCGAGGAAGAACTGTTTGTGCGCATCTGGTGCAACTATCCGGCTACGGAATGGGACTATTCGGCTCTCGAAGAGGGATTGTCGCCCACCCGATTCTCGACCGAGACATCGGCTCTCATCGTCGCGGCACTCCTGCTGAACCTCCTGCAACGCTACGACGAGAAAAAACTCGACCTGTTGCTTTCGGCCTACACCTCGTTCGACGAGGAAGAAGTGCGCCAACGGGCATTGTGCAGCGCATTGATCCTGCTCCATATTTATCGGGAACGTGTGAACTTGTCGTCATCACTCACCGCCCACATCGATGCCCTGAAAGAGCGTGAAGATTTTCCTCGCGACGTTCGCAACATCTTCCTGCAACTGATAAAAAGCCGGGAAACCGAACGCATCTCCCGCAAATTCACCGAGGAGCTGCTTCCCGAAATGATGAAACTCAGTCCGTCGCTTTACAACAAAATAAATCCTGCCGACTTCGACCCCGAAAGCGGTTCGCCCGACCCCAATCCCGAATGGCAGGAACTGCTCGAAAAATCGGGTATCGCCGATAAGATAAAAGAGCTGAACGACCTGCAAATGGAAGGAGCCGACGTATTCCTGTCGACCTTCTCGGGCTTGAAGAGCTTTCCGTTTTTCGGCGAGATAGGCAATTGGTTCCGGCTCTTCAATACCGAACACAGTGCGCTGCAAGGGCTCTTTCCCGAGGGGGAAAACAAGCCCAACAACTTCCTGCAACTCATCGGTTACTCCCGTTTCCTGTGCAACTCCGACAAATACTCTTTCTGCCTAAGCCTCAAACAGGTACCCGAATCGCAACGACAAATGATGACGATGCAATTCAATGCCGAAGGGGCGGACCTGGCTCAAATCGAAAAAGAACGGCAAGCGTCATCGGCCGACGAAGTAAAAACGAGCGTGGCCAACCAGTATATCCAAGACCTGTACCGATTTTTCAAGCTGCACAATCGCCGCAACGAGTTCGACGACCTGTTTGCCCGCCCCATCGACCTGATGCAGGTCGACAGCCTGCAATCGATTCTCGACCGGGACGAGACACTCCGCATCATCGGCGAGTTCTATTTCAAGAAAGAGTTCTATGCCGAAGCCCTCACCCTCTTCCGCCGACTGGTAGAACGACACACGACCGACAACGGCCTCTACCAGAAAATAGGCTATTGCCTGCAAGCGGCCGGAGAATATGACAAAGCGCTCGAAGCCTACCTGCAAGCCGAGATGATACAACCCGACAACATGTGGACCGTGCGCCGCATCGCCGCTTGTTACCGCAACCTGAAACAATCCCAAAAGGCGCTCGAATATTACCTGCGAGCCGAAGCCATGCAACCCGACAATCTCTCTATCGGACTGCTCATCGGCCACTGTTACGTCGAAGAAAAGAATTATGAAGAGGCGCTGAAATATTACTTCAAGGTCGATTACCTCAGACCCGACGGCGGGAAAGCCTGGCGCCCCATTGCCTGGTGCTCTTTCCTCATCGGCAAGTATGAACAGGCAATGCGTTATTATGAGAAAATCCTGTCGGCCACCCCATCGGCACTCGACTATATGACCGCCGGACATGTGGAACTGGTCCTCAAACACACTCGTCGCGCATTGGAACTGTACCGCGAAAGCATCTCACAGGGCAACAACGACAGCCGCACATTTGTCGAGAATTTCAAGCAAGACATTCCCGAGCTGGTGCGCGCCGGGGTTGCCGAACACGACATTCCCATACTGCTCGACCAACTGCTTTACCAAATTTCGTAACTGTCAGCGAGTTCCCAAGTCGTCATACAGTTTCTGCAAAAAAGCCTGAGCCGCACGGCCACAAGCGTCGGCTTGCGGTCCCTCTTTGAGCAGCCACGCATCGGCATTGCAGTCATAGACGACACGATTCCCGGCATCGACATAGCCCAGCCCGTCGTTATAGGTATAATAGGCAAACGGGTGCTGCGTCGTGTCGGCCATGTTTTTGCTGAATGCGAAATCGGAATAATCAATTTTCATTTGGGCCAATAGCGTAGCGGCCAAGTCGATTTGCGAAGCGTAATTCTCCACGACGCGGGGCTCCTTGACCGCACCCCCACACCAGAGCATGGGTATATGGTGCCGTTTCACCTCATGCTCCTGAATCCCGGCCGGATAGCGCATCGTGTGGTCGGCCACGAAGACAAGGAGCAGATTGTCCCAACGGGGAGAATTTCGCAACGTGTCGACAAAAGCGCCCAAGCAACTGTCGGTATAAGCGACCGAATTGAGAAAAGGCTCGTCGATGCGGTGCATCGGCACGTCAAAGGGCTCATGGCTGCTCAGCGTAAGCAGCGTTTTGAAATAAGGTTGCTGTTCCTGCGCCAGAATCTCCTGCGAAAACCGGGAGAACGTTATGTGGTCGGGCACTCCCCACCGAGCCGAATTTTCCGAAGAAGAGAAATCCTCGCCCGAAATCACCTTGCCATATCCGGTCGCATAAAAATAAGAGCGCATATTGGTAAAATCGACATCACCTCCATACCAAAGTTCGGTACCATATCCGGCCTGTCGCAGAGAACGGGCTATCGAGGGAAGCGACTGCGACTTCGAAGGGTACTTCATCACCGAAGCCGTAGGTTGCGCGGGGTAACCGCTCAGCACGGCCACCAGTCCGCGGTCGGTGCGGAAACTGTTGGCATAAAAATGGGGAAACCATATCCCCTCTTCTATCAAGGCATTGAAGCACGGCATGACACCCGGCTCGTCGAGGACATGCTTGGTAAAACTCTCCAAAATCACCAACACGACATCGGGACGCGGAGTCGTAAGCCACGCATTCGCCTCATCGGGGAAAGTGACCGGGTGCGGCAGCAGCGGCTGGCAGGCGGCGTCGGCCTCGGCCGGCGACATAAAACGATACATCGAAGAAAAGTCCTCCCCTTTCGAGAGCGAGGCCATCAGGCTGAAAGCCGGATTCACCGCGGCGTGATTCAGTTCGATGCGCTCACTGAAATAGGCCCAGCCCACATTCATGGTCGAGGCCGAAACGCCCCCGCGTATGGGCAAGAACAAGAAGGCGGTGAGCACGAGATAGACAACCGTCGTAAGCAACCGGTTGCGCTCATGCACGGGTCGGGCCATGGGACGCAAGATATAACGGTCGAAAAGGAAACCCACCAATCCGGCATAAACGGCAATAAACAAGAAAGCCACAAAAAAGAGCGCGACAGGAATACTGGCCATCGCATCGGCCGGCGATTGCAAATAAAACAGCGGCGTCACATCGATGCGGAACCCCCAATACCCATACAACTCGGCATCGGCCACACAGATAACGGCCAGCAACAAAACGATGATGGCACCATAAACCCGCAACGCCGACAAGTACCATCGTCCCGGCAACCATAGCGACACGAGGGTGAGCAACATGGGCAATACCAAAATGTAGGCGGCCACCGACAAGTCGAGCGGGATTCCATGGGCAATCACTTGAAACCATTCGCCGACGGAGGCAT
Organism: uncultured Porphyromonadaceae bacterium; assembly: GCA_900542765.1. Lineage (GTDB taxonomy): Bacteria > Bacteroidota > Bacteroidia > Bacteroidales > UBA11471 > Caccoplasma > Caccoplasma merdavium. Next base: position 25,577 of record UQOX01000002.1, on the reverse strand, counting down.
CGGAATATAAGTCGCCCTGCCACAACATGAACAGGGGCTTTTGCAACATAAACAGCAGGACAAAGGCAAAATAGGTTGCCACAAGATATTTCAGCCGACTCATACCATAAAAATTATTTCCCGGACAAAGATAAAACTTCGACGAGAATTTTTCTCTTAACACAAATTAATTCCGAAGCCGCAAGGCATATTTTTATTATTGCTACTTTCGCAAAAACAACTCTTATCGCGATGAAAAAACTCCTCTGTTCTCTCTTTTCCTGTGCATTGCTTTTTAATTTTTCATGCAGTAATATGAATAATAATACAAATCCTCTACTCTCACCATTCACCGCGCCACACGGCGCCGCCCCCTTTGACCGTATAAAAACCGACGATTTCGAACCGGCCATCACCAAAGCCATCGAGTTGCACGAATCGGAAATAGATGCCATCGCCCGCCAAACCGATGCACCGACGTATGAAAACACCATCGAGGCGATGGAACTGTCGGGAAGCACCCTCAGTCGCATCACGTCGATATTCTTCAATCTGCTCAGCGCCAACGGCGATGACGAAATGATTGCCGTGTCGGAACGCGTCTCTCCGATGCTGACCGAACACAGCAACAACATCAACCTCAACGAGGCCCTGTTCAAACGGGTGAAAGCCGTGTATGAGCAACGCGATTCCCTATCGCTCTCGGCCGAAGAGATGCGATTGCTTACCGAGACCTACAACGGCATGGCCCGCAGCGGAGCCAACCTCGAAGGCGAAGCCCGCGACAGATACCGCGAAGTGAGCCGGGAACTGAGCCAACTGTGCCTCAAATTCGAATCGAACCTGCTGAAAGCGACCAATGCCTTCGAAATGATTCTTACCTCTCCCGACGAAGTGAAGGGATTGCCCCAAAGCGCACTCGACGCCGCCGCAATGAGAGCCCAGGAAAAGGGACACGAAAATGCCTACCTCTTCGACCTCTCCTATCCCAGTTTGTCCGCATTCCTGAAATATGCTGAACGCCGTGACCTCCGGGAAAAGATTTACATGGCCTACAATACTCGCTGCGTAGGCGGCGAGTATGACAACCGCGACATCGTCGTGCGCATTGTCGAGTTGCGCAATGAAGCGGCACATTTACTGGGATATAAGAATTATGCCGAATATGTACTCGAACACCGCATGGCACAAAACAGCGAACGGGTCTACACGCTACTGAACCAATTGCTCGACGCCTACAAACCCGTGGCCGAAAAAGAGATAAGACAGTTGCAAGCCTTTGCCGAGAAGAAAGAGGGACACCCCGTGGAACTGATGCCGTGGGACTACTCCTACTACTCAACCCGGCAAAAAAACGAACTGTATGACCTCAACGATGAAATGTTGAAACCCTACTTCGAGCTGGAACAGGTGAAAAAAGGGGTCTTCGGACTGGCTACCCGCCTCTATGGACTCACCTTCAAGAAAACCACCGAGATACCGGTTTACCACAAAGAGGTGGAGACCTTCGAAGTATATGACGAAAACAATAATTATCTGGGACTTCTCTACACCGATTTCTATCCGCGCCCAACAAAGCAGGGGGGCGCTTGGATGACTTCGTTCAAAGACCAGTGGATCTCATGCGACGGCACCAACAGCCGTCCCCACATCTCGCTGGTGATGAACTTCACACGCCCCACGGCATCGGCCCCGGCATTGCTCACCTACGACGAAGTCGAGACTTTCCTGCACGAGTTCGGCCATGCCCTGCACGGCTTGATGACCAACGTGCAATATGAATCGCTCTCGGGCACCAACGTCTATCGCGATTTTGTGGAACTCCCCTCGCAACTGATGGAGAACTGGTTGCCCCGACAAGAATTCCTCGCCACCTTTGCCCATCATTACCTCACGGGTGAGGTGCTGCCCGACAGCCTGACTCAAAAAATACGCGACACACAACGCTACCACGTCGCATACCAATGCGTGCGCCAACTCACCTACGGCCTGCTCGACATGGCTTGGCACACCACCGATGCCCGTGTCGACGACATTACAGCCTTCGAGCGCAACGCCACGGCGTCGACGCAACTGCTCCCGGCTATCGACGGCACGCTTTTCAGTGCCCAATTCTCGCACATTTTCGGAGGCGGATATGCGGCCGGATATTATGGATATAAATGGGCCGAGGTCTTAGATGCCGATGCCTTCTCGCTTTTCCAGGACAAAGGAATTTTCGACCGCGAAACAGCCGCCTCGTTCCGCAAAAACATTCTCGAAAAGGGGGATACCGAAGACCCGATGTCACTCTATGTGCGGTTTAGAGGCCGCGAACCTCAAATCGACGCCCTGATGCAACGCGACGGCATCAAATAACATCAACATCGTCCTTCATTCTCATGAATAAACGGCCTTGACGCCTGGTGACAAGGCCGTTTTTCATGAGCAAAAGTTTTGTCGATTCTGCTGATCCACCTATATCTTTGTCCGACCGAAATCACCTTTCATGAAAATTTCCATCATCACCATTAATTACAATAACGGAGAGGGGTTGGAACGCACCATACAAAGCGTCATCGACCAAGACAATAGCCTCTCTATCGAACACCTTGTCATAGACGGAGGCAGCATCGACAACAGCCGGGAGATTATCGACAAATACCAAACCCACATCGCCTACCAATGCTCCGAAAAAGACCGCGGCATATATCATGCCATGAACAAGGGTATCGCCCATGCCACGGGCGAATATCTGCTTTTTCTGAACTCGGGCGATTTTCTGGAACCCGATTCCATTGCCAAAGTCGTCAATCAACTTTCGGGAGAAGATATTGTATATGGAGACCTCTATTTCCAAGACTTAAAAGGGAACCGCACCCCTATGCTCTATCCCGAGAAACCGACTACGGAATATCTCTTTGAAAAGTCTTTGGGACACCCCGCCACATTTTTCCGTCGGAACTTGTTTGAAAAATATGCGTATAACGAATCCTTGAAAATTGTCTCCGACTGGGAATTCTTATTCCGGAAAATCGTAATGGAAAGGTGCCGTGTAAAACACATACCGATTTTCATCAGCACGTTTATGACCGACGGTATCAGCTGCACCATGAGCGAATTGTGCCAAAAAGAGAGGCAAGAAACTCTTTATCGTCTTCTCTCTCCCGCCATCACAGAAGAGTTGCGCATGCTATACGCCCTGAAAAAGAATCATGAACCGTTCTCCCTACTCGACAGTCACCCGCACACCAAACGGCGCGTACTGAAATTTATGAAATTACTCTTTGCCCTGCACCCGAAGCGCCGTCACTAAGCAGATGGGGGCTAGGCAATAAAAATAAAAGGCAAGGCTTACACAAGCCTTGCCTTTTGTCGATTTCATAATCGAGGTTCAGGTTATTTCTTGAAGTAACGGTTGTAGAGACCTTCGAAACCTTTACCGTGACGGGCCTCGTCCTTGGCCATTTCGTGAACGGTATCGTGAATGGCATCGTAACCGAGTTCTTTGGCGCGTTTGGCAATGCGCATCTTGTCGGCACAAGCACCACATTCGGCATCTTTACGGGCTTCGAGGTTTTTCTTGGTATCCCAAACTACTTCACCGAGAAGTTCGGCAAATTTCGAGGCGTGTTCGGCTTCTTCCCAAGCATAACGTTTGAAAGCTTCTGCAATTTCGGGATAGCCTTCGCGGTCGGCCTGACGGCTCATGGCCAGGTACATGCCGACTTCGGTGCATTCGCCCATGAAGTGAGCTTTGAGACCTTCCATGACTTCGGCGTCTTCTACAACACCGTCGCCGATATGATGTTCGGTGATGAATTGGAGAGCTTCACCGTTCTCTACGACTTCTTTGAATTTCGATGCAGGCACACCGCATTGGGGACAACGCTCGGGAGCTTGATCGCCTTCATGTACATAACCACATACGGTGCAGATAAATTTCTTTTTCATAATTGTTTGGATTTTGGGGTTTAATAATAGGTGTTTATTCTTTATCGTTTTGTGAACATTTCTTACAGATACCCCGATAGTAGAGGTGCGTCTCGGTAACGACAAAATCGGCAGCGACCGTAGGCGACATGGGCGGGACCGGCACATCATATATCATTCCGCAAACATTGCAGCGAAAATGGGCGTGCGGCGTCGTGTCGGCATCGTAATGCGCCTGTTTGTCGTCAATGGACAACTGCTGCACGGCACCCTGCTCCACCAAGAGTTTCAAGGTGTTGTAGACCGTCATGCGCGACAGCGTGGGTATCTTCTCGCTCAACTCCGAATAGATGCCATCGGCTGTGGGGTGCGTGCGGTGCCGCATGAGGTAGTCCATGATGGCTACCCGTTGCACCGAGGGTTTTATGCGATGCGCCAGCAAATGGTTGTATCCGTCGTAAGCAAACATTATAATAAGTATATTTTTTTATTCGACACAAAATTAGATATAGAATAAATTCGGGGCAAATGTTTTTCGTAAAAAAAACTTAAAAGCAGCGAGGAATTTACACTCATATCCAATAATAAGGGTTTTTCACATTTCATTATACTTGGATTGCGATAATTGTCGTACTTTTGTATTCATTTGAAAACGACACAGGTAATATGTCATCAGAAACACAAGACAAGCAAGCTGCTCTTGATGGCCGATACATTCGCATGGCGAAAATATGGGCCGAGAATTCTTATTGCAAACGCCGTCAGGTAGGCGCCTTGCTGGTGAAAAACAACACCATCATCTCCGACGGATATAACGGTACTCCGGCCGGATTCAAAAATGTATGTGAAGACGAAGACGGGCACACGCTCCCCTATGTCCTGCATGCCGAAGCCAATGCCATTACCAAAATCGCCCGCTCGGGAAACAGCAGCGAAGGTGCCACCTTGTATGTAACGACATCGCCGTGTATCGAATGCTCGAAACTCATTATCCAGGCCGGCATCGCCCGCGTGGTTTTCTCGGAATACTACCGGTTGAGCGACGGTATCGATTTACTACGGGAAGCCGGCATCAAGGTCGATTTCATCGAAGTCAAATAATCCCAACATCTTATAACAAAATCACAATCAGCGCATAATGAAAAAGAAATCCATTGTCTGGTTACCCTTCATCATAGCCTTTGCCATCATCATCGGCATTATCATCGGATACCGCTATCCTCAACATCATATTGTGAAACCGGCCGCCGGGTCTTCCAGCAACAAAATCAACAACCTCTTGGGTATCATCGAGTCGCAATATGTCGACACCGTCAACATGAAAGACCTCATCGAAGATGTCATGCCCCAAATCGTAGGGGAACTCGACCCCCACTCGGCCTACATTCCGGCCGAAGACCTGCAAGCCGTAAACGAAGAGTTGGAAGGCAGTTTCAGCGGCATCGGCATACAGTTCAGTATCCTGAACGACACCATCACCGTGGTTGCCGTAGTCCCCGGAGGACCGTCGGAAAAGATTGGCCTGATGCCCGGTGACCGTATCGTGGAAGTCGACGACACCGCATTCGTGGGCAAAGAGGTTATATCGAACGACAAAGTATTGAAGAAACTTCGCGGACCCAAAGGCTCCAAAGTAAAACTGGGAGTCTTGCGCACCACCGCTCCCGAGATGCTCACCTATGAAGTGACCCGCAACGACATTCCCGTCAACAGCGTCGACGTTGCCTTTATGGTGAATGATGAAATCGGTTACATCAAAATCAACAAATTCGGCCGTACGACCTACTCCGAATTCATGAACGGTCTCGCCAAACTGAAAAACGACAATGCGCAAAAATATATCGTCGACCTGCGCGGCAATTCGGGCGGGATACTCGACATCGCCATCAACATGATCAATGAATTCCTGCCCAAAGGGCAACTCATTGTCTACACCGAGGGCAAGGCATTCCCGCGCAGCGAGGCCATATCGAACGGCAGCGGAGCATTCAAAGAGGCGCAAATCGTCGTCCTCATCGACGAATGGTCGGCATCGGCCAGTGAAATCTTTGCAGGAGCCATACAAGACAATGACCGAGGTATCATCATCGGGCGCCGCTCTTTCGGGAAAGGATTGGTACAGAACCAACTACCGTTTGCCGACGGGTCGGCCATACGCCTCACGATAGCCCGCTACTACACTCCGTCGGGGCGCTCCATTCAGAAGGAATATGAGCTGGGCCACGGCGACGACTACGAAAAAGACATTCTGAACCGCTTCATGCACGGCGAATTTGACCACCCCGACAGCATCAAACAAAATGACACCTTGATGTATAAGACCAGGTTGGGACGCACGGTATATGGAGGCGGCGGCATCATGCCCGACATTTTCGTACCCCGCGACACCATCGGGGTGACCCCCTACCTCAACGAGGTCGTCAATAAAGGTCTCCTCTACCAGTTTGCCTTCAAATATGCCGATGAGAAACGCGAACTCCTCTCCCAATACAAAGACTACAAGAGTTTGCAGCAATTCTTGCGCAAACAACCCTTGCTCCAAGAGTTCACGGCATTTGCGGCTTCTCATGAGGTAAAACGCAAGCCGAAAGAAATCAAGGAGTCGGCCGTGCTGCTCAACAACTACATCGAAAGCTACATTGCCCGCAACATCATCGGCGACAATGCTTTCTACCCGATATTCCTACAAGAAGACAAGACATTCCAAAAAGCCCTTGACGTGCTGAATGCCAACCAAGGTTTTCCACAGGCCCCCGACAAATAGAGACGTATGAAAGAAAAAGATATTCTGCGGAAACAGATTAAAAAGGCCGTGGCCCAGCTCTCGCCCGAAGAGAAGAAGGCGGCTGCCGTGGCCCTGAAAAAACGCATCGAAACGTCGTCGTTTTTTGTCGAAGCCCGCACCATTCTACTCTTTCACTCCCTACCCGATGAAGTGTGTACCCACGAATGGATTGCCGACTGGCATTCTCGAAAAAAAATTTTGCTTCCGGTCGTAAAAGGCGATACTCTTGTCGTGCGCCCTTATGCCCCCGACAAGATGTCTACGGGCAGTTATGGAATTGCCGAACCTGCGGGAGAAGATGTGACCGACTATTCTGACATCGATTTGGTAATTGTGCCGGGAGTCGGGTTCGACCCGCACGGCAATCGACTGGGTCGTGGCAAAGGATTCTATGACCGGCTGCTCAAAAAAATTTCCGCACCGTTGACGGGTGTAGCCTATGACTGCCAAATCGTCGCCGAGATACCCTCTCTCCCACACGATGTCGCCATGTCGTGGGTCGTAACCCCCAATCATCTATATCAGCATTCCCGAGACACAAGAAAATCGCTTCGGATATGCACAAATAGAAAATAAAAAACTACCTTTGTATAAAACTTACAAATCCTAAGCTATGGCAAAAGTAAAAGGTACCGTCGTCGTCAATAACGAACGCTGCAAAGGTTGCAATCTGTGCGTGGTGGCCTGTCCGGCCGACGTATTGGCTCTGCAACCCAAAGAGGTGAATGATAAAGGTTATCACTACGCCTATATGAAAAACCCCGACAACTGCATCGGTTGTGCCAGTTGCGGATATGTATGCCCCGACGGCTGCATATCGGTATATAAAGTCAAATTGTAAAAACTCTCACAAATATGGCAGAAGAAGTAAAACTGATGAAGGGCAATGAAGCTATTGCACATGCTGCAATACGCTATGGAGCCGATGGATATTTCGGTTATCCCATCACCCCGCAATCGGAAATCATGGAAACGCTCATGGAAGAAAAACCATGGGAAACGACCGGAATGGTGGTGCTGCAAGCCGAGAGCGAAGTTGCCGCCATCAATATGGTTTATGGAGGTGCCGGCTGCGGAAAAGCCGTCATGACCTCATCGTCGAGCCCCGGTGTGAGCCTTAAACAAGAAGGCATCTCCTATATGGCAGGAGCCGAACTGCCCTGCCTCATCATCAACGTCATGCGCGGAGGTCCCGGTTTGGGCACCATTCAACCGAGCCAAGCCGACTATTTCCAAACCGTTAAAGGCGGCGGGCACGGAGATTATCGCCTGATAACCTTGGCCCCGGCTTCGGTGCAGGAGATGGCCGACTTTGTGAAATTGGGATTCGACTTGGCCTTCAAATACCGTAACCCGGCCATCATCTTGGCCGACGGCGTCATCGGACAGATGATGGAAAAAGTCGTTTTGCCGCCGTTCCAACCGCGCCTCACCGAAGCAGAGATACGCGAAGCCCGTCCTTGGGCCACCCAAGGGAAACCGGCCGGACGCAAACGCAACGTCATCACATCGCTCGAACTCGACCCGGCCCGCATGGAAGAGAACAACCTGCGTTTCCAAGCCAAATACCGCGAAATCGAGAAAAACGAAGTACGTTACGAAGAAATCGACTGTGATAATGCCGACTACCTGATGATCGCTTTCGGCTCTATGGCCCGCATCTGCCAGAAGACGCAGGAGATGGCTGCCGCCGAAGGCATCAAACTCGGGCTGCTGCGCCCCATCACCCTTTGGCCCTTCCCCGCCGATGCCATATCGAAATATGCCGATAAAGTAAAAGGCATATTGGTTCCTGAACTCAATGCCGGGCAAATGATAGAAGACGTGCGTCTGGCCGTAAACGGACGGGTAAGAGTCGAGCACTTCGGCCGTTTGGGCGGCATAGTTCCCACCCCCGACGAAGTTCTCAATGCCGTCAAAGAGAAACTCATGTAAAAACGCGACAAGCTATGGATACAAATGATATCATAAAACCCGAAAATCTCGTTTACAGCAAGCCCCGCTTGATGAACGACAATCCCATGCACTACTGCCCGGGTTGCAGCCACGGCGTCGTTCACAAACTCGTTGCCGAGGTCATCGACGAAATGGGCATGGAAGAAAAAACCATCGGCGTCGCACCCGTAGGTTGCGCCGTATTTGCCTACAATTATATCGACATCGACTGGCAAGAAGCCGCCCACGGCCGCGCACCTGCCATCGCCACCGCCATCAAACGGCTCAATCCCGACAAAATGGTATTTACTTACCAGGGCGACGGTGACTTGGCTGCCATCGGTACGGCCGAGACCATTCATGCGTGCAACCGTGGCGAGAACATCGTCATCATATTCATCAACAACGGTATCTACGGCATGACGGGAGGCCAAATGGCCCCAACGACCCTCGAAGGCATGGTGACGTCGACCTGCCCCTACGGCCGTAATGTCGACCTCTACGGCTACCCGCTCAAAATATCGGACCTCGTCGCCAAACTCGATGGCGCCTGCTATGTGACCCGCCAAAGCGTACACACGGCAGCTGCCGTGAAAAAGGCCAAGAAAGCCATACGTCAGGCCTTCGAAAACTCCATGGCCAAGAAAGGCGCATCGCTCGTAGAAATCGTGTCGACCTGTGCATCGGGTTGGAAAATGTCGCCCGAAATGGCCAACAAGTGGATGGAAGAACACATGTTTGCCAAATACCCGATAGGCGATTTAAAAAATGAATAACCGTAAAACGCAACATCGATGAAAGAAGAAATAATCATCGCCGGATTCGGCGGACAAGGAGTTCTCTCGATGGGTAAAATCCTGGCCTATTCGGGACTGATGGAAAACAAAGAGGTGACGTGGATGCCGTCTTACGGTCCCGAGCAACGAGGCGGGACGGCCAATGTGACCGTCATTCTGAGTGACGAGCGCATCAGTTCGCCGGTACTCAACGAGTTCGACATCGCCATCATTCTCAACCAACCGTCGCTCGACAAATTCGAGAGCAAAGTAAAGCCCGGCGGCATACTCATATACGATGGGTATGGCATACACCATGCTCCTTCGCGCACCGACATCGACATCTATCGCATCGATGCCATGGACGCTGCCACCGAAATGAACAATGCCAAGGCTTTCAACATGATTGTCCTGGGCGGTCTGCTCAAAATAAAGCCCATGGTTTCGCTCGACAATGTGCTCAAAGGATTGAAAAAATCGTTGCCGGAGCGACACCACAAACTTATCCCCATGAACGAACAGGCCATTCTCAAAGGAATGGAGTTGATAAAAAAAGCATAACCACGACGCTATGAAAATAGGCATCATCGTGGCCATGACATCGGAATTGGCCTGCGTGCGCACGCTGCTCAAAGACGCCCGCGAAGAGACTCGGCACAACGCCACCTTCCTCGTCGGCAGCAACGGACAACACGAAATCATTCTCACGCAAAGCGGCATTGGCAAAGTCAATGCCGCTTTGCGGGCTCAAACCCTTATCCTCAACTACGCCCCCGACTGCATCATCAACACGGGAGTTGCCGGTGGCATCGACCCCTCAACACGCGTGTTCGATGTGGTCATCGGACAAGAAACGGTCTATCACGATGCTTGGTTTGGCGAAGGAAACGTCATCGGACAGATACAAGGTCTGCCGCCTCGCTTCCCGGCCGACAAAGAGTTACTGCAAAAAGTCGAAACGGCGGTTGCCAACGAGAGTCGCATATACAGCGGACTGATATGCAGCGGCGACCAGTTCATCACCGACAAGCGAGAACTCGAAGCCATCAAGAAAAACTTTCCCGAGGGCATGGCCGTGGATATGGAATCGGCCGCCATCGCGCAGACTTGTTACCTCTGCCATACCCCATTCATCTCGACGCGCATCATCAGCGACACCCCGGGGGTAGAAAACCACATGGCGCAATACAACCAGTTTTGGGAGAAAGCCCCCGAGAAATCATTTACCATATTGAAAGAGATTCTCGCCCAACTCTAAAAACCGAAAAAACCGATGAAAAAAATTCCCAGTTTCACCATTGACCACCTGCATCTGCTCAGGGGTATCTATGTCTCCCGCAAAGACTACATCGGCGGCGATGTCGTAACGACATTCGACATACGCATGAAAGAGCCCAACCGCGAGCCGGCCATCGGTTATGGAGCCTTGCACACCATCGAACACCTGGCGGCGACCTACCTTCGCAACCACCCCGTCTATGGCAACAGAATCGTATTTTGGGGACCCATGGGCTGCTGCACCGGCAACTATTTCCTGATGCAGGGCGATCTCGCGGCCGAAGACATCGTGGAACTGATGAAAGAGACGTTCCGGTTTATCCGCGACTTCGAAGGCGAGGTACCCGGCGCGGCACCGCAGGACTGCGGCAACTACCTGCTGCACGACCTGCCGATGGCCCGCTACGAAGCCGACAAATATCTGCGCGAAGTGTTGGAGGTAATTACGCCTCAGAACCTGCACTATCCGACCCAACAAACCTCTCCACAATCATAAATAATCATATTATGGCAGAAGAGAAAAACAGGAACAACGAAAAAGTGGTCATTTACAGTTACTACAACACCCTGTCCGAAGCCTACGAAGCCAAGAACCTGTTGGAGAGAAATGGCATCGACTGCTTCATTTCCAACGAAAACATGGCGTGCGTTTATCCGATGTTCGACTCAAACCTCGGCGGTGTGCGGTTGCATCTTTTTGAAAAGGACATTGCCGCAGCAGACAGTCTTTTGGCCGATTCCGGTAAAAACGACGACGAATCGGCTCATTCATAACATTCCACCGTCCTTTCCCGAGGAAATGGACTGCGGATACGGCCTCAAACAAGACCGGCCTTGCTCATCTTTATATTGCCACAATTCTCCACTCGTACAATGTCGATACACTCCCTTATTCCACCCAAAGAGACCATCGCCCAATTCAGCAAATTTATCGTCGTCGGGATTCTCAACACAGCGATTTCCCTGGCCACGTTTTATATATTATACAATCTGTTCTCGGTCAGTTACACGGCATCGAACCTGCTGAGTTACATCGTGGGGGTAATCAACAGCTTTTTCTGGAACAAATTATGGGTATTCCGCCGCGGTGCCGGCAACATGCTGCGTGAGAGCCTCGTTTTCCTGCTGGTGTTCGCCGTCAGTTACGGCATACAATACCTTTTCCTGCGGGAACTGGTCGAAGGTTTAGGAATCAACCCCAACTGGGCACAACTCCCGGCCATGGCGGTCTACACATTGGTAAACTACCTGCTCAACCGATACGTCACATTCAAAAAATAAACAGGAACTTCACATGAAACCCGCATCAAAAAATATTCTCCTCGGGCTGCTGTTCATCATCTGCATTTCGACGCTTCTGCCTATTCTCGGATTGACGCACTTCCACACCAAAGGCGAACCGCGTGAGGCCATCGTGGCGGTGAGCATGCTGCAAGACGGGAACTGGATTCTCCCGCGCAATAACGGAGGCGATATTGCCTACAAGCCGCCCATGTATCACTGGATTACGGCTCTTGGCTCGGCAATCTTCAACGAGGGGGAGGTCAACGAATATACCTCTCGCCTGCCGTCGGCACTGGCCACGATTATCATCGCCTCGATGATGTTTCTCTTTTATGCCCGGCGCGAGGGCAATTTCAACACGGCATTCCTGTCGGCCATTTTGTTCCTGTCGGCCTTTGAGGTACACCGGGCTGCAACCGCAGCACGGGTCGACATGGTACTGACGGTATTTATCGTATTGGCACTCTTCCAACTGTACCGATGGTATGAAAAGGGGTTGAAGGGAGTCCCGCTGTGGGCCATTCTGTTCATGAGCGGAGCCACCCTCACCAAAGGGCCCGTGGGCATTGTCCTGCCGTGCCTGGTGACCGGGGTATTCCTGCTGCTGCGCAAAGAACCGTTTTTCAGGGTCTGTTACAAGCTCTTGGGTGCCGCAGTCGCTGCCTGCCTGCTGCCTGCCGTGTGGTATTATGTGGCCTACCTGCAAGCCGGACAAGAATTCCTCGACCTCGTCATTGAAGAAAATTTCGACCGCTTCACCGGCAACATGTCATACAGTTCGCACAACGCTCCGCCATTTTACTACCTCTATATCACCCTGGCCGGGTTCTTGCCTTGGACGCTGCTGGTTGTTTTCTCCCTTTTCGCGCTCTCATACAAAGGGCTCAAACGACCGATAAGGAGTTGGTGGAAAGAGCTTTGCGAAAGAATATCCGACCTGTCGCCCGTACGTCTCTTCTCCCTCACGGCCATTTTGGTGATTCTGTTTTTCTACCTTATCCCCGACAGCAAACGCTCGGTCTACCTGCTGCCTATATACCCCTTCCTCAGCTACTTTCTGGCCGGATACATGCATTATCTCGTGCAGGAACATCGCAAGACATGGCGCGTATTCGGCATTCTCCTGTCGGGCATATCGGTGCTCTTCTTCCTGGTCTTCATCGGTGTGAAAGCCGGGTGGTTCGACTCTTGGATTCCCGCCGACACACAAGATTTCCTGGCCGGGCTCAAAGGCTGGAACGCGTGGGACGTCATCGCCCTCATCGTATTGGTTCTGCTCGTGCATGAGGTTTACAAGAGCCGCGACATACAGTCGATAAGCAACCGGTACTCCTATTCGGTCATCACCCTCTTCTTCTGGGTGCAGTTTACCGTCGACACGGCCGTGCTCCCCGATGTACTCAACCGCAAGTCGGACTATGCGTTGGCACAAAGGGTCGAGGAGATTGTCCCCGAAGGAGCTGTCTACTCCTACATCGGGTCACCGATGATGCGTTTCTTTGTCATCAATTTTTATACCCACAACCGCGTCGTCGACTTTGAAGAACACACGCCCGAAGAGGGTTACCTGCTGGTGGGCGAACGAGAATACCCGGCCTTTGCAGCCCGCCACGCCGACTATGACTTCGAGGAGATGTGGAAAAGCGAACGCCGCGGAAACGACATTCGCGACATCGTGTGCATGTATCGCTTCACCCGCAAAAACGAGGCCGAATGAAAGTCTGCATTGCCGAAAAGCCCAGTGTGGCCAAAGATATAGCCGAAGTCATCGGAGCCAAGACGCGACGCGACGGTTTCTTCGAGGGTAACGGCTACTGCGTGACCTGGACCTTCGGGCACCTATGCACCCTGAAAGAGCCGCACGAATATACGCCCCAATGGAAACAATGGTCGTTGTGGAGCTTGCCGATGATACCGCCACGATTCGGCATCAAGCTCATCGACGACAAAGGCATCGAGAAGCAATTCTCCGTCATTGAACATCTCATTGCGAAGGCCGACGCCGTCATCAACTGCGGCGATGCGGGACAAGAAGGAGAACTGATACAACGCTGGGTGATGCAAAAAGCCTCGTGCAAATGTCCGGTATACCGGTTGTGGATTTCGTCCCTTACCGAGGAGGCTATCCGGGAGGGTTTCGAGAACCTCAAACCGCAAGAGGACTTTGCTTCGCTCTATGAAGCCGGCCTCTCGCGGGCCATCGGCGATTGGCTGCTGGGCATGAACGCCACCCGGCTCTACACGATGAAATACGGGCAACGCCGACAGATTCTCTCCATCGGCCGCGTGCAGACCCCTACCCTGGCTCTCATCGTCAACCGACAACACGAAATCGAGAATTTCGTGCCGCAACCTTACTGGGAACTGAAAACGCTCTACCGGGAAACGACCTTTTCCGTCACCAGCGGACGGTTTGCCACCATCGAAGAGGGTGAGAAAAAACTGTCCGAAATCGAAAACCACCCCTTCACCGTCACCGATGTATCGCGCAAAGAGGGGAAAGAGTTTGCCCCCCGGCTCTTCGACCTTACGTCGTTGCAGGTGGAGTGCAACAAAAAATTCGCATTCTCGGCCGACGAAACGCTGCGCCTCATACAGGCCCTCTACGAGAAAAAAGCCACAACCTATCCGCGTGTCGACACCACCTACCTGAGCGACGACATCTACCCCAAGTGCCCGGCCATCTTGCAGGCGGTCGCATCGCAACCGGCATACACGGCACTGGTAGGCAACCTCAACCTGCAAAAACTGCCCAAATCGAAAAAAGTATTCGACAACAGCAAGGTTACCGACCACCATGCCATCATTCCCACGCCGGTAAAGCCCAACAACCTGACCGACTTGGAAAGGAAGGTCTATGACCTCGTCGCCCGACGATTTATCGCCGCATTCTATCCCGATTGCAAAATAGCCACCACGACGGTTTTGGGCGATGTGAACGGCGTTGCCTTTAAAGCCACGGGCAAAGAGATTCTATTTCCCGGGTGGAGAACGGTTTTTGAAAAAGAAAGCGACCCGGCCGAAAAAGAGAAGGAGGAGAACGAAGAAGGTGTCCTGCCACAATTCACCCCCGGTGAAAGCGGGCCCCACACTCCCACCCTGAGCGAAAAATGGACTCAGCCACCCAAACTCTACACCGAGGCAACCCTGCTGCGCACCATGGAAACGGCCGGCAAACTGGTCGAAGACGAGAGCCTGCGCGACGCATTGAAAGAGAACGGCATCGGACGCCCTTCGACCCGCGCCGCCATTATCGAGACCTTGCTCAAACGCAACTACATACGCAAAGAGAAAAAGAACCTCGTCGCCACAATCACCGGCATCGAGCTCATCGGCACGATACGCGAAGAATTATTGAAATCGGCCGAGTTGACGGGTATCTGGGAAAACAAGTTGCGCCGCATCGAACGGGGCGAATACAAAGCGTCGGACTTCTTGGCGGAACTGAAAACCATGGTCACGCAAATCGTAAACGATGTGCGCAACGACAACTCGACCCGAAGCATCACCATCGAACCGAAACCCGAAGAGCCTCAACCGGCAGAAGGGAAAGGAAAAAAAGAAAAAGGGAAGAAAAAAACGGCTGCCGGCAAGAGAAAAAAAGAAATGTCGGGAACCGAACCCCTCGTATGTCCGCTTTGCGGAAAAGGAAAGGTTCTGAAAGGGAAGAATGCCTATGGCTGTTCGGAATGGCAGTCGGGGTGCACGTTCAGACTGAGTTTCGACGTCTGCCCCGGAGATGCCGGTGAAAAAGAACTCCGCCAAGCCATTGCCGCCTACAAAAAAAACGAATAAAAGAGAAAACACCATGCCATCAAATCCGAATGAAATTTTCCCGATTGTCGATTCCTGCGGCCACACCATCGGGCAAGCCACCCGGGGCGAATGCCACAACGGGAGCAAACTCCTGCACCCGGTGGTGCATCTGCATGTCTTCAACTCCCGCGGCGAACTCTATCTGCAAAAACGGTCCCTCGACAAGGACATTCAGCCGGGGAAATGGGACACGGCCGTGGGAGGACATATCGATTACGGCGAAGGGGTGACCGACGCCCTCCATCGGGAAGCCCGCGAGGAGTTGGGCATCACCGGTTTTGTCCCGGTTCTCATCGGCAGGTATGTTTTCGAGTCGAAAATCGAAAAAGAGCTGGTCAACACCTTTTTCACCCTCTACGACGGGAATATCTCGCCCGACCACGACGAGGTGGAACGGGGCGAGTTCTGGCCCATAGAAAAAATCGAAGCCTCGCTCGACAAAGAAATATTCACGCCCAACTTCGAAAATGAATATCGGAAGATTCTGCAACGCCTGCTTGCTTCTCGATAACATCTTCGGAGATTCGACAGCCCCCAAACAAACTCCCCGGCCGCGGACATATACCGCAACCGGGGAGTTTTTCTCGATGGCATCTCTCGTCCAAGGAAAGAGCCGGTACACATTTCCACACCGGGAAAATCTATTCCCAGTCGAATGAGCGATAGAAGCGCAACTCGTTTTGCAGGCGGAGCACCTCTTTCTGCAAATCTTCGATTTGCGACAGCAAGTGACGCACGGCACCGAGTCCTTCGTGGTTTATCGAGAGGTCATAATGAAGGTGCACATAGCGTTCGAGCTCAGGCAACTGAGCCTCGGGAAAGCATCTCAACTCATCGACAACAGATATATCTATCAATCCGTCTTCGCCCAACGTAAAGATAAAGTCGGGCTCGACGTGACACCTTTTGCAATAGTCGCTTATGATAATGAAATCGTTCGTCATAATCTTCTCGTTTTAGATGTTTCAACTATTCCGTAACTGTTCGAAAAGCTCTTTCTGCCGTGGCGAAAGATGGGTAGGAATGGTTACATGACAAGCAACAATTAGGTCGCCCGCGTGTCCCTCTTCCTTATAGACGGGGAATCCTTTTCCTTTGAGTCGCATCTTGCTTTCGCTCTGTGTTCCGGGAGCCACCTTCATCTTCACCTGTCCGTTCAAGGTATCGACAATCACCTCGCCACCGAGCACGGCCGTGAAGAGGTCGATGTTGAGATCGGTATAAAGGTCATTGCCTTTGCGCTTGAACTGCGGGTCATCGGAAACGACAAAGGTAATGTAGAGGTCTCCGTCGGGAGCTCCGTCGGCACCTTTACCTCCATAACCTTTGAGTTTGATGACCTGACCGTTCTCTACTCCGGCCGGGACCGTGATTCTCAACCTCTCACCGCCCACGGTAAAAGTCTGCTGGTGGGTCACGGCCGCTTCACGCAAGGTCAGAGGCAGCTCGGCCTGAATATCCTGTCCACGATACCGGCTGCGGCGACCTGTTCTCGAAGAGGCATCGTGTTTTCCAAAAAGCTCTTCAAAAAAGTCGGAGAAACCTTCTCCACCGAATCCCCCCGAGAAGTGCGTCCCGTCGGTCGAATACCAATACCCGCCATCGCCGCCCGCAGCGCCAGTCTGGGAACCATAGGCTTTCTTCCGAGCCTCGAACTCATCGGCATGTTTCCAGTTTTCACCGTAAGCATCGTATTTTTTCCGCTTCTCAGGATCCCCCAATACCTCATTGGCCTCGTTCAGTTGCTGGAATTTTTCCTTGGCCGATGGGTCATTGGGATTCAGGTCGGGGTGATACACACAAGCCAATTTACGGTAGGCTTTTTTTATCTCCTCCTGAGTGGCATTTTTGTCAACGCCCAATATCTTGTAATAATCGATATATGACATACTACTCCTTTTTATGGTCGATTCTATTTCCTGTGCCGTCATGCGACGTCACATTTATAAGTATGCAAAATGTATGCCGAGTGAGTGAAATGGCAGAAAAATTTCTTGATTATTAGCGTTTTTTATACGATGGGGCAATAAGCCAGGCAGAAACAGAATGTACCCGACAACAAAACGGCATCACGTCATCGTCTCCCGGCAAATCTTGGGGGAAGCCGACAAAAATAATCCGGGGCGGCACCTGTCACGTTTATGGCAGGAGTCGCCCCGAACAAACGGGCAAATGCCTCATCAGCGGCCATAACGGTCGGGCAAATAAAACCCGAGATGCGGTGGTTGGTTATATGCGACATTCTGCCATACGATGCTCATGCGATAGACAGGGTCGTGCATGAGCGTGGGTATGCGATATGAGGTCGGTGCCGTCGTGGTGAAAAGCACCAAATCCGAGGCTGTCGTGCGGTCCCACAATATGACCTCTTCGCGCCAGTCGCCCAATATGTCGGCGCTTATCGAAGGGGTTTTCTTGGAGCCGTTGCAGGAAGATACCGGTTGCAACTCCCGAAAATCGACATAGGTCTCACAACGGTTCTTTTCGGGAATCCATTTTGAAATGCGGGTTCCGTCGAGCAACTCATCACAGAGGTCTCCGTCCCAATAGATGCGGAAATTTACCGGAATGCGGCCACGCGCAATTACCTTGAAGCCATCGGTCGAATAGATATTTGACGACGCAAGCGACCAAAACTCAAATCCGCGATAACGAGGGTCTATATCGGCAGCGACACCACGGCCGGTGTCTTTATCGTCGTCTTCGCGGAAAAGGATTTCTCCGGTGCGGGCATCACGCACGTCGGCTCCTCCCGCCTCCTCATGTATCATGAAAATTTCAAGGCCGGGACGGTCGGGCATCAAGTCGGAAACATGCAACGCATCACCATGTTCGAGACCGGTGCGGTGAAGCACCGTGCCATCGTGGTCGAGCACCGCCGCCCCGTAAATGATTTCATCACAGCCATCGCCGTCGACATCGGCGACCGAGAGGCTGTGCGCCCCTTCCCCATAGAGACCTTTCCCTTTTCGTTCGGAACGGTGGAACCATCGAAGTTTCAACTGCGTCCCATCAAAATCATAGGCAACCAGGTAGGCATTGGTATAATACCCGCGACACATTACCAAGCTGGGGTGCACACCGTCGAGACAGGCTACGCAGGCGAGATAACGCTCGCTGCGATTGGCCTTGTTATCGCCCCATTTGCGGGTAATGTCACGCCCGGGCTGATAGGGAACCGTCGACAGGGCAGCTCCTGTTTCCCCGTCGAAAACGGTAAGATACTCGGGGCCGTCCATAATTGTACCCACCACTTGGTCGCCGGTCGGCGTGCGATAGTCGGCCTGGGGGTCATCACCTTCGAGCAGGACATACGCTCCTACACCATCGACCGTGCCCGGAGCCGTTTTGCAGGCAACCTCAGAACGTCCGTCTCCATCAAGGTCGTAGACCATAAACTGGGTATAGTGCGCTCCGGCACGAATATTCTTGCCCAAGTTGATGCGCCACAGACGCGTGCCGTCGAGTTTGTAACAATCGAGATAGACCTCACCGGTATAGCCACGGAACGAATTGTCGCGGGCATTGGTAGGATCCCAACGGAGCACGATTTCGTATTGCCCGTCACCATCGACATCACCCACGCTGCAATCGCCGGGAATATAGCGGTAGCGTTCGCCATTGGGACGGTTCAAGTCACGCCCGCGGTTGATGGCATGGAAGGGAGGGGTCACGCCTTCCTCGGGACGGTCGAGATGTATGCGCAGATAGGATTGTTGCCACGGGGTCACGGGTTGGGACGACTCCAACTCCTTGCCGCCACAAAACGTCTTCACGACATAATGCGAAGTATCGCACCCGTCGGCATCGAGATAATTGGTCAAGACAAAAGGAGCATCACCTATCTTTTCTCCGTCGCGATAGAGTTCAAAAAGGGTGCTGTCGCTATCGGTCGAAAGATAGCGCCAACTGATAAAAACTCCTTCGGAAGTTTTCACGGCAACCAGGCCGCGGTCGAGTTTTTCGGGCACAAAGGCTCGGGAAATTACCGGGTAGCCTATCAACAGGACGAGCGACAAAACCACCCTTGCACATTTTCTTTTCATGATATGGTTTGGCATTTTCGGGATTAGACTCGCATCGTCGAGAAAAGTTTATTCCATCAGCAAAAAAATTGTTTCACATCTCCCCTCTCCTCGAAAATACGGCACAAATGAAAGCCCGGATACAAAGAGAGCCCGCAAAGACAAGTTTGCGGGCTCTTCCTGTTTCGTTATGGTGAAAATCAGTCTCCCAAATGAATTTCTCCACCGATTATGCGGCCAAGGGTCTCGACCAAGAAGGTATGTTCACGCTCCAAAACGCGAGCCGCAAGAGTGTCGGGCGTATCGCCGGGCCTAACCGGCACCTCGGCCTGTGCGACAATCTCTCCCCGGTCATAAGCCTCATCGACCCGATGTATGGTAACCCCCGACACCGTGTCGCCGGAAACAATCACCGCTTCATGCACATGTATGCCATACATGCCTTTCCCGCCATACCGCGGCAAAAGTGCCGGGTGTATGTTGAATATGCGGTTGTGATAACGCTTCAACACCTCGACCGGCAACATGCGCATATATCCCAACAACAAGATAATATCGGTCTCTTTTTCGGCGAGAAGGGTCAACAACTTCTGCGACAGGGCGGCTTCATCGCCCTCGGTTTTCAGACTGACATGATAGGCGGGGATTCCTGCCTGACGGGCCCGTTCAAGGGCAAAAGCGCCCGAATTGTTACTGATGACCGCTTTTATATCGGCATCGATGCGACCTTCGGCCACGGCATCGACGACAGCTTGCAAGTTCGACCCCCCATGCGATGCGAAAACGACAATATTCATACTCATCGAATGTGCATTTGTAACAGATATTCTATTGTGTGTGCTTCTTTCAGGGAACGCGGCACGTCGATAAGACGCTGGTTGCGGCTTCCCCTGAAATGCAAAGATAAGTCTCTTTCGGCTAATATGAAAGGGCCGTCGACCAAAACATCGACATAGGCCAGCAATTCCCGGGTGACCGGCCTCTCCAACAGGGATTCGAACCGATAGCCCGTATAGCACCAGATGTTCTTATGCGCCTCCTCCTTGATGCGCCGGGCCAAAGGCAGCAGCGAAGCCGCCTGCAACATGGGGTCGCCACCCGAAAAAGTCACCGGCATATCGGCGGAACGAACTCGCTCGTACAGATACTCGACCGAATATCTCACACCATTGTCCATATCCCACGACTGGGGATTGTGACAGCCCACGCAACCGTTTTCGCAACCGGCAAAGTATATCGAAGT
This sequence comes from uncultured Porphyromonadaceae bacterium, assembly GCA_900542765.1. Classification (GTDB taxonomy): domain Bacteria; phylum Bacteroidota; class Bacteroidia; order Bacteroidales; family UBA11471; genus Caccoplasma; species Caccoplasma merdavium. The sequence continues at coordinate 4,544 of UQOX01000002.1, read as the reverse complement.
GCGCAACCCCACCCCGTCGACCGAGGTTCCCTCGATGATGTCAAGCACCGAGAGCATCGTTGCTGAATCGTTATTTATGGACGACACGGTCATGCAGTTCTGCCAGTTTTGCGTGATTCCAACGGTCGGTCGCCCCAACGAGGTAACCGGTAATGCGTTGCAGGCGGTCGATGTGGTGACTTCCGCATTGGGGGCACACGTCGAGACCGTCTTGTGCGTCTTCATACCCGCAATCCATGCAACGGTTCCGGTTGTGATTGACCGACCCGTAGCCGATGTCGTATTTGTCCATCAAGTCGACAATATCCATGATGGCCTCGGGATTGTGCGTGGCGTCGCCATCGATCTCGACATAGAAGATGTGTCCGCCGCGCGTGAGGTCGTGATAAGGTGCCTCAACCTCGGCCTTATGGCGGGGGCTGCACTTATAGTAAACCGGCACATGGTTGGAATTGGTATAGTATTCCTTGTCGGTAACGCCGGGTATGATACCAAATTCCTTGCGGTCCTTGGCGGTAAATTTTCCCGACAAACCTTCGGCCGGAGTTGCCAAGATACTGAAATTATGGTGGTACTGCGCAGAAAATTCGTTGGCCCTGTCGCGCATGTAAGTGATGATGCGCAACCCCAGTGCCTGAGCGTCGGCATCTTCGCCGTGATGCTTGCCCGTGAGAGCCACCAGCGTCTCGGCCAGTCCGATGAATCCGATGCCCAAGGTTCCTTGATTGATGATATCGGCTATGGGCTCTTCGGGTTTGAGTTTTTCACACCCCACCCACAACATCGACATCAACAACGGGAACTGCTTGGCCAATGTGGTTTTCTGGAAATTGTACCGGTCTTCCAACTGACGGGCCGTCACATCGAGAATCTCATCGAGCTTGGCAAAAAAGGCATTGATGCGGTCTTCGCGATTGGTTATCGACATGCACTCTATGGCCATGCGCGGCAGGTTGAGCGTCGTAAAAGAGAGATTTCCCCGGCCAATGGAGGTTTTCTCTCCGAACCGATTTTCAAACACACGGGTGCGGCAACCCATCGTCGCCACCTCGTATTTATAACGTTCGGGGTCATCTTCGCGCCACTGTTCATGGTGATTGAAGGGGGCGTCGAGATTGAGGAAGTTGGGGAAGAAACGACGGGCCGTCACTCGGCAGGCATAGCAATAGAGGTCGTAGTTGCGGTCGGTAGGCAGATAACTTACCCCCCGTTTCTTTTTCCAGATTTGTATGGGGAATATGGCCGTAGAACCATTCCCCACGCCTTCCTAGGTGCTAATCAGAATTTCCCGTATGATGCAACGCCCCTCGGCCGATGTGTCGGTTCCATAATTTATCGAACTGAAAACCACTTGGTTTCCACCGCGGGAATGTATTGCATTCATATTATGGATAAATGCCTCCATCGACTGGTGCACGCGTCGCACCGTGTTATTGATGGCCTGCTGTTTGATGCGGGCATCGCCCGTGAGACCGTCGAGGTCGTGATAGAGATAATCATCGATGGGGGCATCATAGAGATGGGAATAGTCGGCTGCGGTAAATTTTTCGAGCCCTTTTATCTCTTCGATGTAACTGAGTCGCACATAAGGGGCCAGGTAAAAGTCGAACGCGGGAATGGCCTGACCGCCGTGCATCTCGTTCTGTGCCGTCTCCATGGATATGCACCCCAATATGCTGGCCGTCTCGATGCGTTTGGCCGGACGCGCTTCGCCGTGACCGGCACAAAACCCTTTTTTGAGAATCTTGTCGAGCGGGTGTTGCACACAGGTCAAACTCTTTGTGGGGTAATAGTCCTTGTCGTGTATATGTATGTATCCGTGACGGAGGGCATCGCGCGTCTCATCGCTCAGGAGGTAATCATCGACAAAAGGCTTGGTGGTCTCACTGGCAAACTTCATCATCATGCCGGCCGGCGTGTCGGCATTCATGTTGGCGTTCTCCCGGGTGATATCGTTCGACTTGGCGTTGATAATATCGAGGAACATCTCACGCGTCTTGGCTTTACGGGCAATGCTGCGCTGGTCGCGATAGGCGATGTATTTCTTGGCCACCTCCTTGCGCGGACTTTTCATCAACTCCATCTCCACCCAGTCTTGTATCTCCTCGACACTCATCTGTTCGCGGCCGTTGCAAGCAATGCGGTCGGTAATTTTGCGAATGAGCGGCTCATCTTCTCCTTTTTCGGTATGAAGCATTGCCTTGCGAATGGCCGCCATGATTTTCTCTTCGTTGAAGCCGACAATGCGACCGTCACGTTTGATAATGGTTTGTATCATAATGAGGGCATTAAAAAAATTTTATGCGATACAAAATGCAACGAAAAAAGCGGAAGGGATAAGGCATGAGAGTGCCTGTTGTCCTGCTTTCGGCCCGAAGCATCGTTTACAACTCAACACCCGGCAGGTCTTCTGACTCGCTCCATCTGTTGCGCCTTCCCGGTCGTGCGGTTCAACGACCAGTGACTTTATTGAACAGACTTTATTCGAAGCTCACAGCTACGGGGATAGTTCCTGTCTTGCACAGGATTCCCTTTTAATCTCATTTTTTCTGAATGAATTTGAGAACCGAATGTGTGACAAAAGTACAAAGAAGAGAATATCGGAGCAAATATTTTCACAGAAAGTTTTCTATTTTGGAAAACTTTTCTGCATTCCATATTTTGAAAATCAATCAGAACAGCAAATTTAGCACCTATATATCAATATATTACAAACAAAGAAAACTTACATAAGTTACAAAATCAAGAAACCAGTTCACACAATAATGAATCAAGAAATAAAAACTACCCGCACATTTTAAAGGCATGACATTCCCAAAGGAATGCACCCATGTCCATCAACCTGTCACAGGGGAATCAAATATCGAGTTCATGTTTTATGGTATCGACCACGTCGAAAACCAACGATTGTATAGGGGTAATCACCGACTTGTGTAATTCTTCTCGGGGAACAAACACACGCAACCCGCCCTTGACACATTTAATATCGATGCGCTCCGACATCTCAACGGGTTCGCCATCGAGATGCATTATACCCTCACGCTCACGCGTAACGGTCAACGCAGGGGTTTCAAATGTCTTGACATTCGGGCTGACACTAATCCATTTCGTAAACAACTGCACAGCCATAGGCAATACGTCAATCGGTGTGAGAGGGAACATAATCGTCACATCGATTTTCCCGTCGTGCAGACTTGCCCGCGGAGTAATATAGGCATTGTTGCCATATTGCGAGGTATTGCCGCAGGCAACGATAAAAGCTTTTTCTTGTATCACGCCATCGGCCGTCTCGATGCGATAAACCTCGTTCTTATAGGTCAGGTATTCTTCGACAGCCTTCTTTATGTAGGTCATCTTGCCGCGATGCTTGTCTTCGGCAAATTTTTTACTCACCCAAGCATCGAATCCCATGCCACAGGTGCAGAAAAATGGCCGTTCGTTGGCCATGCAATAGTCGATGTTGTCGACAATGGCATCATTGAAGATTTGCAATGCACGCAAGGGATTGAGCGGTATTCCCAAATGCCGCGCCAACCCGTTTCCCGAACCTACGGGTATGATACCCAACGCGACATCGGTCTGCACAAGCGAACTGGCTATTTCGTTACATGTACCGTCACCGCCCACCGAAACGACCATATCATACCCCTTCTCCACGGCCTGTCGCGCCAATTCCGAAGCATGACCGCCGTATTGGGTAAAGACAACCTCCGGCTCGAAAAGGTCTTTATCGAGAGTCGTCTCGATCCATGTGGGAATATTCGCCTTGGAATGAGTTCCCGAAATCGGATTTATGACAAATAATGTTTTTTTTCGCGCCATGCAGAAAGAGCCTGTTTTTTTGATGCAACAAAGATAACCGAAAAAAACGACTTTCAGCCATGGAAAATTATCCTCCGGGATAGAAACGTTGTTCTTTTTTTCGGTATGAAATATTTTTATTCAACATCAATGAGCTATCTTTGTTATACAAAAACATATATCCTCATCTATGGAAGCACTCTTCAAAAATCCCATCATTCGCAACCTGCTGGCAATCGCCTTGGGCGTAGTTGTCATCATCAATCCGCAACTGGGTCCCAACATCGTCATCATGCTCATCGGTGCCATCTTGGCTATTCCCGCCGTACTGGCGATTATCGGATATTTCACTTATAAAAATCGAGAAACCCCACTACCGGGCTATGTCCTCGTCGAAAGCATAGGCGCCCTCATCATCGGCGTGTGGATGCTGTTGCAGCCCTCCTTCTTCAATGCCGTCGTACTTATTGCCTTAGGCATCATATTGCTCTTGGCCAGCATTTCCGAAATCGCAGCACTTATCCGTTCGAGCAGCCTCATGCCCATTCCTGCAATTATGTATGTCGTGCCAATTCTCATTGCGGCAGCCGGACTCTTCATGATATTCAAGCCATTCGGAACGGTCAATCTCATCATGACGATTTTCGGCATATCAATGGTTCTATATGGTATTTCCGACATGATACGTTACTACAAATACCGCCGGCAACAATAATCCCGACAACAAACAAAAGCGGGGGCGG
>UQOX01000001.1 GCA_900542765.1 uncultured Porphyromonadaceae bacterium | reverse complement strand
TTACTCAGGTAGAGACTTCCACCCACAGATAAATTTTCGGGTAGAACGGTAATGTCGGAGTTGTTTAGGTTGAGATTCCCTTCCACAGATAAATTCTCGGGCAGTGCGGTGATGTGTGTTCCACACAGGTAGAGATCCCTTTCTACCGATAAATTTTCGGGCAAGGAGGAGATGCGTGTTCCACACAGGTCGAGATCCCCTTCTACCGATAAATTATCAGGCAAGGTGGTGATGTCTGTTCCGCTCAGGTCGATACTTCTTCCCACCGAAAAATTCTCAGGCAGGGAGGAGATGCGTGTTTCGCCCAGGTTGATATTTCCCCCCACCGACAGGTTTTCGGGTAGGGCGGTGATGTCGGAGTCGCTCAGGTAGAGATCCCCCTTGACAGATAAATTCTCAGGCAGAGCGGTGATGTGTGTTCCACGCAGGTTGAGATCCCCTTCTACCGAAAAATTCTCAGGCAGAGCGGTGATGTCTGTTCCGCTCAGGTAGAGACTACCACCCACTGAAAAATTCTCAGGCAGTGCGGTGATGTCTGTTCCGCTCAGGTAGAGACTTCCACCCACAGATAAATTTTCGGGTAGAACGGTAATGTTGGAGTCGCTCAGGTAGAGACTTTCCCCCACCGACAGGTTTTCAGGCAGGGTGGTGATGCGTGTTTCGCTCAGGTCGAGATCATCATTCACCGATAAATTTTCGGGCAAGGCGATGATGTCGGAGTCGCTCAGGTAGAGACTTCCACCCACCGACAGATTTTCGGGCAGTGCGGTGATGCGTGTTCCGCTCAGGTCGATATTTCCACCCACTGACAGGCTTTCAGGCAGTGCGGTGATATCGGAGTAGCTCAGGTCGAGATTCCCTTCCACCGATAAATTATTGGGCAAGGAAGAGATGCGTGTTCCACACAGGTTGATGCTTCCTCCCACCGACAGGTTTTCGGGCAGGGAGGTAATGTGTGTTCCTCTCAGGTCGAGATCACCCCCCACCGACAGGTTTTCAGGCAGGGTGGTGATGCGTGTTTCGCTCAGGTCGAGATCATCAGGATAGTAATATCTGTTCTCTCTTTTTTCCAGTTTTATATGAAGTATTTTTTCTATTTCCGTTTCGATGGTATTCATACCGATAAAGAGTTTTGTTGTGTAGAGAATTGTCGAGTCTTTACCGTCATCGGTTAGATCGAGGAATGTCAAAAGTTTTGTGGATAGCCAATTTTTCGCAATGGACACTATTTTTTGAGATTGCATAGAATGTCTTCAATGATTGCGTCGAAATAGGCTTCCATCGTACCTTTTCCTTTATACATGAATCCGCGTGGGTGATAAGTGCGATATGCCCATTTTATGCCGGGAATTTCAACCCTGGCTATTTCTTGGCCATGGGCCGAGGTCAGGGGAGAGAACGTAACGCCTTGAATGCGCTTGACAATGACAGGGTCGTATGATGGTCCTGTGAGGAACAATACGACATCGGGTTTCAGAATGCGCAGCTCTTCTTCCACGACAGGGAAATATCGCATCTCGACCTCCTGTATCTGTTGCGGAGGAATGCCGATTGCATTTTTCTGCCCCGGAATGCGGGCTTTCCCTATTTTCACGATATTGTTCCATACATATTCGATGGTGCGTCCCGGGCATTTTTCGCGAAGGCGGGATATGAATTTCTCCATGCCGCGCATGAATATTTTTCGGCTGCCGTTGCCATAATTGAAGTAGCCGTCGTAAATATCTTGTATCCGGTCTATTTCTTCGCGGGGGGAGATGTTCTCGGCAGAAAACGTGCCTTCCCAATCGTTGTTCTCACGACCGAAAACAACGACACGCAAGTCGGCTTTCTCGTAATCGGTTCCGTTGTCTTTTACGAACAGCAGAAGCGGATTGGTGGGTAGGGCGGTGGCCTCAGTGTTTGTTGTCACCGATTTCATGGCCTTGCAGAAGTCGGGCCATAACCCGGAGTACAGATCCATGAGTTTGTCATCTACATCTTTTTTCATAAGAGAGTTTTTTTGTTTTTATGTTGCTGCTGTTATGTAAAAGAAAAGGGACGCAGCCATCGCTTTTCTCTTACTCGGTAAGGCTCTGGTAAGCCCGAAGTTCTAAGACGAAAAAGCAGTCTGCGCCCCATAGGGGTACAAACTTGACTTTGACGCTTATTGTAGAACTTCTTAAATTTACCAGATTTAACCGAGTTCAATAATTGTCAGACAAGTTGTGCAATATGTTACAAGAGTATGGAATTATGGAATGTCTGTTTTTTTACCTCCTTTTTTAGGTTTCGGAGGTAAAGAAAATAAATTTTCCTTTAAAAAGCAAACTCAAAGTAAAATATCGCTGACTGCTTTGTGCAGACAAAGATCTGTGAGTGATGTGCCAAAACCCGGCATAACAATAAAAAAGTGCCATTAAATTCCGGCAAAGGGTCGTGGTATTATTGCAAAATGCGCGAGAGTGGGAATATTCTTTGACGGATTTTCTTACCTTTGCCGGTAGAACACCGGAACAAATGCCGGTGAAAGAAAGAGTGTATGGTATACAAATACGATTTTTTGGTTATCGGTTCGGGCATTGCGGGAATGAGTTTTGCCCTGAAAGTGGCCCACAAAGGCAAAGTGGCGCTCATCTGCAAAGCCGGTCTCGAAGAGGCCAACACCTATTTTGCACAGGGAGGCATCGCCTCGGTGACCAATATGGCCGTTGACAACTTCGAGAAGCATATCGAAGACACGATGATTGCCGGCGACTGGATAAGCGACCGACAGGCTGTGGAGAAGGTGGTGCGCGAAGCTCCCGGTCAAATCAGGCAACTCATCGAGTGGGGCGTGCAGTTTGACAAGAAAGAGAACGGTGAGTTTGACCTCCATCGGGAGGGCGGCCACTCCGAGTTCCGTATCCTGCACCACAAAGACAATACCGGGGCCGAGATACAGACCAGCCTCATCGAGGCGGTGAAACGGCACCCCAACATCACGATATTCAAAAACCATTTCGCCGTCGAAATCATCACCCAGCACCACCTGGGCATCATCGTGACGCGCCACACGCCCGGCATCAAATGTTTCGGGGCGTATGTGCTCGACGAGGAGACGGGCGAGGTCGACACCTTCCTCTCGAAAATCACCGTCATGGCCACGGGCGGTTGCGAGGCGGTGTACCGCAACACGACCAATCCGCTGGTGGCCACGGGCGACGGCATCGCCATGGTGTACCGCGCCAAGGGTGCGGTGAAGGACATGGAGTTTATCCAGTTCCACCCCACGGCGCTCTTTCACCCGGGCGACCGTCCCAGTTTCCTCATCACCGAGGCCATGCGCGGATATGGTGCCGTGCTGCGCAACCAGTCGGGCGAGGAGTTCATGCAGAAATACGACCCGCGCCTGTCGTTGGCGCCGCGCGACATTGTGGCCCGTGCCATCGACAATGAGATGAAGCAGCGCGGCGAAGACCATGTATTCCTCGATGTTACGCACAAAGACCCCGAGGAGACGAAGCGTCACTTTCCCAACATCTACAAGCATTGCCTCTCGATAGGCATCGACATAACCCGCGATTACATACCCGTGGCGCCGGCCGCCCATTACCTGTGCGGCGGTATCAAGGTCGACCTCGACGGTCAGTCGAGCATACGCCGGCTCTATGCCCTCGGCGAGTGTTCCTGCACCGGCCTGCACGGCGGCAACCGTCTGGCGTCGAACTCGCTCATCGAGGCCATCGTCTATGCCGATGCGGCCGCCCGCCATGCCCTGAGCGTGCTCGAACGCTATGACTTCAACACCGACATTCCCGAGTGGAACGCCGAAGGTACCATCACCAACGAGGAGCGCATTCTCATCACCCAAAGCATGAGGGAGGTGAATCAAATCATGGAATCGTATGTGGGCATCGTGCGCAGCAACGTGCGCCTCACCCGGGCGTGGAACCGCCTCGACATTCTCTATGAGGAGACCGAGAGCCTCTTCAAGCGCAGCAAAGCCTCGCGCGAGATATGCGAGTTGCGCAACATGATCAACGTGGGTTACCTCATCACCCGTCAGGCCATGGAGCGCAAGGAGAGCCGCGGGTTGCACTACACCATCGACTATCCCCACGCCGCTACCGACGGGAAGAAATAGTGTCCCGTCGAAGAGAAAATTTGCAAGAGCCTGCTTCGTCCGTTTGGAAAGTAGGCTCTTTTCGTTTATCTTTGGACATCAACCATTCGATAAAGAAATATCCATGAAAAAACCGATTCTTGCCGCCTTGCTTTTTACCATCGCCGTCGCGGGAGCGCCTGCCCAGTCGACCACCGCTTGGGGCGACCAGGGCAACGGCACCTATGTGAACCCGATTCTCAACGCCGACTATTCCGACCCCGACGTGATACGCGTGGGCGAGAAGTATTATATGGTATGTTCCGACTTCCACTACATCGGTATGCCCGTTCTGGAGTCGGACGACATGGTCAACTGGACCATCATCTCCCAGGTCTACGACCGCTTCGACTATCCCAAGTGGGACGACAACCGCCGTTTTGCCGGCGGTTCCTGGGCTCCTGCCATACGTTACCACGACGGTAAGTTCTGGGTCTTCTTCTGCACCCCGCACGAAGGGCTCTTCATGACTACCGCCACCGACCCGCACGGGCCGTGGGAGCCGCTGCACCGGGTCGTGGCCGTCGAGAAGTGGGAAGACCCGTGCCCCTTCTGGGACGAGGACGGGCAGGCTTATCTCGGCCGCAGCCGACATGGGGCAGGCCCCATTATCCTGCACAAGATGAGCCCCGACGGGCGTGAGCTGCTCGACGACGGGGTTACCGTATATACCGGCCCCGTAGCCGAAGGCACGAAGATATATAAGCGCGACGGCTATTACTACATCAGCATACCCGAAGGCGGGGTGGAGGTGGGCTGGCAGACGGTGCTCCGCTCCCGCAACATCTATGGCCCCTATGAGAAAAAAGTGGTGATGGAGCAGGGGAGCACCCCCGTCAACGGCCCGCACCAGGGAGCACTGGTCGACACGCCCGACGGGGAGTGGTGGTTTTTCCACTTCCAGTTTGTGCAGCCCATCGGCCGCGTGGTGCATTTGCAGCCGGCGCACTGGAAAGACGGTTGGCCGGTCATCGGGGTCGACATCGACATGAACGGCATCGGCGAGCCGGTGCGGGTGTGGACCAAGCCGCGCATCGCCACGGCCGGCGGCGACATTACGCTGCCCCAGTCGAGCGACGATTTCGCCGCACCCCGTCTCGGAGTGCAGTGGCAATACAACCACAACCCGCGCCCCGAGTGTGTGTCGCTTACCGCCCGCAAGGGGTGGCTGCGCCTCACCGCCTTGCAGGCCGACAGCCTGAAAGCCTCGCACAACATGCTCTCGCAAAAGACCATGGGCTATCACTCCGAGGCGACGACCCGTCTCGATCTCTCGCGCATGGCCGAGGGTCAGCGGGCCGGACTGCTCTGCGCCGGCCACCTTTTCAACGGCATCGGCGTGCTCTGCAAGCAGGGCAAGAAAATCATTTACTTGGAGAAAGACGGACGTGTGGAGGAGATAGCGCCGGTGGGCGGAAAGACCATTTATCTGCGTGCGGTCATCGACTATCCGGCCAACAGCCATCGGCTCTATTACAGCACCGACGGCAAACGCTATGTCGAGGCCGGAGAGCCTTATGCCCTCCGGTTCGGCAGTTGGAAAGGCTCCCGTGTGGGACTTTATACCTACAATGTCGAGGGTGACGGCGGCGTGGCCGATTTCGACTTCTTCACCTACACCACCGACGGTCCCGGCCTTGCCCGTTGAACGGCATTTTAGACCGGGATTTCCTCCCGAGAAGCAGAGGGTCGGTCTCCCATCGGGGAGGCCGACCCTCTGCTGTAAGGAGCCGTAAGGAATCAGTAGTTGTTGCGTTTGGGCTCGAAATAGGCTTTGGGGTGCAGGCAGGCGGGGCATTTCTCGGGCGGGTTGAGACCCTCGTGCACATAACCGCAATGGCGGCATTGCCACTTGATGGGCTCCTCGCGGCGGAACACTTCGTGCTCTTCGATGCGGGAGAGCAGCTGGCGGTAGCGCCACTCGTGGAACTCCTCGACGCGGGCTATGGCGCGGAAGGCGGCGGCCACGTCTTTGAACCCCTCGTCGACGGCGATGGTAGAGAAGTTGCTATACAGGTCCGACCATTCAAGCAGTTCTCCTTCGGCGGCTTCGTAGAGGTTTTCGCGAGTCTTCCCGATGCGGCCGGCCGGATATTCGGCCTCGATGGTTATCATGCCGCCCCCGTCGAGAAAATCAAAAAATCGGCGGGCGTGAGCCAGTTCCTGGTCGGCCGTTTCGGCAAAGATGGCGGCAATCTGTTCATAACCTTCTTCCTTGGCCGTCTGGGCGAAAAACGTGTAGCGGTTGCGGGCTTGCGATTCGCCGGCAAAGGCTTTCAGCAGGTTTTGTTCGGTAATGGTTCCTTTCAATCTCATGTTGGGTAAGTTGTTGAGTAAAACAAAGTAATGGATATGATAACAACAGACAACGGGCTTCCAAAGTTCACTCCAGCATCCCCCTTTTGGATCGGGGCAACAGTGCGTGAAAAGAGGTTTGCCCGCGTGGGCGGAGATGTCGTTCCCGGCAAGATGCCGGCGGGGAGGTAGTCGCTCTCCGTGACAAGATTTTCGCTTCCCGGTAACGCGGCCTCGGGTTTATTTCCTATCTTTGCGCCCCGAATCCGGAACCTAAGCCCATATACACACAAAAATAGAGAAGCGAAACATGGAGAAAGAAAAATTGTGGACCCGGTCGTTCTTGGCCATCGGAGGAGGCAGTTTCCTGCTCTTCTTTGCCTTCTACCTGTTGTTGCCCATACTTCCGCTCTACCTCATGGAGCGTTTCGAAGCCAATGAGTCGGCCGTGGGCATGGTCTTGTCTCTCTACACCGTAACGGCGCTTTTCATGCGTCCGTTTGCCGGGTTCATGGTCGACACCTTCCCCCGGAAACGGTTGATGCTCATCTGTTATGCCGTGTTTACCTGCATCTTCGGCGGTTATCTGTTGGCGGCATCGATACTGACTTTTGCCGTGATACGCGCCTTGCACGGCTTCTCTTTCGGCATCGTGAGTGTGGCCAACAGTACCGTGGCCATCGACGTCATGCCCTCGTCGCGCCGTGGCGAAGGTATCGGATATTTCGGGGTGTGCAGCAACCTGGCCATGGCCGTGGGGCCTACGGTCTCGCTCTATCTGCTCGAAGCCTCGCACAATTACGACACGATATTCTGGGTGTCGTTGCTCTCGTGCTGCGTGGGCTTTGTGCTGGTGACGACGGTGCGCGTGCCGGTCAAGGAACGGCAACCCCGGCCGGTGACCGACCACATCTCGTTCGACCGTTTTTTCCTCGTAAAAGGTACCTCGGGAGCCATCGCGGTGAGCATGCTCTCGTTCAGCTACGGCATGCTCTCGACCTACCTGGCCATCTATGGGAAAAACGAGGTGGGTATGGATTCGGGCACGGGCGTCTTTTTCATGCTCATGGCCTTCGGCCTCATCTTCTCCCGCCTTCTCTCGGGAAAATTCCTCAACAAGGGTTACATCAACCGGCTCATACAGGTGGGCATCGTGATACTCTTTGTCGGCTATTCTCTCTTTATCTTTGTGAAGATGCCGGTCACCTATTACCTCTCGGCCGCGGTGCTGGGCATGGGGTATGGCTTTGTGTGCCCTTCGTTCCAAACCTATTTCATCAACCTGGCCGAGCACAACCAGCGGGGAACGGCCAACTCCACTTACCTCACCTCATGGGACTTGGGCGTGGGGCTTGGCGTGCTCATCGGCGGTGGTATTGCCGACATCTCCGACTACACGACCGCCTACACCGCTTCACTGGTGATACTTTTTATCGGCTATTTCTTCTTCCGGTACATATCGGCACCCTATTTCACGCGACACAAGTTGCGCTGAAAGAGCGGATATTGTGTTAAAAAAACTGAATACCGGGCGGTAATTCCATATATTATTTGTTCTTTTGCCTGAAATTACGGGTAGAATTGTCTTCGCTTTGCCGAGAAACACCTCGGAGGGTTCTCCCGTTAGAAATAAATGCGTTGCCCGGAGAAGGCGATAAAAGAACATGGCGAAATCGAAAAAGAAAAAATACAACTCGTTTTTCGGAGCGCGACTCACGTCGACCATCAGCACCTCCCTGGTGCTTTTCCTCTTGGGGATAATAGCCCTCATGGGGGGCGTTGCCACACAACTCACCCACTATGTGCGTGAAAACATGGGCTTCTCGGTCGTCCTCGACGAGAACGTTACCGATGCCCAGATAAAAACGTTGGAAAAACGACTTTCGGCCGCCCCGTATGCCCGGCAGGTGCATTTCATTTCCAAGGCCGACGCCCTGCGCGAGCTCTACATCGAGCTGGGCGAAAACCCCGAAGACCTCCTGGGTTACAATCCGCTGCGTCCCTCGTTCGAGGTGAAGCTGCACAGCGACTATGCCGATGCGGCATATTTGGCTCAAATCGACAAGAACCTGCGCAGCGCCTATTCCTACGTCGAAAATGTCTCCTATCAGAAAGACCTCATAGAGCTGGTCAATGACAATTTGCGTCTCATCGGTCTCATACTCGTGGGTATAGCCCTTGTCATGACCATCATATCGGTGGTGCTTATTGCCAACACCGTGAGCCTGGTGGCCTACTCCAAGCGATTCTTGCTGCACACCATGGAGCTGGTCGGCGCCACGCCGGCGTTTATCCGTCGGCCCTTTGTGCGCTCGCATGTCGTCGACGGCATCTTCGGCGCACTTATTGCCAATGCTTTGTTGGGCGGGGTGCTTTACTACATGAGCCGCGAATTGACCGGTTTTGCCTCGTTGCTCGACAGGGAGATGCTGCTTGTCATCGGGGCGGGCATCGTGCTGGTGGGCATCGTGCTCTCCTACCTGGCCGCCCGCATCGCCGTGCGGCGTTACCTGCGTACCGACCGGGACAAACTTTATTATATGTAAATCATAAACTCGTAATCGAATAAAAATGAAAACAGGAAGAGTCGTTTCTCCCCTCACCGGGAAAAAAACAGAAAAAACCGACCCCCGGCTTTTTGCCCTCGGACGTAGCAACTTGAAGTTGATTGCCGCAGCCTTCGCCGTGATTATCATAGGCTTTGTGCTGATGGCCGGCCCCGGTTCCACTCCCGAGCATTACAATCCCGACATTTTCAGTTTCCGGCGCATCGTCCTGGCTCCGACGATTTCCTTCCTCGGATTTGTTTTCATGGTGTTTGCCATTCTCTACAAGAACCCCGAAAAAAAACATAATACCGATAAAGAATGACGTGGCTCGACGCTTTGTGGCTGGGACTCTTGCAGGGTCTCACCGAATACCTTCCCGTGAGCAGCAGCGGGCATCTCGAAATAGCCAACACCCTCTTGGGTATCCAGGGTAGCGACAACCTCACTTTCGCCGTGGTGGTGCATGCCGCCACGGTGTGCAGCACGCTGGTGGTGTTGTGGCGCGAGATTGCCGGGCTCTTTGCCGGTGTGTTCCGTTTTCACTGGAACGAAGAGACACAGTATGTGGCCAAGATTTTCCTTTCGATGATTCCCGTGGGCATCGTGGGGCTCTTCTTCAAGGAAGAGGTAGAGAGTGTTTTCGGCAACGGTCTGCTCGTGGTCGGCATCATGCTTCTCGTCACGGCGTTGTTGCTCACCTTTGCCCACTATGCCCGTCCCCGCCGGAAAGAGAAAATTTCCTACAAGGACGCCATCATCATCGGTCTGGCGCAAGCCTGTGCCGTGATGCCGGGACTCTCCCGTTCGGGTACGACGATTGCCACCGGCCTCATGCTGGGTGACAAGAAAGAACAGGTGGCCCGTTTCTCGTTCCTCATGGTGATAATCCCCATACTCGGCGAGGCTCTCCTCGAACTGATGAAGGGGGAGTTGTCTCCGGCCGAATCGGGAATTTCCGTCTCGGCCATGATTGTCGGATTCCTGGCTGCTTTTGTCTCGGGCTGCGTGGCCTGCAAATGGATGCTCCGTTTGGTGCAGAACGGCAAGCTCGTGTGGTTTGCCCTCTATTGTGTGCTCATGGCCGCCTTCTGCATCGGCCATTCGTTGCTGGCCTGAACCAGTGAACGGCTCCTCCCGGGGGAGCTATGATTTAGAAAAGAGAAGATGGATTTTCAAGAAGGGGAGATATTATATTTCGACAAGCCGTTGCATTGGACCTCGTTCAAGCTCGTGAAGACGCTGCGCAACACCATATCCCGTGCCTACGGCCTCAAAAAAATCAAGGTGGGACATGCCGGCACGCTCGACCCGCTGGCTTCGGGTGTCATGATTGTCTGCACGGGAAAGGCCACCAAGCTCATCGAGAGTTTCCAGTATCAGACCAAAGAATATGTTGCCACCCTGCGCCTCGGCGCCACGACACCGTCGCACGACCTCGAAACCGAAATCGATGCCACCTATCCCACCGGGCACATCACCCGGGAGTTGGTGGAGCAGACGTTGACCCGCTTTGTCGGCACCATCAGCCAGGTACCGCCGGCTTTCTCGGCCTGCAAGGTCGATGGCCGCCGGGCTTACAGAATGGCCCGTAAGGGGCAGGCTGTGGAGCTCAAACCCAAAGAGCTGGTCATCGACGAAATAGAGTTGCTCGATTTCACCCCCGACACCTTGCGCATACGCATCGTGTGCAGCAAGGGCACTTACATACGCGCCTTGGCCCGTGACCTGGGCGAGGCATTGGGCAGCGGCGCACACCTCATAGGGCTGGTGCGCACCCGGGTAGGCGATGTGACCCTCGACCGTTGCCTCTCGGTCGACGACATCGACCGCGTCGTTGCCGAGTCGCTTGCCCGGCAGGCCGAAATCCCTCCCGCCGAAGAATCGAAAAATCAACAAACCGAATAAGATATGAAGTTATCGCAGTTCAAGTTCAAACTCACCGAAGAGCAGATTGCCAAGTATCCGGCCAAAAACCGCGACGAGTCGCGCCTCATGGTGGTCAATCGCAAAACCGGTACGATAGAGCATTGCATCTTCAAGGAGATTATCAACTATTTCGACGAACACGACCTTTTCGTCTTCAACGATACCCGCGTGTTTCCCGCCCTGCTCTATGGAAACAAGGAGAAAACCGGCGCCAAAATCGAGGTTTTCCTCCTGCGCGAGCTCAACGAAGAACATCGCCTGTGGGACGTGCTGGTAGACCCTGCCCGCAAAATCCGCATCGGCAACAAACTCTATTTCGGCGAGGACGACTCGATGGTGGCCGAGGTAATCGACAACACCACCTCGCGAGGTCGCACGCTGCGTTTCCTCTTCGACGGTACGCACGAAGAGTTCAAGGAGGCGCTCTACAAACTCGGTGAGCCGCCTCTTCCCCGTTACATCAACCGTCCCTCGGAACCCGAAGACTTTGAACGTTATCAGACCATCTTCGCCCGCAACGAAGGCGCCGTCGTGGCCCCTGCCGCCGGCCTCCATTTCAGCCGCGAATTGATGAAACGCATGGAGATAAAGGGCATCGACTCGGCGTTCCTCACCCTCCATTCGGGACTCGGCAACTTCCGCGAAATCGATGTCGAGGACCTTACCAAGCACAAGATGGACTCGGAGCAGATGATTGTCACCCCCGAGATGGTGGAGATTGTCAACCATGCCAAGGACGAGGCACGCCATGTGTGCGCCGTGGGTACCTCGGTGATGCGGGCCATCGAGAGCACCGTCAGCACCGACGGTCACATGAAACCGTATGACGGCTGGACCAACAAGTTTATTTTCCCGCCTTACGACTTCACCGTTGCCACCAGTCTCGTCACCAATTTCCACATGCCCTATTCGACCATGCTCATGATGGTAGCCGCCTTCGGCGGATATGAACAGGTCTTTGAGGCGTATGAGACGGCCCTCAAAGAGGGTTATCATTTCGGCGCGTACGGCGACGCCATGCTCATTCTCTGACCTTATGGCCACTGCCTACCTGTCGCTCGGCTCCAATCTCGGCGACCGCCTCCGGCTCATACAGGAGGCGGTCGCCGCTCTTACGGTCGAGGCCGGTCCCGTGACGGCTCTCTCGTCGCTCTACGAGACCGAGCCGTGGGGATTCTCCTCGCCGCATCGTTTTCTCAACGTGGCTCTCGCTCTCGAAACCACCCTCTCTCCCGAAACCCTGCTTGCCGTGACGCAGCGCATCGAGCGCGACTTGGGTCGCACGCACAAAAGTGTCGATGGCCGGTATGCCGACCGCACCATCGACATCGACCTGCTTTTTGTGGGCGATGCCGTGCTCGACACGCCGGCTCTCACCCTGCCGCACCCCCGGCTCCATCTGCGGCGGTTTGTCCTCGAACCCCTTTGCGAAATTGCCCCGGCGTTGCTTCACCCCCTGTTGCGGAAGAGTGTGTCGCAGCTCCTCGCGGAGCTCTGAGAGCCTGTTTTTCCCTGTGGATATGACAATCCCCGCCCCAAACAATCATCTTGTTTGGGGCGGGGATTGTCTTACGGAGGAGGTCGGACCCCCTTTCCTGCATCGGTAGGTGCCGTGACTCCCTGCCGGGGGGGTGAGCCTCGTGAGGAGGGAGGGGAGGTCAGGCCACCACTTCGCCGAGGAGGGTGGCCGAGGAGGCGTCGGTGATGCGCACGGGCACGAGGTCGCCGGCCTTGACGCTTTCGGTGCGGGTGAAGACCACCATCTTGTTTTGTTGCGTGCGGCCGCACAGCTGTTCGCGGGAGCGGCGCGAGAAACCCTCGACGAGCACCTCGAAGGTGCGGCCTATGTCGCGACGGTTGCTTTCGAGCGAGAGGTCGTTTTGCAGGTCGATCATGCGTTGCAGGCGCTCTATTTTCACCTCTTCGGGCACGTCGTCGGGCAGGTTGCGGGCGGCGTAGGTGCCGGGGCGTTCGGAGTATTTGAAGAGGAACGAGCTGTCGAATCCCACTTCGCGCATGAGCGAGAGGGTCTCTTCAAACTCCGCTTCGCTCTCGGAGTGGAAGCCGGCAAAGAGGTCGCTCGAAATGCCGCAGTCGGGCAGTATGCGGCGTATGGCGGCAATGCGGTCGAGGTACCATTCGCGCGTGTATTTGCGGTTCATCAGGGCGAGAATGCGGTTGTTGCCCGACTGCACCGGCAGGTGTATGTGGCGGCACAGGTTGGGATACCGGGCGATGGTGTGCAGGGTCTCGTCGCTCATGTCTTTGGGGTGCGAGGTGGTGAAGCGTATGCGCATGTCGGGAGCCGCTTCGGCCACGATGGCGAGCAGGGCGGGGAAGTCGATGACGCGGCCGTCGGCCTCGGTGAAGTGGTAGGAGTTGACGTTCTGTCCCAGCAGGGTGGCCTCCTTGAAGCCTTGGCGGCGCAGTTCTTGCAACTCCTGCAAGATGCTTTCGGGCTCACGGCTGCGTTCGCGGCCGCGGGTGTAGGGCACGATGCAGTAGGAACAGAAGTTGTTGCAGCCCCGCATGATGGAGATGAAGCCCGATATGCGGTTGGCGCCGATGCGGGTGGGAATCACCTGCTTGTAGGTTTCGGTGGTCGAGAGTTCCACGTTGATGGCTTTCTCGCCGTTCTCGACCGAGGCCACCAGGTGGGGCAGGTCGAGGTAGGCGTCGGGGCCTACGACGAGGTCGGCGTGGTGTTCGCTCAGGAGCGACTCTTTCACCCGTTCGGCCATGCAGCCGAGCACGCCCACGATGAGGCGCCGGTTTTTGCGGCGCAGCGAGTTGAAATATTGCAGGCGGGAGACAACCCGTTGCTCGGCATTGTCGCGTATCGAGCAGGTGTTTACAAAAATGGCGTCGGCCTCTTCGATGTTGTCGCACAAGGCATAGCCGGCCATCTTCATGATGGAGGCGACCACTTCGCTGTCGGCCATGTTCATTTGGCAACCGTATGTCTCGATAAAGAGTTTTTTTTCGTTCATGGGCACGTTTTTATGATGAGGGGGCAAATATGACAAAAAACTTTTACAGGAAGAATATTTATTCGAATTTCCTTATTTTTTCAATGATTTGAAGGCTTTTTTATGAAAAAATGCTCTAAAAAGTTTGCATTAGAAAGAAAATTATTATCTTTGCCGTAACTTCATATGAAATTTTTTCATAGTTAAGGTTTAGGTTAAATTCGTTTAGGGTGGTTGTGAAACCGCCCTAAATTTTTTGTGTAGGCAGGAATTTTGTTTTTCAAGAGACAATATGTAATTTTACACGGACAAAAATACAAAAAAGCGATGGATAATCTGTGGGTTTATCTGATACTTATTTTTGGCTATGTCGGATATTCGCTGGTGAAGAGCGCCCGCAAGCAGCGTGAAGAGTCGCAGCAGTCGTCTCGTGCGTTGGAGGACGAGCAAGAGGCGTTGCCAATCGGTGACGATGAATTGTTGCGGCTGTTGCAGGGCGAGATGCCTTCGCTCCGTGAGAAGAGGGGCGTTGCGAGACAAAGCGCCCCCGCTCCCGCCGAGCCGCTTCCCGCCAAAAAGAAGCCCGCCCCGTTCCTCCCGGGTGAGTTGTCGCAGGCGGCCGAGCCGGCACGCGAAGCCCGCGAGTCGTTTTTGCGTAAAGTCTCACAGTCCAAGCCCGAAGCCGTTGCCCCGGCAATCGGGGCCGAATATGGCGGGACTCCTGTGGTGCCGCCTCCTGCCGAGGCCGACGCGAATGAAGAATCGCGCCCCGAAATGACCATCGAGGAGTGGCGGAAGGCCGTTATTGCATCGGAAATATTGCATCGGAAATATTAGAAAAACAATACAAGTATGAGTTTTAAAGTAATTTCGGCCGAAGAGGCCGCTTTGCATGTAAAGAATGATGATAACGTGGGCTTTGGCGGATTTACTGCCGCAGGAACTCCCAAGGTGGTTCCCGAAGCCATTGCCCGCCGTGCCGAAGAAGAACATGCCGCTGGCCGGCCTTTCCGCATCGGTGTCTTCACCGGAGCATCGACCAGTGACCATCTCGACGGAGCTTTGGCACGCGCCAAAGCCATCAAATTCCGCACCCCCTACCAGTCGTGTCCCGATTCGCGGGCGGCCATCAACGCGGGGGAGATTTCTTATTGCGACGTGCATCTTTCGGAGTTGGCCCAGATGTTGCGCTATGGTTTCCTGGGAAAAATCGATGTGGCCGTCATCGAGGCTTCGTCGGTGACCGATGACGGGAAAATTTACCTCGGTCCCGGTGTGGGTATCGCCCCTACCGTATGCAAGTTGGCCAGCAAGATTATCATCGAACTCAATGCCCATAACCCCAAAGAGTTGGCCGGTTTCCACGACATCTACC
Source organism: uncultured Porphyromonadaceae bacterium (assembly GCA_900542765.1). Lineage (GTDB taxonomy): Bacteria > Bacteroidota > Bacteroidia > Bacteroidales > UBA11471 > Caccoplasma > Caccoplasma merdavium. Next base: position 114,942 of record UQOX01000001.1, on the reverse strand, counting down.
AGCCAGCCGACCCCCCTTATCGTCGCGAGATACCCGTTTATCGCCCCTCCGACCGTGTGGGTGTGCCCTATATCCAAGTCGACCCGGCCAAGATTGTGGGCATCGTCGAGACCAATCTCCCCGACGGCGTGAAGGAGTTTGCCCCGAGCGATGAGGTGACGATGAGCATCGGCCGCAACGTGAGCGACTTCCTCACCGCGCAGCTCCAAGCCGGCCTTATCCCCCAGGAATTCCTGCCCATACAGTCGGGCGTGGGCAACATTGCCAATGCCGTGTTGGGATTCCTCGGCAAAAACCCCCATATCCCGCCTTTCCAGATGTATACCGAGGTGATACAGGACTCGGTCATCGGCCTTTTGCGAGAAGGGCGTTGCACCTTTGCCAGCAGTTGTTCGCTCACGGTGAGCGACAAGGTGATGCAGGAGGTGTATGGCAATCTCGACTTCTTCCGCGACAAGATCGTGTTGCGTCCCGGTGAAATCAGCAACAACCCCGAGTTGGTGCGCCGCATGGGACTTATCACCATCAACACCGCCCTCGAAGCCGACATCTTCGGCAACGTGAACAGTACCCATGTTACCGGTACCAAGATGATGAACGGTATCGGCGGTTCGGGCGACTTCACCCGCAACGCCTACATCTCGATATTTACCTGCCCCTCGGTGGCCAAAGGCGGCAAAATCAGCGCCATCGTGCCCATGGTTTCGCATCTCGACCACAGTGAACACTCCGTCAACGTGATTGTTACGGAATATGGCGTGGCCGATTTGCGGGGCAAGAATCCTCGTGAACGTGCCGAGCTCATCATCGAAAATTGTGCACACCCCATGTATCGTCCCCTGCTGCGAGAATATCTTTCTCTCGGGAAAAAAAGTCATACGCCGCACTGTCTTCCCGCCGCGTACGCCTTCCACGAAGAGTTCCTCCGTTCGGGCGACATGGCGCAGACGTCGTTTGCCGCATATAAATAATTCCCGGCCTTGACGATGGAGGAGTGGTTGTCGCGTACCTCTCTCCTGCTGGGAGAAGAGCCGCTGTCCCGGCTGCAAAACGCCCATGTGCTTGTCGTGGGCGTGGGCGGCGTGGGAGCCTATGCCGCCGAGATGATTGTGCGGGCGGGCGTGGGTCGCATCACCTTGCTCGATGCCGACGTGGTCGAGGAGACCAACATCAACCGTCAGTTGGTGGCGTTGCATTCGACCCTGGCGCGACCCAAGGTCGAGGTGCTCGGCGAGCGTCTCACCGACATCAATCCCCGTCTGTGCCTGCACACCCTCTGCCGCTATCTCGAAGCCGATGACGTGGAGGCGCTTCTCGATGCACGCTATGACTTTGTTGTCGACGCCATCGACACGCTGGCTCCCAAAACCGCCCTGCTGGCTGCTTGTGTGCGCCGTCGGGTGCCCGTGATTTCGTCGATGGGGGCCGGTGCGCGTCTCGACCCGACGGCCGTGGCCTATGCCGACATCTCGAAAACCTGCCGTTGCGGGCTGGCGCGTGAGGTGCGACGGAGCCTACGTGCGCAGGGAATCGACAGCGGGGTAGAGGTTGTCTTCTCCACGGAACAGCCGGTCGCCTCGGCCGTGCGTTCCACCGACGGCGAGCGCAACAAACGCTCGCTCGTGGGCACGGTCTCCTATCTCCCAGCCGTGTTTGGTTGCTACCTGGCCGCCTATGTGATACGCCAATTATCGGAAGCATGATAGAAATCAAGAATATACACAAAAGTTTCGGCCGGCTCGAAGTCTTGAAAGGCATCGATGCCACGGTCGGACGCGGCGAAATCGTGTCGATCGTCGGTGCCAGCGGAGCCGGAAAGACCACCCTGCTGCAAATCGTGGGAACGCTCGAAAAGCCCGATGCCGGACAGATTCTCATCGACGGCCGGGCGGTTTTCGATTTGCGCGAAAAGGAGCTGTCGGCCTTCCGTAACCGCCACATCGGTTTCGTTTTCCAGTTTCACCAGCTGTTGCCCGAGTTTACCGCCCTCGAAAATGTCATGATACCCGCCCTGATTGCCCGCGAAAACCGCACCGAAGCCCGCCGGCGGGCTGCCGGCCTGCTCGATTTCCTGGGGCTGGGCGACCGCATGTCGCACAAGCCGGCGCAGCTTTCGGGGGGCGAGAAGCAGCGTGTCGCCGTGGCCCGCGCGCTGGTGAACCGTCCCGACGTTGTCCTTGCCGACGAGCCGTCGGGCAGTCTCGACACCCAGAACAAGACCGAGTTGCACAACCTCTTCTTCGACCTGCGCCGGGAGTTTGGCCACACGTTCCTCATCGTCACCCACGATGAGACCCTGGCGCGCCTTTCCGACCGCATGATAGAGCTTTGCGACGGCCGCATCGTGGCTCAAACCTCAAACACCGAAGCCCGATGAAATTTTCTTTTCCCCTCCTGTTCGGCGTCATGCTGTCGCTGTTCTGTACCGCCTGCGACCACGGGGAGGAGGGGCTCGACCTCACCCATTTCCGATATGACCTGGTGACTTGCCGGCACGACGATGGCCAACTCCTCTTCCTGCGCGACGATACGGTGTTGCTCTGTCCGCAGGAGGCTCTTGCGGCCGACCTCATGCCCATCGACGTGCGGGTGCTCATCGGCTATTCTCCCGTGGGGGAAATCACCGACCGCCGGCTCGACATCGACTTGCAGACCTCCATCGCGCCCGTGACGGGAGGAAAAATCGAGGAGCTCTCCCAGGAAGCCGTCGAGACTTTGGCCGACGACCCCCTCTACCTCACCTCGGTATGGTGCAGCGGAGGCTATGTCAATGTGCGCTACATGATAGAGTATCACGACCTCACGCACAGTCTCGCGATGGTCGCCCTCCTGCCTCGCGTCGGGGGCGATACCCTCGACTTGCAACTGCTCCACGACACCCGGGGCGACGCCCCGGGATACTACGCCTCGGGCTACGCCTCCTACCAGTTGCCGAGGCCGCTCTCTCCCGTGGTGCGTGTGCGCATCAATACCTCCAACCTCGGAGGAAGCCGGCAGTTTGTAGTAAGGAACGAATGATAAAATCACACATACAATGGAAAAAAAAGAATTGCAGATAGAACTCACCCCCGAAGTCGCCGAAGGCATCTATGCCAATCTGGCGGTCATCAGCCACTCTTCCTCGGAGTTTGTCGCCGATTTCATACGCATACTCCCCGGCATGCCCAAAGCCCACGTCAAAGCGCGCATCGTGCTCACGCCCGAGCATGCCAAACGCCTGCTCTTCGCCCTCGAAGACAATATCGTGAAATATGAAAAGCAGTTCGGCAAAATCAATGTCGAGACGCCGCCCGCCACACCCTTTATCGTTCCCGGCGGCGAGGCATGAGGCCATTTCCTGCCGAGGCGACCGGCCCCGGGAACCCGTGTGCCCGATTTTTGCCGGCCGTGTTTTGATTCTTTGTCGAGAATGACTACATTTGTATTTTAAACCCGTAGTACAATGGAACAAAAACTTACCATTTATAACACCCTCTCCCGCCGCAAGGAAGAGTTTGTCCCCCTCAATCCGCCTTATGTGGGCATGTATGTTTGCGGTCCCACGGTCTATGGCGATGCCCATTTGGGACATGCCCGTCCCTCCATCACCTTCGACCTGGTGTTTCGCTACCTGAAACACCTCGGCTACAAGGTGCGTTATGTGCGCAACATCACCGATGTGGGACACCTCGAAAACGATGCCGACGAGGGAGAAGACAAAATCGCCAAGAAAGCCCGTCTCGAACAGCTCGAACCCATGGAGGTCGTGCAGTATTACCTCAACCGCTACCACAAGGCCGTCGAGGCGCTCAACGTGTTGCCCCCCAGCATCGAGCCCCATGCCTCGGGGCACATCATCGAGCAGATAGAGTACATCAAGAAGATTCTCGACCACGGCTATGCCTACGAGAGCGAAGGGTCGGTCTACTTCGACGTGGCCAAATACAACAAGGACCATCATTACGGCAAACTCTCGGGACGCAACATCGACGAGCTGCTGGGAACCACCCGTGAGCTCGACGGGCAGAGCGAGAAACACAACACCTTCGACTTCGCCCTTTGGAAGAAAGCCGCCCCCGAACACATCATGCGCTGGCCCTCGCCGTGGAGCGACGGATTCCCCGGCTGGCACCTCGAATGCTCGACCATGAGCACCAAGTACCTCGGAGAGACGTTCGACATACACGGTGGCGGCATGGACCTGCTCTTCCCCCACCACGAGTGCGAGATTGCCCAGTCGGTCGCCGCCCAGGGGCACGAAACGGTGCGTTACTGGCTGCACAACAACATGATTACCATCAACGGGCAGAAGATGGGCAAGTCGCTCGGCAACTTCATCACCCTCGATGAGTTCTTCACCGGCAACCACCCGTTGCTCACCCAGGCTTATGCCCCGATGACGATACGTTTCTTTATCCTGCAAGCCCAATACCGCAGCACGCTCGATTTCAGCAACGAGGCCCTGCAAGCCGCCGAGAAGGGCTGGTCCCGCTTGGCCGAGGGGTGGCGCAACTTGGGCAAAATCGTGCCTTCGGCCGAGACCACGGCCGAGGTCAAGGGGCTGCGCGAGCGTTGCTACGAGGCCATGAACGACGACCTCAATACCCCCATCGTCATCTCTCACCTCTTCGATGCCGTGCGTGCTATCAACACCATACTCTCGGGTCATGCCACCATCAGCGAGGCCGACCTGGAAGAGTTGCGCAGCACCTATTCGACTTTCCTCTTCGACATTCTCGGCATGCGTCTCGACGAGACCGAGAGCGGAGCTTCGACCGAACCTTTTGAAAAGGCCGTCGACCTGCTGCTCGAAGTGCGCCGCGAAGCCAAGAGCCGCAAGGACTGGGCCACTTCCGACCTTATCCGCGACCGTCTCGGTGCCATCGGTTTCGAGATAAAAGATACCAAGGAAGGTACCGAGTGGAAGTTGAAATAAACGTTGTCTCATCATCTCGCACAACGCCGGTCACACAAGGGGTGTTTCTCTCCCGTGGCCGGCGTTTGCCGTTCTTTTGCAATCCGCATTATGGCGCAATGGAATCCGTGGCACGGTTGCCACAAGATAAGCGAAGGGTGCCGCCACTGTTACGTCTACCGCATCGACAGCCGGCACGGCCGCGACAGTTCGCAGGTGAGCCTCACCCGCGACTACGACCTGCCGGTGCGCCGCCTGCGCGACGGTCGGTACAAAATCCCGTCGGGTGAGACGGTCTATACCTGTTTCTCGTCCGATTTCCTGCTCTCCGACGCCGACCCGTGGCGCCCCGAGGCGTGGGCGATGATAAGCCGTCGCCGCGACCTGCACTTTTTCATCGTCACCAAACGCATCGACCGCTTGCGCTCCTGTCTCCCGTCGGACTGGGGCGACGGCTATCCCCATGTCACCCTTTGTTGCACCGTCGAGAACCAGGACCGAGCCGACTATCGCCTTCCCTTTTACCTGGCCGCGCCGTTGGCTCGTCGCATCATCGTGTGCGAACCGCTTCTCGGCCCCATCGATCTCTCGCCCTACCTCTCGTCGGCCATCGACGAGGTGATAGCCGGAGGCGAGTCGGGGCCCGATGCCCGTCCCTGCCACTATGAGTGGGTGCTCGACCTGCGCCGGCAGTGTGTCGAGGCCGGCGTGGCATTTTCGTTCAAGCAGACGGGCGCAAACTTCTACAAGGCAGGGCGACACTACGCCGTGCCCCGGCCGTTGCAGCATGCGCAGGCCCGTAGGGCCGGCATCGACTTCACTCCCCCCGGAGTCACCCCGGCAGCGGGGACGCCCTCGCTTTTTGGGTGAAAATTCTTGTTTTTGTCGCTAAAAATGCCGATATTGGGTCGTCCTCCTAAAACGACGATTATGAAAAACACATGCATGGCTCTCTTTCTTCTTCTGTTTCTCTCCATTGATTTGGCGGGGCAGGAAATCTATCCCTATCGCGATCGCGACGGGAAGTTCGGCTACAAAGAAAAGTCGGGGAAAATCGTGATTCCCGCCCAATATGACCGTGCCTTCAATTTCTCCGAAGGGCTTGCTGTCGTGGTTATTGACGGGAAAGTGGGTTATATCGATACCGCGGGACGTTTTGCGATAGGTGCGGGTTTTGACATGGCCGGTTCTTTCTCCCAAGGTCTGGCCAGTGTGAAAATCGACGGCAAATGGGGGTTTATCGACAAGGCCGGCGAGCTGGTCATTCCCTGCCGGTACGACAACGTGTGGGCCTTCTCCAACGGCCAGGCCAAGGTGAAGGTCGACGGAAAGTATGGTACCATCGACAAGTCGGGCCGTTATGTCATTCCTGCCCGCTTTGAGGCGTTGTGGTTCTTCTCCGAAGATTTGGCCCGCATAAAACTGAGCGGGAAATATGGCTACATCGACAAGAACGGCGACATTGTCATTCCCTGCCAGTATGACGAGGCTTGGGCTTTTGTCGACGGGCTGGCCCGCGTGAAGATGAACGGTCGCTGGGGTTATATCGACAATACCGGAAAATGGTTCTCGTCGAAAAGCGATGCGACCGAGTGGGTGCGACAGCAAGATGTGATGTATTGATACCGAGGGGCTGTGTGCGGAAGTGAATCTCCGACACGGCCCTTTTTCTTTGTGCCGGCATTGACCGATGAGATGCCCTCGGCAAGAAAGGTTGAAAGTCTGTGTGCGAAAGCGAATCTCCGACACGCCCCTTTTTCTTTGTGTCGGCATTGACCGGTGAGATGTTCTCGGCAAGAAAGGCCGGGGGGCGATGATGGGGCATGTATCCGGGAAAAATGACTGCCCTCCCTTTTTCCGCCGCTCCGAGGTTTGCGATTGAGGTGCCGTGCCCGCGGGTTTCTTACACGGCATATTTCCCGATGAACTCGATGAGGTTGCGGTTGCTCTTTTCGTTTATTGCCGTGTCGTCGCCCGCCTGGCTCAGATAGGGCGGCAGCTCCCCGCACACGTCGATGCCTACGATGGTGTCGTTGGCCATGATGATGTGCAGGAGCGATTCGAGTTGCGGCAGGGTCATCGAGCCTTGGTCCCAGTTGGTCGTGGCGAAGTGAGGCGACAACACGTCCTTGTCGACCGAGAGGTAGAGCGGCTCGTGAATGTGCCTTTCCGAGAAAAATTGCCACGCCTTTGCCGATTCGAGCGATTGCTCGCTGAAAAAAATCAACCGTTTGTCATATCCCTCGATTTCGTTTTTCAACGTTTCGTTGGCACCGATGATGCACACCTTTTGCAGGAGCGGGTTGGTGTCGAGCATGGTGCGCACCCAGCAGCCGCACGAGAGCAGTTCGTCGAAGAGGGTAGGCTGCATGTCGGGGTGATGGTCGAAAAGCACGAGGGAGAAGGGCTGGTCGATTTTGTCGGTCCACAACTTGGTTACATAGTGGTAGTCGCCCGAGTCGATGAGGTGCAGTCCCTCGGGCGAAAACGGGGCGAGGAGCTCTTGCAGTTTCCCGTAGGATTCGGGGCTGCAATAGCAGTCGGTCCCTTGCAGGCCGGTGCAGTCGACCCATGAGGCGGGGTAACGGCGCAGGAACGGTTGTGTTTCGTAGGCGTGGGTAAAATTGAGTATGACGAGCGAGCGTTTCATGGAAACAAAAAAACAGGCTCCCGCTTTTAAGCGGAAGCCTGTTCCGGTTGGTGTGTTATTTGATTTCGATTTGTTTCGACCGTTTTACCGGCTCTTCTTTCGGCAACTTGGGAAGGTCAATCGTCAAGACGCCGTCTTTTACCGAAGCCGATATTTTCTCTTTGTCGACATTGTCGGGGAGAACCATTGTCTGCTGGAATTTGCTGTATGAAAATTCGCGACGCAGGTAGTGACCGTTTTTCTTGTTTTCTTCTTTGTTTTCCGATTTCTTTTCCATCGTGATGGAGATGTTGCCATCTTCGTCGAGGTGTACGTTGAAATCGTCTTTTGTCATACCGGGGGCGGCTACTTCTACGGCATATCCGTTATCGTGTTCGACTACATTGATGGCCGGAGCGGTAGCGTTGGCTTTTTCCATCCATTCGGTATTGAAGAAATCATTGAAAATGTCGGGCAACCAACCTTGGTTTTTTCTCATCATGGGTACCATAATATAATCTCCTGTTTTTTATGTTCAACATTCGTTTTTATCGGTGGCCCCGACTCTTTTGTGAGGCGGAGTCACCCAAGAATATGCAAAGTCCGTGCCAAGGGAGAAAACGGGCGATTGTGGACAAAATGTCTTTATTATCAAATAGATAATGACAAAATTTCGCGTCCCGACTGTCAAAATTTCACGATTTTCCCCGGCACGCGGTGTAGGGTATGTAACGAGCTGGGGCGACCTCCATCGAAGTCGCCCCGGCAAGTGTGTGGATTGGGTCTTTCGGTGTCCCTGACGGGGAGGAGGGCTTTGTCAGCTGAATGATTCCTGTTGCAGGGGGCGGTCGCTTTCCAAGGTGATTTCGCCCACGAGCGACATGTTCATCAGGCGGCGCACCTCGTCGGTCGAGTAGCCGTGTCCCAGCAGGAACATGAGTTTGGTGACGGCGGCTTCGACCGTGCTGTCATAACCGCTGGTGACCCCGGCTTCGAGGAGCTGGCGTCCGTTTTCGTAGCGTTTCATGTCGACCGAGCCCGACGGGCATTGGGTGATGTTGATGATGACCAGGCCGCGCTGCGTTGCATCGCGTACGGCCTTGACAAACCATTCCCGTTGCGGGGCGTTGCCCGTGCCGAAGGTTTTCATCACGACGGCTTTCAGCCCTTCCATTTTCAGCACCTCGGTGACGATGCGTTCCTGTATGCCCGGGAAGAGGGTGAGCACGATGACGTTGGTATCGTAGAGGAAGTGCGGTTTGAGGGCCTTCTCGGGTGCCGGGGGCGGCAGTATGCGGCGGGTATAGAAATTGATGTGCACGCCCACGTCGGCCAGATTGGGGTAGTTGTGGGAGCAGAAGGCGTTGAAGTTCTCGGCATTGACTTTGGTGGTGCGGTTGCCTCGCAGCAGCTGGTCTTGGAACAAGATGCACACCTCGGGCACCATGGGGCTGCCGTCGGGGCGTTTGGCCATGGCGATTTCGATGGCCGTGATGAGATTTTCCTTGCCGTCGGTGCGCAGCACGCCGATGGGGAGCTGGCTTCCGGTGAAGATGACCGGCTTGGCGAGATTTTCGAGGGCGAAACTCATGGCCGAGGCCGTGTAGGCCATCGTGTCGGAGCCGTGCAGCACCACGAAACCGTCGAAGAGGTCGTAGTTGTCGTAGATGATGCGTGCCAGTTCGACCCACAGTTGCGGATCCATGTCGGACGAGTCGATGGGCGGATTGAACTGTACCGAGGAGATGTGGCATTGTATCTGTTTCAGCTCGGGAATGTGCTGCACGAGGTGGTCGAATGTGAAGCTCTCCAATGCTCCGGTTTCGGGGTTGCGTATCATGCCGATGGTACCGCCGGTGTAGATGAGCAGGACAGAGGGGCGTGAAGTCTCGGTCGTCATGGCTGTCAAAAGGATAGGATTGAATTTTGTTACAAAAATAGCCAAAATTCACCGGTATTTTCTTTTGTCGGCTGTGTTTTTGTAAAGAGAACCCTGTTTTTTCGGTTGTTTTGTCTATTTATTCCCACTCTACCCGTAAAAAGTTGAGTTGCGTGGCGCCGCCGTCGACCGTCCCGGTATGTTGCACGCCGACCCCGCCGAAATCGTTCGGCTCTATTTCCGTCTCCATTTCGACCGAGAGTTTCACCTCGGGTCGTCCCGGCAGGACATAGTATGTCGCATCGGTGTGGGCCGTGGCGCGCAGCCGCTGCCCCGTTGCTTCGAGGGTGATGCGGCAAGGTGTCCTGAAACACGACGAGGTGACCGGCTCGCCGATGGGTGTTACCGTGCCGTGGTCATATTTGACGAAGAGGAAATCGATGGCGTCGCCATATTTCGTGGTGCGTATCAGCCGTAGGGCATATCCCGAGAGCGTGGCGTGGTCGAACTTGATGAACAGGTCGAGATACTGCTGCCGCGCACTGGCAAAGCCTTGTCCGGCCGTCTTGGCCGGTGACGCGACAAGCTCTACCTTCATGTCGCCGAAGCGGTCGCCCACGGGTGTGTACCGCAGGCGGGCTCCCACGCGGCTTTGCACCAGACCCCGACCCTCACGGGCACCGTTTACGCCGTGGCCGTAATACCAATGGTCTTGGGTGTTATCGACCGTCCAGTCATAATCTTGGGTATCGGCCGGCTTGTACCCGTCGAGCGTCCAGAATCCCGGAAGCAACCTCAACTGCTGCGTCGTGGGCAGGGTCGAAAAGTCGGTGGTGAGCGATGATGCGTCGTCGGTTATCTTTCTCGACTTGACGGGCCCGTATATGACCCGGTATTCCTCCCCCGCTTTGCAGCGGATATTCCGGGGTGTGACGGCGGCCATCAGATAGCAGCCCTTGTCTCCGGCCGAAAGGCGGTAGGAGCAGAGCGGCTTGCCCAGGTTCGACGCCGCCACGGGAATGGCGTTGCGGCCCGACTTGTCGGAGCATCGGTACCACGTCACCGACGACAAATCTTCCCGTTCGGAGTCGAGGGTATAATGCAGGTGCAATGTCCCGTTTTCATAAATGATGCGGGGCTTGTCGACAAAAGCGGGAGCGGGGAGCGTGCGGGGGCGGGCATGGACGATGGCGGCCGCACAAAGACCTTCGGGCGTGGCCGCTGTCACGGCCACTTCCCGCACTTCGTCGCGGTCGTGTATCGACTCGACCCGGCAGCTGCCCTTGTCGGGCGACGGTGTGATGCGCACATAGGCCGAGTCTTCGGGCGAAAGGCTCCAAGAGAGCTGTCCGATGGCCCGGGGTTTGCAACCCGGCCGGGCGGCCGTCGCAGCCAGGGTGATGCCTTCCTGTCCCGTTTCGATGGTTTCACGGGTCGGTGCTATCCACATCTTCGTGGGAATGTCGGTCAGGTCGCGTTGCAGCCGTTCACCCGCGGCGACAATCTGTTCCCGGGTGTGGCAGGGGTCCCAATCGTCGTCGCCCCGCAGGAGGTTGTATAGGTTGTATATCGTGTCTCCCCCCACGACGATGCGGTAGGCATCGAGCAGCGGTTTCCCGGTGAGGTCGATGCTCGTTTCGGGGGAGTTGCTTCCCATGCGACAGGGGCTGCCGTTGAAACGGAGCCCGGCATGGTAGTAGCGCTCTTCGCGCAGGGGAAAGTCGCGCCAGTTGCAATCTCTGACATGCTCGCCGTGTATGTGGGTGTCGATGGCGGCAACCGGCCCTCTTGACTTGACGAAGTATTGCGTGCCCCGGCTCATCGAGGTTATGTCGCAGTGGAGAAACACGGCACCGTTCCCCTCGGTATGTCCGAAAGGCCGCGGGGCATAAAATTCGAGCGTGCAGTCCTTATATACGCCCGTCCCGCACAGGGCGTCGTCGGTGCACTCCATGTGGCACCCGAGAAACAGGGCGCGCTTGGCACCGGCGAAATTGCACAGGTTGAGCCGGCTGATGAAGCGGACATTCCGGCAGAACACGCGGTCGCTGTTGCAGATGGCCAGTTGTGCCTGCACGATGGCGCTGCCGCGTCGGGGGCGGTTCAGCTCGGGGCGGAGCGGATAGTCGAGGTCGACGTTGCAGTAGTTTCCCAGGGTGAGATTTTCGCAGGTTACCTCGTCGCTATCGAAATAGAAGAGCGTGAAATTGCCTACCGCTCCCATCGTCTGCCCCCGGTTGCCCGCCAAGACCACTTTCGACGGGTCGTCGGTGAGCCCTTTGAGATGCAGGCCGTCGCAACGTACGATAAGGCCATAGGGCGTGCTGCCCTGCTGCGGCCGGCGCACCGACGGGTCGTCGGGGTCGTCGACCCAGTACACCCACGGGGCGAAATAGAGTTTCATGGGGTCGTCGGCCGTTCCGGGAGTCAGGTGGCCGACGGCCTCTTGCACCGAGGTGTAGACGTAGCGACAGACACGGCTTATGGTGTCGGGCAGCGAGCCGTCGATAAAGAAGGTCTTGGGGCCGAGCGTGATGGTGTCGGTGTGGTAGATGACGGTCTTGCCGTCGAAATATATGGGGTCGGCGGGGTCGGTGGCTTGGTAGGGATACTGTGCCGACAGGGTGGCTGCACATAAGAGTGCCGATAAAAGAAGGCGTGTTTTTTTCATGATTCCCGGATAAATACATTCAAAGATAGGGATAAAATTCATCATAATCCCTTCATTCTGAAAAAACGAAACGAAAAAGACCTTTATGCCGACGCTTTTTGCTACATTTGCACAAAATCGCGATAATATGTCTACACTTCTTTCCCGTCTCGAACAGGTGCGGGTGGCTTCGCGCCGGCTCAACCTGCTCGATGAGGAGCACATCAATGCCGTACTGCTCGATGTTGCCGATGCAACCGATGCCCGGGCCGAACACATCTTGTCGGAGAATGCCCGCGACCTTGCCCTCATGGACAAGAACAACCCCAAGTATGACCGTTTGCAGCTGACCCGGCAGCGACTGGCCGACATCACCTCGGACATGCGCCGCGTGGCCGGCTTGCCCTCGCCGCTGGAACGGGTGCTCGCCGAGTGGGAGCGCCCCAACGGCATGGCCATTCGCAAGGTGTCGGTACCGTTCGGCGTGATAGGAATTATCTACGAGGCGCGTCCCAACGTGACCTTCGATGTCTTCTCGCTCTGCTTCAAGGCCGGCAGTGCCTGCGTGCTCAAAGGCGGGAGCGACGCCCACTTTTCCAACACCGCGATTGTCGAGGTTATCAACAGTGTGTTGGTAAAACATGGAATCGACTCGAACACAGTGGTTTTACTTCCCAATGACCGCGAGGTTATCAACGAGTTGTTGACAGCCTCGGGCTATGTCGACCTCATCATTCCCCGGGGCAGCAAGGGGCTCATCGACTTTGTGCGGCAAAATGCCAAGGTGCCGGTCATCGAGACCGGGGCCGGTGTGTGCCACACCTATTTCGACCGCGCCGGCGACCTCGAAAAGGGGCGCGACATCGTGTTCAACGCCAAGACCCGCCGCGTGTCGGTGTGCAACGCCCTCGACTGCCTCATCGTGCACCGCGAGCGGCTCGCCGACCTGCCCGCCCTCTGCGCTCCGCTGGCCGGGAAAAATGTCACCATCTATGCCGACGGGCCGGCTCTTGCCGCCCTGCAAGGAGCCTATCCCGAGGCGTTGTTGCGGCCGGCCGACGACCATAGCTTCGGCACCGAGTTCCTCGACTACAAGATGGCCCTGAAAACCGTCGATTCGCTCGACGGCGCCCTCCAACACATCGCCTGCTACTCCTCGCAGCACAGCGAGTGCATCGTGAGCGAAGATGCCGGTGCCTGCGCCCGCTTCACCCGCGAGGTCGATGCCGCCTGCGTCTACACCAACGTGTCGACCGCCTTTACCGACGGCGGCCAGTTCGGCTTCGGTGCCGAGATAGGCATCAGCACCCAGAAGCTCCACGCCCGCGGGCCCATGGCTCTGCCCGAGCTTACCAGCTACAAATATATTGTTACCGGAAACGGACAAGTGCGAAAATAACAAAAAAACATTCCGATATGAGACATTTCACTTCTGTCAAAGACCTGGGCGACCTGAACGCCGCCCTGCAAGAGGCTTTCGCCGTGAAGGCCGACCGTTTTGCCTACCAGCATCTGGGAAAGAACAAGACGCTCATCATGATTTTCTTCAATTCGAGCCTGCGCACCCGCCTCAGCACCCAGAAGGCGGCCATGAACCTCGGCATGAACGTCATCGTGCTCGACATCAACCAGGGCGCCTGGAAGCTCGAAACCGAACGCGGCGTCATCATGGACGGCGACAAGACCGAGCACCTGCTCGAAGCCATTCCCGTCATCGGCTGCTACTGCGACGTCATCGGCGTGCGCTCCTTTGCCCGTTTTGAAAACAAGGCCGATGATTACGAAGAGAAAATCATCTCGCAGTTTATCCAGTACTCGGGACGCCCCGTGTTCAGCATGGAGGCGGCCACCCGTCACCCGCTGCAAAGTTTTGCCGACCTCATCACCATCGAGGAATACAAGAAGACCCCGCGTCCCAAGGTCGTGCTCACCTGGGCTCCTCACCCCAAGGCGCTGCCGCAGGCCGTGGCCAACTCGTTTGCCGAGTGGATAAACGAGACCGACTATGACTTTGTCATCACCCACCCCGAAGGCTATGAGCTCGACCCCCGCTTCGTGGGAAAAGCCCGCGTGGAGTATGACCAGCGCAAGGCTTTCGAGGGCGCCGACTTCATCTATGCCAAGAACTGGTCGGCCTATACCGACCCCAACTACGGCAAGGTCATCAACACCGACCGCTCCTGGACCGTCGACGCCGAGAAGATGGCGCTGACCAACAACGCCTACTTCATGCACTGCCTGCCCGTGCGCCGCAACATGATTGTGACCGACGAGGTCATCGAGAGCCCGCAGTCGATTGTCATTCCCGAAGCCGCCAACCGCGAAATCTCGGCGCAGGTCGTCCTGAAAAAGATTCTCGAAAGCCTTTGACCCGCGATACCGCTTCGCATTTCGCCCGAAAAGTCGTACCTTTGCCCGCTCCCGACCAGGCTGCCGCCTGCCGGGGCGGGAGAGTGTAAAATCCTAAACAAGAAATTATGAAAGTCGAAAATCAAATAGCACAAGCCCTCTCGGCCGCCCTCGAAACCCTGTATGGGACGAAGGTAGCCCCCGAAGCCCTGGGCTTGCAGAAGACCAAAAAAGAGTTTGAAGGCAACCTCACGCTGGTGGTCTTCCCCTTCCTCAAAGCCTCGCACAAGTCGCCCGAGGCAACGGCCACCGAGATAGGCGAGTACATCAAGGCCCAACACCCCGAGCTGGTCGCCTCGTACAATGTGGTGAAGGGATTCCTCAACCTGGTCATCGCCCCGGCCTGCTGGGTGAGCCAGCTCAACGCCATCGCCGCCGCACCCCATTACGGTGTGCGCGAAGTGGCTCCCGATGCTCCGCTGGTGATGATCGAGTACTCCTCGCCCAATACCAACAAGCCCCTGCACCTGGGCCATGTGCGCAACAACCTGCTGGGTTACAGCCTGGCCTGCATCATGCAGGCTTGCGGCAACCGGGTGGTGAAGACCAACATCGTCAACGACCGCGGTATCCACATCTGCAAGTCGATGCTGGCGTGGGAGAAGTGGGGCGAGGGCGTCACCCCTGAAAAGGCCGGCAAGAAGGGCGACCACCTCATCGGCGACTTCTATGTGCTCTTTGACAAGCACTACAAGCAGGAGTTGGCCGGGTTGCAGGCACAAGGCATGAGCAAGGAGGAGGCCGAAGCCGCTTCGCCCCTCATGGCTGAGGCGCGCGAGATGTTGCGCAAGTGGGAGGCCGGCGATGCCGAGGTGCGCCGCGTGTGGGAGATGATGAACAGTTGGGTCTATGCCGGATTTGACGAGACCTACCGCCGTCTCGGTGTCGACTTCGACAAAATCTATTACGAGTCGCAGACCTACCTCGAAGGCAAGGAGAAGGTGCTCGAAGGGCTCGAAAAGGGCGTGCTCTTCCGCAAGGACGACGGCTCGGTGTGGGCCGACCTCACCGACGAGGGGCTCGACCAGAAACTGCTGCTCCGGGCCGACGGCACGTCGGTGTATATGACACAGGACATCGGCACGGCCAAGCTGCGTTTCCGCGACTATCCCATCGACCGCATGATTTATGTCGTGGGCAATGAGCAGAACTACCACTTCCAGGTGCTCTCGATACTCCTCGACCGTCTCGGCTTCAAGTGGGGCCGCGACCTGCTGCACTTCTCCTACGGCATGGTGGAGCTGCCCGAGGGCAAGATGAAGTCGCGCGAAGGTACGGTGGTCGACGCCGACGACCTCATCGACGAGATGGTGAATACCGCCCGCGAAACATCGGCCGAGCTGGGCAAGCTCGACGGCTGCACGCCCGAAGAGGCCGACGCCGTGTCGACCATGGTGGGACTGGGCGCCCTCAAATATTTTATCTTGAAGGTCGATCCCCGCAAGAACATGACCTTCAACCCCAAGGAGTCTATCGACTTCAACGGCAACACGGGACCCTTTATCCAGTACACCCACGCCCGCATCTGCTCGGTGCTGCGCAAGGCGGCCGATGAGGGAATCGCCGTTCCTGCCGAGGCTTCGGCGCATATCACCTTGTCGGATAAGGAGACTTCGCTTGTTCAGAACCTGGCGGCCTTCCCCGATGTGGTGGCCGAGGCCGGCAAGCAATACAGCCCCGCTCTTATCGCCAACTACACCTACGACCTGGTGAAAGAGTATAACCAGTTCTACCACGACTTCTCGATTCTGCGCGAGAGCGATGCCGGGGTCAAAGCCTTCCGCCTGCTGCTCTCGGCACAGGTGGCACGGGTCGTGTGCACGGCCATGTCGCTGCTGGGCATTCAGGTGCCCGACCGCATGTAAAAACAGCCATTCGGTATATTTCTGAAAACTCCGCCTCAACGAGGTGGAGTTTTTTTTTGTGCCGGCCGCGCTCCTTGTGTTGAAAATTCGTAAGTTTGTCACACGTTAACCTTTTTCCTATCACGACCATGAAACACCTGCGCATAGCCACATTTGTTTTCCCCCTTCTGATGGCAGGAGCCGTGGCACACGCCACCCCTTCGCCCACGATGGCACCCGACACGCTGCTGCTGCCCGAGACACTGGCCTTACCCCCTCTGCCCGATACCCTCCCGGTCGCCTCGGTACCCCTCGGCGACCGCCGTGACTATGCCGAGGTGAAGAGCGATTTTCCCATGTGGGAAGGCCCTTTCGGCCCGACGTGGGACAGCATCAGCGCCCCCTATCCCGATGAGGTGGCGTGGTTGCGGCAGGCCAAGTTCGGCTTTTGGGTGCACTTCGGCCCCCAGGCGGTGGGAGAGTGCGGCGACTGGTATGCCCGCCGGCTCTATCAACGCGATTATCCCGCCTACAAGGCCCATCTCGAAAAATACGGCCACCCCTCGCAGGTGGGCTACAAAGATGTGCTGCGCACCTGGAACCCCGACCGGCTCGACCCGGCGGCCTATACCCGACTCTTCTACGAGGCCGGTGCCCGTTACCTCTTTATCCTGGGAGTGCATCACGACAACTATGACTTGTGGAACTCGCGTTACCAGCCGTGGAACGCGGTCAACATCGGTCCGCACCGCGACCTGCTGGGCGAGTGGGCCGCGGCTGTCAGGGAACAGGGCATGCACTTCGGCATCACCTTCCATCACGAATATACCTGGTGGTGGTGGCAGACGGCTTTTGAGTGCGACTCTACCGGTCCCTATGCCGGTGTTCCCTACGACGGACGCCTCGTCTACGAGAGAGCCGAGGGCCGGTGGTGGGAACCCTATCCCCTGCAATGGCTTTACGGGATAAACCTGCGGGAGTACAAGACGATGGACGAGTTTGTGAACCGTCCCGAAGAGGGCATCTTCACCCGCCATCAGGACTATGCCCGCTGGTACACCACACAATGGGCCCTGCGCATCGAGGACGCCATCGAGAAGTACGACCCCGACTTTATCTACACCGACGGCAACACCCTGCAACCCTTTTGCGGCATACGCACCGGTACCGGCACCAAGAGCGATGCCGCCCAGCGGGTCATCGCCTCGTACTACAACCGGGCGTTGAAGAAGCATGGCGAGGTCGACGTGTTCAGCATCGTCAAGTTCCACCCGGCCGGCCGTCGCGGTATCGTGACGACCTTTGAAAACACCGTTCCCAAGGACATCAAACGCGACCAGATGTGGATAGGCGAGGCTCCCGTGGGCGACTGGTTCTATGCCGAGGGCATCGACTACAACGCCGTGTCGGTGGTGCGTTACCTGCTCGAATGCGTGTCGCGCGACGGGAATTGTGCCGTGAACATACCCATACGCCCCGACGGTTCGCTCGACTCGGCCTGCGTCGACATGTTGCACGAGATAGGAGCCTGGGTGCGGGTCAATGCCGCCGGTATCTACGGCAGTCGGGCGTGGCGCGTGTGGGGTGAGTCGCCGCTGATCCCGGCCACGCTGACGCCCCGTGGCAAACTCGGACGCCGCCAGGCCGAAGTGCCTTTCACGACGGGTGATTTCCGCTTCACCCTCGGAGCCGACAGCGCTGTCTATGCCTATTGCATGCAGGTGCCCCGAGCCGGTGAGACGCTTGTCATACGCTCTCTTTCCCGCGAAGCGGCACGAGTTACCGCAGTCACCCTCTTGGGCAGCGATGCCCCCGTGGAGTGGCGGCAGACGCGCGACGCGCTCATTCTCCGTTGCCCCGACGAGGTCGGGCGGTGCCGCATCACCGCCACCTTCCGTGTCGAGGTCGCTCGGTAAAGCAACACCCGGAAAGAAACAAGAACGGCAACAATCCTCAGGATTGTTGCCGTTCTTGTAAAAGTGAAGTTCCCCTCTATCGCGCGAAGTAGTTGTCGAGAATTTCTTGGGCGGCGGTGAAGGGGCTCTCTTCGCCCACGAGCACGCGACGTTCTTTCTCGGCCAGTTGGCTGGCGATGGCGGGATTCTGGTAGAAGTGGGCCCGCAGTTGTTCGTCGATGGTCTCGGTGAGCCAGTAGCGCGACTGTTCGCGGCGGCGGCGGTCGAAGTAGCCGTTTTCTTTGACAAAGGCCACATAGTCGTCGATCATTTTCCACACCTCGTCGATGCCTATCCCGTAATAGCCCGAGTAGGTGAGCACCTGCGGTTCCCAGCCCGACGGGGTGGGCGGGAAGAGGTGCAGGGCGTTGCGGAAGTGCGCCTGTGCCAGTTTGGCTTTCTCGATGTTGTTGCCGTCGGCCTTGTTGATGACGATGCCGTCGGCCATCTCCATGATGCCCCGTTTGATGCCTTGCAGTTCGTCGCCCGTGCCGGCCAGCTGGATAAGGAGGAAGAAATCGACCATCGAGTGTACGGCGGTCTCGGACTGTCCCACGCCCACGGTCTCGACGAAGATGGTGTCGAAGCCGGCGGCTTCGCACAAGATAATGGTCTCGCGGGTCTTACGGGCCACGCCGCCCAGCGAGCCGGCCGATGGTGAAGGGCGTATGAAGGCGTTTTTTTCCTGCGAGAGGCGTTCCATGCGGGTCTTGTCGCCGAGAATGCTCCCTTTCGACCGTTCGCTGCTGGGGTCGATGGCCAGCACGGCCAGTTTGCTGCCCCGGCTCAGCACATGCAGCCCGAAGGCGTCGATCGACGTGCTCTTTCCCGAGCCCGGCACGCCGGTGATGCCGATGCGCACCGATTGCCCGGCGTAGGGCAGACAGCCGGTGATGACCTCCTGTGCGATAGCCTGGTGCTCGGGCAGTTGGCTCTCGACCAGCGTGACGGCCTGGCTCAGCACGGTGATGTTGCCTTGGCGTATCCCTTCGATGTATTCGGCGGCGGTGTATTCGCGGCGGCGGTGTTGCAATTTCTGTGCCAGATAGGGGTTTATCGACGGCGGTTGGCTGATGCCTTGGTTCACCGAAAGTCCGGCATATTCGCTGTTGTTCTCGATATGTTTCATGGGTAGTGGATAAGGGAGGTTTTTTCGGGGAAGACGGTATGTCGTGACGAGATTATTTCGTGACGGTGCGGGTGCGCAGCTCGCCCGGTTGGTAGTCGCGGGTCGAGGGCTCGACGCCGTTGTTGCCGTTGTCGGGAATCACCACGCCTTTTATTTGCAGGGTGGTGCGGTCGGGCTTGGTGTTGGAGTAGACAAAGATGTACTTGGTAAACTCTCCCGGACGGTGGCGGGTGCGGTATTCGACGGTCATCTCGGCCGTGTCGCCGGGGGCGATGGGGTGTTCGGGATAAGAGGGTACCGTGCAGCCGCACGAGGCTTGCGCGCGGAGTATCACGAGCGGGATTTTCCCTTCGTTGACGAAGCGGAAGGTGCAGGTGGCGTTGCCGTCTTTCTCGTAGAGGGTACCGAAGTCGTGGGTCACTTTGTCGAACGATATTTTCGTCAGTTTGCGGGCGGCCTGCATCGGCAGCAGGGCGATGAGGAGCAGCCCGACGATGAGAATCGATTTGCGGATCATGGCGATAGAGGGTTGATAATAGGTTTGTAATCAGGTATAACCCTTCGTGGGAGGGGAAAATCCTGCTTTTACAAAAATACGATTTTCTTCTCATTGTTGTCGCATGCGTCACGCTTTTTTCGATAACGCCCGAATCTTTAAGGATTTTTGGGAGAAAGGCGGGGGTATGGATATATACTCTTTTTTGCGTGTGTGCGGGCAATCGTTTATCTTTGCGTGCGGCTGTTGTCGGCAAATGAGAGGCGCCTCTTTGTCGCGGGGTTTTCGTGCCTTGTGTTGCCGGGGCGGCCGGAAATTTTTTATCCGAATTTTTTTACACTAATCCTACTGCCTGTATGGAACAACCTGCCGACCTGTCGCCGCTCGATTTTTACAACAGAAAACTGCAAGAATATGCCGTCGCTTTGGCCGAGCTCTCCCGTCGCATACGCCGGGTGAGTTTTGCGCGGGTGGCTCTCGCCCTACTGTTTATTGCCTGGCTGGTGTGGGGGCGCGGCTGGTGCCCCGGACCCGTGGTGTGGTCGGTGGCCATTGCCCTCGTGGCGGCCTTCCTGGCGCTGGTCAAGGTGCATGGCCGCCTCTTTGCCCGCAAAGCCTACGTCGAGGCGGCGATGGAGATTTGCCGGCGGGAGTCCCGATTGTCGCGGTACGACTTCTCGGGTTGCGACGGGGGTGTCGAGTTTTTCGATGCCGCGCATGATTTTACGGCCGACCTCGACATCTTCGGCGAGAAATCGCTCTTTGCCTATATCGACCGCACGGCCACCGAGGCCGGCCGTCATCGCTTGGCCGACTGGTTGCGCCGGCCGCTCTCCGATGTGGCGTCGATAATCCGCCGCCAGGAGGCGGTGCGTGAACTGGCCGCCCTGCCCGACCTGCGGCTGCATTTTGCCGCCACCGGCAAGGTCTCGGGCGGGAAGCGGGGCGACGTCTCCATGGCCGGAGATGCTCTTTCGGCCGCCGTCTTTCCCCGTCGCAAGGGGGTTGTGCCGGCCATGAAGATACTTCCGTTTGTCTACCTTGCCCTGGCTCTCTCGTCGGGGGTGTGGCCTGTTGCCGCGTCGCTCATAGGGTTGCTCTTTGCGCTGTGTCTGGTGGCTGCGCTGGTTGCCGCCAAACGGATTTCGCAGGCGCAGGAGCGGCTCGAATCGGGCCTGCGTGCCTTGGCGAAGTATGCCCGGCTCATCGAGACCCTCGAATCGGCTTCGTTTTCGGCTCCGGAACTGCGTGCGGTAACCGACGTCTTTTCTGCGGCTCCGGGCGAGAAAGCTTCGGCGGCCTTGCGTCACCTGCATCGCCTGATGGACGATCTCAACCAGCGCAACAATGCGTTGGTGTTTCTCTTGCTCAATGGTTTTCTGTTGTGGGATTTCAGGCAACTGGCGGCTCTCGATGCCTGGGTGCGACGGCATGGCGGTGCGGTGACGCGCTGGTTCGATGCCTTGGCCGAGTTTGATGCCCTGTCTTCACTGGCGGCTTTTGCCTACAATCACCCCGGGTATGTCTACCCTGAGGCGGTCGATAGCGAATGCCCGGTGTATGTGGCCGAGGCGTTGGGACACCCGCTCATCGACCCTGCGCGTTGTGTCTGCAATCCTGTGCAGTTGCCGGCACGACCTTCGTTCTTGATTGTCACCGGCGCGAACATGGCCGGGAAGAGTACCTACCTGCGGGCCATCGGGGTCAATTTCGTGTTGGCTTCACTCGGTGTGCCGGTGTGTGCCGCGTCGATGACGTTCACGCCCTGTACGCTCTTTACGGGGTTGCACACGACCGACTCGCTGGCCGGCAACGAGTCTTATTTCTTTGCCGAGCTGAAACGGTTGCGGCAAGTGGTGTTGCGACAACGGGCCGGTGAGAGATGTTTGGTGATTCTCGACGAGATACTCAAAGGTACCAACTCGGTCGACAAGCAGACGGGCTCACTTTCCCTCGTCCGCCAACTGGTCTCGCTGGGAACCGTGGGAGTGGCGGCCACGCACGACCTGGTGCTGGGCTCGCTCGCCGATGAATATCCCGGTGTGGTGCGGGCCGTCTGTTTCGAGTCGGAAATCGTCGACGACGCGTTGCACTTCGATTACCGTCTGCGTCCCGGCGTGGCACGCCACATGAATGCCTGTTTCCTCATGGAGCAGATGGACATCATTCCCCGCGGCGGGAAGAAAGACAAGTCCGCGTCTATCGGTTGAGCAGAATGACTTGTGCCCGGCTGTTGTCCATGCCCGTCATCGTGCGGCCTATGTTGGCGCCGATGAAGGTGGGGTCGCAGATGAGGTATCGTTTGTCGCCGATGACGAAGTAATCGCCCGGAATTTCTTCGTTGAACCGTACCGCGGCGGCCAGGTGACCCGGGTAGTAGACGAGTGCCGTTTCGAGACCCATCACATCGCGTATGATGCGGGTGAAGAGAATCGCCCGGTCTTCGCAATCGCTGTAAGGATAGTAGAGGGTCTCGTCGGCGGCGAAGATGCGGTCGCCGCCCCACACCTTGTCGTCGTATTCATAAACGAAGGCCGTCTGCACGAAATTGATAATCATGTTGGCCGCTTCCTCTTCGCTCTTCCCGGCGATGGCCTGCCGCAGGGCGGGGTAGAGGCGTTCGCGATTTTCGGGACTGAGCGGAATGTCGGCGAAAATCGTCCATTTGGTGTTTTCGTCGTTGTCGATGGCCGACGACGGATAGTCGGACAGGAAATCCATCAGATTCTTGTTGGTCGAGACGCTGGCGCTCACTTCGGGGAAGCGTTTGGCGGTGAGGGTGCGTTCGGCCGAGCTCTCCACGGCGAAACGGGGCGTCTCGTTCATGGCCAGGTTCAGGGCGCAGTCGTTGGGGAATTTGCGGTCGAAGATGTGCATCGTGTTGCCCTCATACGGTTGCAGGAGGTAGAACCGCACGTTGTCGAGCCGGAAGAAGCGTTTCCCGTAGATGGTGTAGTCGCTGGCCACGAGCATGTAGAGGTGGTTGTCGTTGCCGCGGGCGAGGCGGGTGCGGTAGCCCGACTGGTTGAGGATAAACATCTGCAACAGGGTCGATTCGTCGCTGCCCGGGCGCAGGAATGAGTCGCCCACGACCTTGGCCATTTTCAGATATGCCCAGTCGCACAGGTTGAGCTCGGCTTTCAGCCGCAGGCAGTCGGCCACCATGTCGGTATATTCGTCGGTGCAGAGGCGTTCCCACATGTCGGCCACGCTGTTTTCCTGCGTATTTTTCAGCGTGAATTTTTGATTCTCATAGAGGCGTATGCGGCAATCGGTCCCGTAGAAGGAGAAGGCAAAGCGATTGTCGGCCGGGGTTACCGGTTTTTCTACCTCGGGCACCGGTTCTTTTTTTACCGGGGTGGGCTCTTTCTTCCCTTCGGGTAGGGGTTCTTCCTTTACGGGAAGGGGCTTGTCGGGCATGGGAGCGGGTTCTTCTTTGGGTGTCGGCGGTACGACGGGCAGGGGTTGGGGTTCTTTGTCGATGCGTACCACAGGCTGCGGAACGCTTATCGGGGCAATGGGTTTCTTGATGATTTTATCGATGGTGACGGGGCGGTCTACCGCGGGGCGTTCCTGGTCTTCTTTGGGGGCGACAGTCGGCGGAACGGGTGGCTCTTGCTCGGGTACGGGTATGGCATCTTCGCCCGAGAAGGCTTTCCAACTTTCGCGCATGAACTGGGTGTATTCGGCATTGACCTTGGCCCGGTAGGCGGCAAAGTCGTCCTCGACATTTTTTTTGTAGTTGCTGTATTCGTTGCGGCGGTTTTTCAGGAACTCCTCATAGGAGTCTTGGGCCGCGGCGCAAAAACCGAGAGGGAGAGCAAGCCCGAGAAGAAACAGAAATTTGCGACACATGGCGATTCGTGTTAAGTTGATAAAGGATAAAGGCCGTAGGCGTCGAGCGGGCTCGATGGCGTTTCGAGCCGCGACGGGAATGCCTTCTTTCCCAAAGGTAGTAAATAATTGAAAAATAAGGTCGGGAAAAGGCCGAAAAATTTGTTTTGTCGCGCAGGCGGGCGATAACTCCTGTCGTGGCTCCCGGTGACGGTGCCGCTGCCGGCCGGCCTGGCGTGTGGGCGGCGCGGCGCTCCTTAGCGGGAGAATTTCCACCAGTCGAGGTTGAAGAGTTTGCACCCTTTCCGGCCCTTGAAGACAAAATAGAGGTCGTGGACGCCCGATACGTTGCCGCTCGCGTCGCTTTTCAACCGCTTCCATTGTTCCCAGCCTCCGGTTGATGGCACGTCGACCCGGGCGACGACCGTCCCGCCGATGCTGTCGAGTCGCACTTCGATGGTCCCGCCGCGCCGTGCGCTTGCGGCGGCGACATGGAATTTCTTCGGACTGTTATGGCCGAAGTCGACGGCACGCACTTTGAGGTAGTCGCCGTCGTGTATGTCGGCGATGTAGATTCCTGTCGTGGCGTTGGGTTCCGATTTCACCCCGCGCGAGAATGCCATCGTTTCGGCCTCGGTGCGCTTGTAGGGGTTGAGGGTGCCTACCGGGTCTACCCCTTCATTGGTGGCGTAGATGAGGGGAAAGGTCCCGTCGGCGTTGTACTCAAACCGCTCCACGGCGACCGAGCGGCCGAAGCCCCCGCCGCCCGGCAACTTGCCGGTGTGATAGAAGAGGTAGGAATTTCCTTTGTAGTCGGCCACCCCCACATGGTTGGTAAAGGCGCCGGTCTCTTGCAGGGGCATGACTTCGCCCATGTATCGCCACGGCCCCGTGGGGCTCGGGCTCATCGAGTAGGCGATGTGTTCGGGTACCCCGCCGGCGGCATAGAGCAGGTAGTAATTGTCGCCGCGTTTGCAGAGCCAGGGGCCTTCGGTATAGGTGTCGGGATATTTTACCTCTTTTGTCCGTTTCTCGGGATTGGGGGCACCGAAACTCTCGACGGTCTGTTCCACCCGTTGCACGTCGCCTTTGAACGACACCATGTCTTCGTTGAGCTCGGCCAGGTAGAGGTGGGGATTACCCCAGTAGAGGAAGGCCCTGCCGTCGTCGTCGATGAAGACGGTGGGGTCGATGTAGTCCCAACTTCCGTCGCAGAGGGGTTTCCCGAGGGCGTCTTTGAAGGGTCCCGTGGGCGAATCGCCCACGGCCACGCCGATGGCCATGGCGTTAGTGAGTTTCGAGTGCAGGCACACATACCAGTAGAACTTGCCGTTGCGTTCGATGCACTGCGAGGCCCAGGCCCGGTCATCGGCCCAGGCAAACGATTCGATGGCCAGCGGGGAGCCGTGGTCGGTCCAGTTGACCATGTCCTCGGTCGAATAGACGCGCCACTCCTGCATCCAGAAAAAGTCGGCACGCTCTTCGTCGTGACCCGTGTAGAGGTAGAGGGTGCCGTCGTGCACCATCGGTGCCGGGTCGGAGGTGTAACAGGTTTGCACGATGGGGTTTTGGGCTTCCAGCCATGCCGGGGCAAGCAGGGCCAGGGCGGCCGGAAGGAGTTTTTTCGCTGGGTGTTTCATCTCTGTCCGATGTTTTAGTTGTGAATGACCACTCCGCCGTTGGTGGGAATGGTGACCGACATCTGTTGCCTTTTCCCTATTCGGGCGGTGCGCACCCGCCCTTCGAGCCGGCTGTTGTCGTCATAGACGGTGACCGTCTCGCCGGCCTCGAACAGGGACAGGTCGAGGGTGAGGCGCACCGTCTCTTTCTGGGCATTCACCCCCACGACATACCAGGTGTCGCCGTGGCGGCGCGCCAGGAGTATGTATTTCCCCGGGTAGCCGTCGAGGAAGCGGGTGTCATCCCAAGTCGTGGGCACCCCCTTCATGAAGTCGATGGCCCAGGCCGGGGCGTCGGTGAGGTTGTTGGGTGCCAGGGCAAAATGCTGCACGGGGCTCTGGAACAGTATGGCCGTGGCCAGTGCGAAGACCTCGGAGGTGACCCGCCGGCTGCCGCCCGGACGGTTCCCGGCGTTGTAGTAGCGGTTGAGCGTGCTGCCGCCGAAATCCATGCTTCCCACCGTGTTGCGCAGGAAGGGGTGGAGGCAGGCGTTGAAGGCTTCGGCGTCGCAACTGCTTTGCGTGAAGTTCATGTTCTCGCTGGCCAGTACCGCCTCGCTGGCGGCATAGTTGGGATACATGCGTTCCCAGCCGCGGGGCAGGGTGCAGCCGTGGAAGATGACCAGCAGGCCGTAGTCGTTGGCGTCGGCCAGAATCTCCTCGTAGAGTTGCAGGGCGGCCTGCTTGTCGCTCCCGAAGAAGTCGACCTTGATGCCCTTGATGCCGGTCTGTTGCAGCCATTTCATCTCCCGGCGGCGTCTGATGAGGTTGTCCATCTTGCCGCGCGGCCCCTGCGGGGCATCGTTCCAGTAGCCGTTGGAGTTGTACCACAGGTAGAGACCCACCCCCTTGGTGCGGGCGTAGGCGGCCAGCTCCTCGATACCCTCGTAGCCGATGCGGGTGTCCCACCAGGCATCGACGAGTACCGTGCGGTAGCCCATCTCGGCACAGAAGTCGATGTAGCGTTTCTGTTCGGCGTAGTTCATGCTGCCGTCGCCGGCGATAATCCAGCTCCATGTGCCGCAGCCATACTCGTCGGCATACTCTTTCGAGGGCTCATAGAGCGGCTCGACGAGGTCGAAGGCCACCGTCGTCTCGACCACCGGCGCGAGGGTGCGTCCCACGGTGAGGGTGCGCCACGGCGTTTGTCCCGGCAGGGTGATGCCCGGTGAGGACGAGCCGTTGCCGTTGAACTCCTTCTCTTGCGGGAAACCGATGGTATAGAGCCCGTCGGCATGTCCCAGGAGCCGGCCGGCGCAGTAGCGGCTGTCGACGCCCGTCTCCGAAATCAGCACCCACCCCCGGTCGGCGATGCGGAAGAGACCGGGAAAGGTGTACCCTTCGCCCAGTCCGTTCTTGCCCGGTGTGTCGTCGGGGGTGTAGGGGGTCTCGTAGCTCGGGGTCGTGCGGGCGAATCCGCCCATGGCCGGGCTTTGCGGGCAGAGGAATGTCGTGCTTCCGGCGGGGAGCCTGAACCCCGTGGCCTCCTGCCGCACCACGCTGCACAGCGTTTCGCCGGTGCGGCAGAGGGTGTAGCGGAACGCCACATCGTTGTTGCCCACGCTGAACGTTACCACGAAGGCTCTCTTGCCGTTCTGTTCAAACGGTATGTCGACCGTGTGGGCGAGGTGGCGTACTTGGCTTTTCTTGATGTTTTTGAGGCTGTAAGTCTCGTCGATGACCTGCACTCCGGTCGCTTTGCCCAGCCGCAGGTCCCGGGTGAAGTCGCCCGCGTCGGTTATGAAGCCGAGGGGAGAGGGGTCGAGGAAGGTGATACCGTCGTATAATATGCGGTAGGAGGCATGGCCGCCGCTGTCGGAGACGATGACCGTGAGCCGTCGGTCGGGGCTCGACAGGCTCAGTTCCCCGGCACACAGGAGGGAGGCGCAACATATTGCCAGCAGCATCAATGTCAGTTTTTTCATGGAGGTATGGATTAAGGGTGGGTTGAATTTTCGGTGGAGCGGAAGGAGGAGGGCGGCGGGAGCGTTCATTCGTCGAGGCGTTTATAGTCGAAGAAGTCGACGTCGATGTGTCCGCCCGTCGCTTGGGTGGCATAGTTGAAGAGGGCGAACTTGGTGCCCATGAAGAAGCGGCGGTAATCGAATGTCATGTTGAAATCCGTGCCGATTCGTCGCCATTGCTTGTTGTCGCGACTGTAATAGAAGGTGGCGATGTCGCGGCCGACCCTGAAATCGCCGTCGATGCGCAGGTAGAGGGTGTCGGAGGTGAGCGCAACGGTCTCGTGTGTCCTTGTTTTGACGTCGGAGACCCGTTTCTCCTTTTCGGTCAGGCTCACCGACTGGCTCTGCATCGAGAGTTGTTTTTTCCCGTCCCGGCAGGTAATCGCCAATACGCCCGCATCGCTGTTGAACGCGGCAAATCCCGCCACGTCGCCCTCTTTCATGCCCGAGAGGTCGAGGGCGACGATGCCCCGGCACCGGGGCCCTTCCATGCGTTGGGTGAGGGTGTTCGGCGCCAGGAACAGATTTTCCACCACCCGTCCTGTCGTGAGGCGCAGGAATCCTTTGCGGGCTGTCAGCGAACGGCATGCGTCGATGGGGTTGTGGTTCCACTGCCAGTTGCGTTTCAGGTTCCCGTCATTGAAATCGTCGCTGACCGTCAGCCCCGGCGAAGAAAATCCCGCCACGGGTTTGTCCATTTTCCCGGGTACCCGTCCCGACTCGTCGCCCAGCAGGGGCCAGCCGTCGACCCAGCGGCAGGGCATGAGGGTAAGCACCCGGCCCACGCCTCCGCGGTCTTGGAAGATGATGCCGTACCAGTTGCCCCGGCCGTCGTCGACGATGGTTCCCTGCCCCACATAGGGAAAGCCCGCAAACGCATCTTCGAGAATCACCCGTTTCTCATACGGTCCCGTGATGCGGTCGGCGCGGTAGCAGACCTGGCGGCGGGGAGCACCGGCCGGCCATGAAACCATCAGCAGGTAGTAGCGGCCGTCGTGTTTGACGACGCGGCTCCCTTCGAGCAGTCCGGTCTCTTCGGCGTCGCGCACGAAGAGGGTGGTATCGACCCCGCCGGGCAGTACCCCGGTCAGGTCGGGTTTCAGTTCCCGCAGTTGTCCCGTGCCGTAGAAGACATAGGCCCGGCCGTCATCGTCGAAGAAGAGGGAGGCGTCGTGGAAGTGGGGCAGTCGGGCCATGAGCGACCACTTGCCGGCGGGATTGTCGGTGGTGTAGAGGTAGCCTTTGAAGGGGGTGTCGTTGGGTGAGAAATAGGCGTAGTAGCGACCGTCGCGGTAACGCAGCGAGGTGGCCCACTGTCCGCGTCCGTAGACGGTGCCCTCCACCATGTCATATTGGGGCTTGTCGTCGAGACAGTCGTAGAGGTAGCTCGCGATGTCCCAGTGGACCAAGTCTTTGGAGTGCATGACGGGAGCGCCCGGCATGAGGTGCATCGTGGTGCTCACCAGGTAGAAGTCGTCGCCCACGCGTATCACGTCGGGGTCGGGAACGTCGGCCCACACGACGGGGTTGGTAAACGTCCCGTCGCCGTTGTCGCCCGATGAGGCGCAAGCGGTGTGCCCCGGCATGAAACAGCCCAGGACGAAAGCCAGGGATAAAAGCGTGTTTTTCATGGTCGATTTTCTGTTGGGAAGCGTTCAAAATCACCCCCCCCGTGGTTCTCCCGGGGAACGGCGCGGAAGAAAAGGGGGGGGCGTGTGGAATTAAGAATCCTTCATTCTTTTCTCGAAACGGAAAAACTCTTTTTGAAATTCGGGTTCATCGTCGCTCGTCCCGCTCGCTTTGTGATGGGCATTGAAAAACTCGACGATGTGAAACCCGCACTTGTTGACGTAAAAATGGATATTCCGTTTCTCGAAATAGGGGGTTATCAATTCCCACACCCGGGTCTCGGGATAGCGGCGTTCTATTTCCCGCCACACGATTTCGCCCAATCCGCGTCCATGGAACGCGGGCAGGATATAGAACAATTCCATGCTGTTGTGCTGGGTTTCGGGGTTGATGTTCAGGACGACGCCTCCGATTTTCTGCCCGTGATAGAAAACGGCATACACCACCGACCCGCGTTTGCGAAGCGATTTCTCCACCTCGTCGAGGGGAACTGCGTTGCGACCGGCGGCGTTGCCGAAATGTTCGACAACGGCAATGGAGAAAACGGCGGCGGTTTCTTTGGCAAAATCGCCGAAAGCACGTTCTTCGACAAGAACAAAATCAATATCCTTCTCCATGAGGTTCTGCAAGGTTACAATTCAAAACTCAGCGGCAGCAGGTCGGCCGCCGACTCGGCAATGTATATCTCTTCGGCGCCACACATGAGAATGCGCAACGGCTGCCCGTAACGCATCTCGACCTCGCGCATGACCTGGCGGCAGGCTCCGCACGGGGTGACGGGTTTCCCGATGGCCTGCCCCTTGTCGCAGGCGGCCAGGGCTATCGCCACCGGCGGTACGGTCCCGGCCGTGGCTCCGGCGGCAAAGAGTGCCACCCGCTCGGCACAAAGGCCCACGGGGTAGGAGGCGTTTTCCTGGTTGCTGCCCGGTATGATGCGGCCGTCGGAGAGCTCCACCGCCGCTCCTACGGCAAATCGGGAATAGGGGGCATAAGCCCCTTGGGTGGCTTCTCGCGCCGCCGTGACTAATTTTTTTTCGCGGTCGCTCAATTCATTATAACGACAAACCGTTATCTTTGCCGATAGTTGCAGGTGTCTTGCCATGGCTCGGTCGTGTTGGTAATCTTCACAAATATAAGGTTATTTTCCCACAAATCCATGTCCCGGCACCCATTTTGATAACTGTTTTGTCTCTATGAAGCACTGCCGAAAACTTCTTTTTACCTGCCTTTTGTCGCTGGTGGCCGCAACGGTGTTTGCCCAGTCGAAAAACCCCATCTATATCGATTATATCAACAAATACAAGGATATTGCCATCGAGCACCAGAAACGCTACCGGATTCCGGCCAGCATCACCTTGGCGCAAGGTCTCATCGAGTCGGCCGCCGGAACCAGCGAACTGGCCCGCAAATCGAACAACCATTTCGGCATCAAGTGCCACAACGCCTGGGAGGGGAAACGGGTGTATCACGACGACGATGAGAAAGGGGAGTGTTTCAGGAAATACCGCAATCCCAAGGATTCGTATGAAGACCATGCCCTGTTCCTCACCAAGAGTCGGCGCTACGAGAAACTCTTCAAACTCGACATCACCGACTACAAAGGGTGGGCGCACGGCCTGAAACGTTGCGGCTATGCCACCGACAAGGCTTATGCGAGCAAACTCATTCAGATGATAGAACTCTATGGCTTGCACCGGTACGACGGCAAGGGGTTGCCCCGCATGCCCAAGAATTATGAATACCACGACATGGAGTCGAAGTGGGGCCTTCCTTATGTGGTGGCCCGGGAGGGTGACACGCAACGGCTCATTGCCCGGGAGTTTGAGTTGTATGCCTATCAGATACGCCGCTTCAACGACTTTCCCCGCCGCTACAAGCTCCAAGCCGGCGACATCGTCTACCTCAAAGCCAAACGCCGCCGCGCCAAAAAGCCCAACAAGACCCATACGCTGGCTGCCGGCGAATCGCTGCACGACGTGGCGCAAATGTACGGCATCAAGTTGAAGGTGCTCCTGCGTCGCAATGACATCTCGGGCGACAGAGTTCCCCGGGTGGGAGACGTGCTGCGGTTGCGCTGAAATGGCGGCGCACCGTCGCAATGACAAGTGAAAAGGCAGCGAGCCGGCCGGAAAGTCTTTCGGCCGGCTCGCTGGCAAAAGGTGCAGCACCAAAGGGCGTCAATCGTCGGTAAGCGAGAAATCCTTATTGGCAAAAAGTGCCGCCAATCCGGTAATCTGTTTCAGGCGCAACAGCTCATCTTTGTCCATGCCTATGTTGCGCTCTATCCAACGGTCGGACATGCCGGCCTTGGTCAGTTCCGAGACGATTTCGCTCATCAACTCCACGTTGTGCGTGCCGCGGGCCCGGTTGTGGCGTATCGTCGAGGCCATGCGGTTGGAAAGGTCTTTTTCGATGACCACCACGGGCAAGAGGCCGTGTTCGCGTTCGAAGATGCGACGGGAGGTCTTCATCACCAGGTACCGGTGATAGCCGTCGACCAGTTCATAGACATCTTTGTCGGCGACATAGTAACACACGCAAGGCATCGTGTAGCCGTCTTCCCATATCGAGAGTTCGAGCAATTTCATCTCGGGAGGAGCCACCACGTTGGGATTATAGGCATTGGCCACCACCTTGTCGACCGGGACGGGTATGACTTTGTAGACGGGACTTCTGTATCGCTCTTCATTCTTTATTTTCGCCATAGTATTTTTTATATTTTTCCATGATTTGGTCGCGTCGTTCTTTCTCGGCCTTCGTGGGGGCGAATCCCATGTATTTGCACGAATGGTCGTTTTTGAGAATGCAGATGCACATGCGTTTGAACGAGGGCAACTCCCTGAACTCCTCGATGTCGATGTCATCGAGATATGCCATGCGCACCGGTTTTTTGTCGGTTTTGTAATTGGTCGATTCCCCGACCTCTATCTCGACCCCCATCTTCCGCAACTTGTCGATGGTCTCATCGGCCAGGCAACCGCCCTTGTCGCGCCAGAAGGCAATGCTCACGCTCAACTTGTCGAGATAGCCCTGGCGTATGTCTTCGGGCAGGGTGCTGAGCAGGAAGTGCATGTATTTTTCCCATGTCATGTTGGGCGGGCATTTCACCGTGTACCACCCCATGGCCGAGGTGTTGCCGTAGATGCCGGCAAAGTTTACGCCGTTGACACGACTTATCATGCGCCCCCACATCTGCGGGTCGATGGCCCGGTAGAGTTGCAGGCTGGGTATCGCCGCCGAGATGAAGGGGCTGGCCACCCGTTGTTTTTCGATGGAGACGCCGGCCTGGTAATAGAGGTCGTAGAGGTGGTTGTAGGACCACCCGAAACGGCCGTTGGCCACCCACACGTCGGTCGTGCGCCAGTCATATATGGGGTAGGCGTTGTAGACATCGTCGGCAATCTTGCGTGTCCACTTGAAACGCTCGTAGCAGCAATAGTTCTTGTCGCTGTGTATCGAGCGCCAGCGGTTGAAACTCTCCTGCGTGCGAATGCCCACCAGGCAGCAGGTGCGCCCCGCCCGCTTGTAACGGTGCAGCCACTCGGCAAATTTTATCTGGAAATCATAGTCCCACAAATCGTCGGAAAAGAAATCGAAATCTTCCTTCCGGTAGGCCGAGTGCGGCATTTCCCTCACCCAAAGCTCCTTCATGTCATCGTCCCACGGGCGCCAGTAGCTTTGGTGCATCGAGGTGCAGGTCTGTACCTTGAACGGCACGCACACGCGGTAGATGTCGAGAATGTCGGTGTTTTGCGCGAGTACCTCCTCGACATATTTCAGCGTTTCGGAGTATTGCACCTCGTAGTCCATGTGGAAAACGCCGATGCGGCGATTCAACCGGTGTCTGCGCACATAGTCGATGCAGAGGTTGAGCAATACCCCGCTGTCTTTCCCGCCCGAAAAGGAGACATAGACATTGTCGAAATCGGTGAAGATTTTTTCTATGCGCGAGAGAGCCGCTTCATACACGTTACGACGTTTTTCCATCGCCTGCCTGGTATTTCATTTTCACATAGTGTTTCCATTCCCGTTCAATCACAAAACCTTTTTCAAGAAAGGCTTCGGCATCACGCGTATGGACAACGGCGACCAGCGGACCCATCGGGACATACATCTCGATGGATTTCTCGATAAGTGCCTGCAAAACAGACTCCTCGGCCTCGGGCGAGAGATAGTAGTTGTTGATGTAGGCATACCCCTCGCGGCGTTCGACGGGGAAAAAGCCCGAAATCTTGTTTTCGTCCTCGTCGTCGAGAGCAAGCAGCCACTCGTGGCGCTGCGAGGTTTTGTAGGGATAATTGTCGTTCTGTCGCAAGACGGCTGCGTTCATAACAAGGGGAGCGACCAACTTGTACAAGCGGGGTGATGTGCCTCCCAGAATTTCGATTTTCATGTGCACTTATTTCGTGGAGAATCTTTCCGGCTCACGGCCGTTTGTCGCAAATATACAAAAAAAATCGTTACGGGGGATAAAAACGGAATTGTCCGGTAATCCGTTTTCCAAGAGAATGTTTCTTCCGGAAAATTTCCGGGCAGGACCTTTTGGCCCCTTTTATTGCCAGTTGCTGTTCCCTTGCCCCGTCGCACCGTGCCCGCCCGACGGGGAACCCATCGTTCGCACGCATGGCGCCGCCTTTTCCCCGAACCTCGCTTCGCGAGGCGGGGTGACCGCCTGTCCTCCCCCCCCCTCCAACCGTCATTTCCCTCCCAGCTGTGCTTCTGCCCCGCTCGGCGGGAAACGTCGTGGAAGAGAACCCACCGTTGCGGACAAGAAAACTTCGTTTCCCCTTTGCCTTTTATTTGCCATTCATTATCTTTGTCTCATTATGGACAACTATATCGTATCGGCCCGGAAATACCGCCCTGCGACCTTCCAATCGGTCGTCGGGCAGAAGGCTTTGGTGCAGACGCTCAAAGCGGCCGTCATCACCCGCAAGCTGGCTCATGCCTATCTCTTCTGCGGTACGCGCGGTGTGGGAAAGACCACCTGTGCCCGCATCTTTGCCAAGACCATCAACTGCGAACACCCTACGCCCGACGGGGAGGCCTGCAACGAATGCGAGTCGTGCCGTGCCTTCAACGAGCAGCGCTCCTATAACATCATCGAGCTCGACGCCGCGTCGAACAATTCGGTCGACGAGATACGCAGCCTCATCGACAAGGTGCGTGTGCCGCCCCAACTGGGCCGTTACAAGGTCTTCATCATCGACGAGGTGCACATGTTGTCGACGGCCGCCTTCAACGCCTTCTTGAAGACGCTCGAAGAGCCGCCCCACCACGCCATCTTCATCTTGGCCACGACCGAGAAGCACAAGCTCCTGCCCACGATACTGTCGCGCTGCCAGATCTATGACTTCCAGCGCATCACCATCGAAGACATGGTCGAACACCTGCGCTATGTCGCCTCCCAGGAAGGGTTTACCGTCGAAGACGACGCCCTCAATGTCATCGCCCGCAAGGCCGATGGCGGCATGCGCGATGCCCTCTCCATCTTCGACCAAGTGGCGGCCTCTTCGGGCGGGAACCTCACCTATCAGAACACCATCGAGAATCTCAACATTCTCGACTATGACTATTACTTCAAACTCACCGATGCCCTGCTCGCCGGTGATGTCCCGGCCGCCCTGCTCGTCTTCGACGCCGTGTTGCGTGCCGGCTTTGGTGCCCAACTTTTTGTCAACGGGTTGAGCAGCCATTTCAGGGACCTCATGGTGAGCAAAGATGCCTCGACCCTTCCGTTGCTCGACGTGGGTGCCACGGTGGCCGGGCAGTATGCCGCTCAGGCTGCCCGATGCGACAAACGTTTCCTCTATGCGGCCATGGATTTGAGCAACCGTTGCGACCTCGATTACCGTATCAGCAACAACAAGCGTCTGCTTGTCGAGCTCATGCTCATAAAGATTTGTTCCCTGAATACCCCGGTCGTGAGCCAGCCGTTGGCCGGCACGACCCTTGCCGCGGCCGTTCCCCCTGCGACGGCAAACCCTCGTCCAGCGGTGTCGCCGGCTACCGCTCACACAAATAAACCGGCTGCCGGCCCCTCTGCTCCGGCAGAGAGGGAACCGGCTGCCCCTCGGGAGGGAGCGACGGAGTCCGTCTCGCAGGAGACTCCGCAGCGGCCTCCGATTCCGGTTGCGCAAGTGGGCTCTCCTTCCAAACCGACCGCCCGCAAGATTCCCCGCATCTCGCTCAAACACGGCATCGAGCCCGACCCTTCCGAGACACCTGTCGTTGAAAAACAGCCGACTGCCGAGATGAACGAGCCTTTTACCCTCGATGCCCTGCACGAGGTGTGGTTGCGTTTTACCAAACAGATTCCTACCGAGACGGTATTGGTGCAGACGATGTATCTGTGCATGCCGCAACTGCTCGATGCCACGACATTTGAGGTGGTGGTCGACAATCGTGCGCAGATGGACAAACTCAACGGACGGGCGGCCGACCTCCTGGCTTTCCTGCGTACCAGTCTGCGCAATTCTCACCTCTCGATGCAGGTGCGCGAACGGGAGCGGGAAGAGCGGCAGAAGGCATTCAGCCCCGGTGAACGTTTTGTGTTGCTGGCCGAGCAAAATCCGGAACTCAACCGGCTGAAAGAGATTTTCGGCCTCGAACTTTCCTGAATTTTTTTTGTCGCCCTGCGGAGCGACGGGTCGACCTGTGGGGGACGGGACTCGAGGCGGATTCTCTTGCATCTGTCCTCTCCCCGCAATAGAGGGTTTTATGACATTTTCCATAGACAGACGGCTCTGGGGAGACCTCTCCTCGGGGCCATCTCTTTTATGTCCTGTCCCGAGCCGTCGGAGTCATTATCAGACGGGGGGAGTAGAAACATGTCGAGCGCGACGGGGAGTCTCTTTTAGCGATGGCGGTGCCGGCAGGAATCGGGGGCAAGAAATGGTCGATATGTTCAAAAAAACGATATATCGAATAATATTTTGTCTGAAAATTCTTATATTTGCTCTGTAAAGCATGATTATATGGAACAGATGAATATTGTGAATTTCTCCTTGCAAGAGGCTTTTAAGGAATCGAACGTGCAAAGCACCTTTCATGACGGTTGTCTCATCTCGACCTATCACGGCATCAATAAAAAAGAGATAGCCCAGGAGGTGCTTCCCATATTTTCATATCCCTGCCGCATCAATGCCATGACGGCCATCGTGTGCGAGAGAGGGAAGGTGCGTTTCACGTCGAACCTCAAACAGTATATTTTACAGGAGAATATGCTCTACATCAACGTGCCCAAC
This sequence comes from uncultured Porphyromonadaceae bacterium, assembly GCA_900542765.1. Lineage (GTDB taxonomy): Bacteria > Bacteroidota > Bacteroidia > Bacteroidales > UBA11471 > Caccoplasma > Caccoplasma merdavium. The sequence goes on along the minus strand of UQOX01000001.1, from coordinate 78,704 downwards.
ACGATTGTGAAGGTCGACGAAATCGAAGACAGTGTGGTGCATCTCATGTCTTTCGACGAGAATTTCCTCCGCGATGTGCACATCGACCTGCGCAACCTGTTGCCCCAGTTCTCCCTCGTCCTGGAAAATCCCTGCATCACGATTTCGACCGAGGAGCTCGACGACATGCGGCAACTTTTTGAGACGATAGAGCGTGAGATGAAGAAGCTCTCGGGGAAGCCTTACCAAAAAGAGATTCTGCGGGGGTATGCCAGCATTGCCATTTACAAGGTGTGTGCCATACTTTCCCGTGTTATGGAGATGCGCCAAACGGCCTCTATCGAGACCGTGCACAATCGGGGTGAAGAGTATTTCCGCGATTTCATGCGCTACTTGCAACTGCATTACCGGGAAGAGCGTTCGCTGAGCTTCTATGCCTCACTGCTCCACATTACCCCCAAATATCTGACGACGCTCATCAAGCAGGTCAGTGGCCGTTCGGCCGCCGACTGGATCGACGAGTGCGTCATACTCGAAGCCAAGAATCTCTTGAAATTCTCCTCGATGAGCATTCAACAGGTGGCTTATTATCTCAACTTTCCCAACCAGTCGTTTTTTGGCACCTATTTCAAGCGGCGCACGGGCATGTCGCCGTCGGAGTACAAGCAAAGTTGATCGAGCCCCCTCCTGTATATGCCGTCGGCCGACACAGAGATGTGTCGGCCGACGTGTCGTTAGGGCGGAGCCCGTCGCTTATTTCACGGTGACGGTAAAACGTTTCAGCCCGTTGTCGGCCGAAGTTCCACCGTAAAGGATTTCGTATTTCCCGGGTTTGCACCATACCGAGCCGGTTGCCGGGTCGAAGAAGTCGAACGTCGAAGCCCGCAGGTCGATGCGCACTTTTTGGGTCTCTCCGGCACGCAGGTGCACCCGTTTGAAGGCGCGCAGCGATTTCTTGGGCCCTTGCGGGTCTTGGAGGTTGCGCACATACACCTGCACCACTTCGTCGCCGTCACGGCTGCCGGTATTGGTGAGGGAGAGGGTGAGGCTGTTTTCTTTGCCGGCGCGGGCTTTCTGGTCGAGCGACGCCTTGCCGTAGGAGAAGGTGGTGTAGCTCAGGCCGTGGCCGAAGGGGAAGAGCGGTTCTTCGGTCATGTATCGGTAGGTGCGTCCCGTCATGTTGTAGTCTTCGAAGTCGGGCAGTTGGGCGGTGCTTTTGTAGAAGGTCACGGGGAGACGTCCGGCCGGGTTGTAGTCGCCGAAGAGGACATCGGCCACCGCCGTGCCGCCGGCTTGTCCCGGGTACCAGGCTTGCAGTATGGCGTCGACGCAAGGCAACTCCTCTTCGAGGCCGATGGCGCTACCCGAGTTGAGTACGAGAATCACCTTCTTGCCGGCTTTTTTCAGCGCCTTGATGACCTCTCTCTGCACCTGGGGCAGTTCGATGACGGTGCGGTCGCCCCCTTTGAAGCCCGGATAGTTGACCCGCATCTCTTCGCCTTCGAGACGGGGCGTGATGCCGCCGGCAAAGACGACCACTTCCTCGTCGATGCTGCGGGCCAGGGCTTCGGCATCGACCGTGGCATATTGGCCTACGTCGAAGCGCAGGTGGCCTTCACCGCCGCCTTGCACATATTCGACGACGACATCATAGGATTTGCCGGCTTCGGCGGTGAATTTTATTTCGTTGTTGGCACGCGATTGCGAGTCGAACCAAAGGTTCGAGAGGGTGTCGCCGTCGATAATGAGGCGGAATCCGTCGTTGGCCGACAGGGTGAAGATATACTCCCCGTCGCGTTCGGGCGTGAACGTGGCGGTGTAGCGGCTCGAAAAGTCATAGAGCGATACTCCGGCCGCAAAACCGTCGGCGCCGCCGATGTCGAAGTTGAACGGGAGGGCTACATGGGTGCGTGTGACGGCGTCGCCCTGCATGTCGGTATTGTTCCAGTAGGTGGCCGAGAATCCGGTTTTACCCTCGGACGAACAACGGTTGAAGACGCTGTTGAAAATTTGGTCTTCGACCCAGTTGCACCCCTTTTGGTAGGAGAAGTCGATGCCCTTCTCCTGCAAGCCGAGGAGCAGGGTGGCGGTGTGCGAGGGGAATCCGTTGTAGTTGCCCCATTGCATCACCGAGTCGCCGGCGTTGGGGCCGATGACGGCAATGCGACTGTTCTTGTCGAGGGGAAGGAGGTTTTCTTTGTTATAGAGGAGGGTCATGCTTTTGCGGGCCATTTCGAGGGCTTTGGCCTTGTGCTCGTCACAGTCTACGACCGAGTAGGGAATGCGGGCCCAGGGCACGATGCTGTCGGGGTCGAAAAGTCCCAGTTCGAAGCGGGCTTTCAGCAGGCGGCGCACCGAGGTGTCGATTTGGTCTTCGGTGATGAGGCCGTCGCGCACGGCTTTCACCAGCGACGAGTAGTTGCTTCCGCATTCGAGGTCGGTGCCGCTGATGACGGCATCGGCCGAGGCGGCCTCTTTCGACGGGTGCGTTTCATGATGGCCTTCCTTGAAGAAGTCGGTGATGGCGCTGCAATCCGAGACGACGATGTCGCGGTAGCCCCACTGTTCGCGCAGAATGTGAATGAGCAGTTGCTTGCTGCCGCAGCAAGGTTCGCCCTCGTAGCGGTTATAGGCACACATGACCTCTTTCACGCGGGCTTCCTGCACCAGTTCCTTGAAGGCCGGCAGATAGGTCTCCCACAAGTCGCGCGGGGCGATGTTTTCGGCATCGAACGAGTGTCGGTTCCATTCGGGGCCGCTGTGCACGGCAAAGTGCTTGGCGCAGGCGTGCAGCTTGTTGTATCGGGCCGTCGTGTCGCCTTGCAGGCCGAGCACCACGGCAACCCCCATGCGGCCGGTGAGGTAGGGGTCTTCGCCGTAGGTCTCTTGTCCGCGTCCCCAGCGCGGGTCGCGGAAGATGTTGATATTGGGGGTCCAGAAGGTAAGTCCCTGGTAACGTTGCAGCTTGTCTTGGGTGCGTTTGAACTCGTGGTGCTTGGCTCGCGCTTCGGTCGAGACGATGTTGAAGGTCTCATACACGGCCTTGTCGTCGAAGGTGGCGGCCATGCCTATCGTTTGCGGGAATACCGTGGCCAGTCCCGCGCGGCCTACGCCGTGCAGCGCTTCGTTCCACCAGTCGTAGGCGGGAATGCCCAACCGGTCGACGGCGGCTGAGCCGTTTTTCATGAGCGACACCTTCTCTTTCAGGGTGAGGCGGTGCAGCAGGTCTTCGGCGCGTTCTTCGGGTGTGAGGTTGGCGTTTTGGTACGGTAACAGGTCTTGCGCTTGGGCGGTGAGCAGGCACAAGCCGGCGCAGAGGGAAGCAAGGAGTTGTTTCTTCATGGTTCTTGTATGGAATTTGAACAAAAATAACGAAAAGTCACGTTGCCTGCAAAGAACGGTTGTTTTTTTATCTTCCATGTGGACTTTTTCATTTCTTAGGAGGATTTTTGCGCCGTATGTGAGGAATATCGAAAAAAGCCTGTCGGCACATGTGCCGACAGGCTTTTTTGAAGAGGGGGATTACGGGCGATTAGGCCAGCAATGCTTTTACTTGGTCGTAAACGTTTTGTGCGGTGAAGCCGAGCTTCTCGTCGAGTACCTTGTAGGGAGCCGAGAAGCCGAACGATTCGAGACCGAACACCTTGCCGTTGGCGCCGACCAGCCCTTCGAGGGTGACGGGCAGTCCGGCGGTGAGGCCGAATACTTTGGCTCCTGCCGGGATGACAGATTCCTGGTATTCTTTGCTCTGGGTGCGGAAGAGACCTTCCGACGGAGCCGACACGATGCGCACCTTGATGCCTTCGGCGCGGAGTTTTTCGGCACCGGCCACGAGGGTCGATACTTCCGAACCCGAGGCCACCAGCACCACGTCGGGGTCGGCATCGGAGCCGGCCACGATGTAGGCACCTTTGGCTACGAGGCTGTAATCGTTACCGGCGGGCAGGTTGGCGATGTTCTGTCGCGAGAAGATGAGTGCCGTGGGCGTGGTGGTGTTTTCCATGGCCAGTCGCCAGGCGACGGTGGTTTCTTCGGCGTCGGCCGGGCGGAGTACCAGCATCGAGTTGTGTCCCTTGTGGTTTTTGAGTTTTTCGAGGAGGCGGATTTGGGCTTCCTGTTCTACCGGTTCGTGGGTGGGGCCGTCTTCACCGACACGGAAGGCGTCGTGTGTCCAGATGAACTTCACGGGGGTCTCCATGAGGGCAGCCATGCGGGCGGCCGGTTTCATGTAGTCGGAGAAGACGAAGAAGGTGGCGCAGGCCGGTATCACACCGCCGTGCAGGGCCATGCCTATGGCGCAGCAGGCCATGGTGAGCTCCGACACGCCGGCTTGGAGAAAGGCTCCCGAGAAGTCGTCGCGGGTGAAGGCGTGGGTCTTTTTGAGGAAGCCGTCGGTCTTGTCGGAGTTGGAGAGGTCGGCCGAGGCGACAATCATGTTCTCTACCTGTGTGGCCAGCGCTCCGAGTACCGTGGCCGAGGCGGCGCGTGTGGCGGCGCCGGCTTTTTGCTCGATGGCGTCCCAGTTTACGACGGGGGCTTTCCCGGCAAACCAGCTTTCCATCTTGGCGGCCAGTTCGGGATTGGCCTTGGCCCAGGCGTCACGGGCGGCGTAGCGCTCGGCGACGATTTTTTTGAGTTCTTCGGCGCGGGCGGCGTAGAGGGCTTGCACTTCGGGGAAGATTTGGAAGGGATTTTCGGGGTCTCCGCCGAGGTTCTTGATGGTGTTGACATAGGCGTCACCACCCAGGGGTGCACCGTGTGTGGCGCAGTTGTTTTCGTAGCTGCTGCCGTCGGCCTTGCGGGCGCCTTTGCCCATGACGGTCTTGCCGATGATGAGGGTGGGTTGTCCCTTCACCTCCCGGGCCTGGTTGAGGGCGCAACGTATCTCGTCGGGGTCGTTGCCGTTGATGGAGATGACTTTCCAGCCCCATGCCTCGTATTTTTGGGCGACATTCTCGCTGGTCACGGCGTTGGTGGCCGTCGAGAGCTGTATGTCGTTGGAGTCGTAGAACATGATGAGGTTGTCGAGGCCGAGGTGTCCTGCCAGACGGCCGGCTCCCTGCGAGATTTCTTCCTGCACGCCACCGTCGGAGATGTAGGCATATATCGTCTGGTTCATCACTTCACCGAGGCGGGCTTTGAGGAATTTGGCGGCGATGGCGGCTCCCACGGCAAAGGTATGGCCTTGACCCAGCGGGCCCGAGGTGTTTTCGATGCCGCGCATGACGTTCACTTCGGGGTGACCCGGCGTGGGGCTGTCCCATTGGCGGAACTGGCTCAACTCTTCCATCGTGAATTTGCCGGTGAGGGCCAGCACCGAGTAGAGCATGGGCGACATGTGTCCCGGGTCGAGGAAGAAGCGGTCGCGTCCTTCCCAACGGGGATTTTCGGGGTCATACACGAGATACTCCGAGAAGAGTACGTTGACGAAGTCGGCGCCACCCATGGCTCCTCCGGGGTGTCCCGAGTTGGCTTTTTCGACCATTGAGGCAGCCAATATGCGTATGTTGTCGGCTGCGAGATTAGTTACTTTGTTGTCCATCAGATATTTGTTTTTGTATTTTAGTCTTACGCAAAAAGTTCTTTTTCGGTAAACGCCCCTAAATTACAATATTTTTCGTATATCTTTTGATATTTGACTGCATTATTTGCGTTTGGACGGTATTCGGCGGCATATCCCGAGTTCATGGCGGCCTGTGCGGCTTCGACGGTGGGGTAGAGGCCGGCGGCCGTGGCGGCGAACATGGCGGCGCCGAGGGCGCAGGCCTGGTCGGTGCGGCATACCTTGATGGGCATGTCGAGCACGTCGCTGAGGGTTTGCATCACAAAGGGCGATTTCAGGGCGATGCCACCGATGCCGATGACGTGGTCGATGCGCACGCCTTCGCTGCGGAACCGCTCGATGATGGCTCGCGAGCCGAACGCCGTAGCCTCGACCAGGGCCCGGAAGATGCGCGGTGCGTCGCTGCCGAGGGTGATTCCCGTCAAGGTGCCTTTGAGCAGCTGGTTGGCATCGGGGGTGCGGCGGCCGTTGAGCCAGTCGGTGGCGAGGAGGGCGTTCTCGTCGACGGGCAGTTTCTCGGCCTCGGCGGTGAGGCGGGGAATGATTTGGTCGGCCGTTTCGGCGATGAGTTTTTCCTTGGTGGCCTCGTCGATGATTTCCGATTTGGCCAATATCTCACGGAGCGGATATTCGAGCACTCGTTTGAACCAGGCGTAGACGTCGCCGAAACTCGATTGGCCGGCTTCGAGACCTATCATGCCGGGAATGACCGAGCCGTCGACCTGGCCGCAGATGCCCCGAATGAGTTTGTCGCCAATCTCTTCATAGGGGACGACCATCACGTCGCAGGTCGAGGTGCCGATGACACGCACGAAGGTGTGCGGGGCGATGTTGGCTCCCACGGCGCCCATGTGGCAGTCGAAGGCTCCGCCGGCCACGACGACGTCGGTCGACAGTCCCAGCCTCCCGGCCCACTCGGGCGAGAGGGTGCCTACCGGTTTGTCGGCTGTCTCGGTCTTGTCGAAAAGGCGGCTGCGGAATCCGGCCAGCAGCGGGTCGAGCGTGGTGAGAAACTCCTCGTCGGGCAGTCCGCCCCAGCTCTCGTGCCACATGGCTTTGTGGCCGCCGGCGCAGCGGCTGCGCACGATGTCACGGCTGTGTTTCACGCCGGTGATGAGGGCCGGCAGCCAATCGCAATATTCCACGATGGAGTAGGCTTTGGCCCGCACTTGCGGGTCTTCGCGCAAGATGTGGAGGGCTTTGGCCCAAAACCACTCCGAGGAGTAGATGCCTCCTTCATAGGAAGTGTAGTCGGTGTGCCAGCGACGGGCGAGGTCGTTGACCTCGGCGGCCTCTTTCACGGCGGTGTGGTCTTTCCACAAGACAAACATGGCGTTGGGGTTCTCGGCAAACTCGGGCAGGAGTGCCAGCGGCGTGCCGCTTTCGTCGGTGAAGGCCGGCGTGCTGCCTGTCGTGTCGAAGGCGATGCCCACCACCTGCTCCGCCGTTCCGGCGGGGCAGGCGGCAAGTGCTTCGCGCACCGAGGATTCGAGCACCTCGATATAATCGAGCGGGTGCTGGCGATATTGGTTGGCGGCGGGGTCGCAGTATTTTCCCGCTTTCCAACGGGGATAGTATTTGACCGACGAGGCCAGCTGCCGACCGGTGGCTGCATCGACGACGATGGCCCGGGCCGAGTCGCTGCCGTAGTCGAGTCCTATGACATATTTACTCATAATCATTCGGTTTTAGCAGAGGGCTTTGTTGAGCATGTAGTAAATCTCGTTGAGGCGCAACTCTTTCTTGAATTGCGGAATGGTCGTGTTGGCGTCGATGACAACCAGTTCGATGCCGGCGATGTCGGCATAATCTTCGAGGTATTCGGTGGTGAGGTCGTAGGAGAACGAGGTGTGGTGGGTGCCTCCGGCCAGAATCCAGGCGGCTGCACCTACTTCAAAGCTGGGACGCGGAATCCACAGCGCCGAAGCGACCGGCAGCTTGGGCAGCTCTTTCGACTTGATGCAGTCGACTTCGTTGACGATGAGGCGGAAGCGGTTGCCCATGTCGACAATCGTGGCGGCGACGCCGGCTCCCTGTTTCGAGGTGAAGACGAGGCGGGCGGGGTCGTTCTTGCCGCCGATGCCGAGAGGGTGCACTTCGAGTTTGGGTTTGTGCTCGGCGATGAGGGGGCACACTTCGAGCATGTGGGCTTGCAGTATGGCGCTCTTCTCGCCGTCGAAGTTGAGGGTGTAGTCTTCGAGGAACGAGCAGCCGCGGGGCAGCCCCTGACCCATGAACCACATGGTGCGGTAGAGGGCGGCCGTCTTCCAGTCGCCTTCGGCGCCGAAACCGTAGCCTTCGGCCATGAGGCGTTGGCAGGCGAGGCCGGGAAGTTGGTCTACGCCGGCGAGGTCGTCGAAGTTGGTGGTGAAGGCTTTGGCCCCTTTGGCTTCGAGGAAGCGGCGCAGGGCTATCTCCTCACGGGCGGCGTTGCGCACCTGCTGGCGGTCTTTGCCGCCGGCCTGGCAGTTGGGGGCGAGGTCATACTCTTTCTCGTATTCGGCCACGAGGGCGTCGACTTCGGCGTCGGTTACCTGGTCTTGCACGGCCACGAGGTCGGCAATGGGATAGTAGTCGACATGATAGCCCAGCCGCATTTCGGCCTCGACCTTGTCGCCGTCGGTCACGGCCACGTTGTTCATCTGGTCGCCGAAGCGAATGATGCGCATGTCCTGTGCGTCGGCCCAGGCGGCGGCTACCCGCATCCACACGGCGATTTTGGCTTGTGCGGCGGGGTCTTGCCAGTGGCCTACGACCACTTTGCGGTTTTTGCGCATGCGGGTGACGATGTGTCCGAATTCGCGGTCGCCGTGTGCCGACTGGTTGAGGTTCATGAAGTCCATGTCCATGGTCTCCCAGGGAATCTCCTTGTTGAACTGGGTGTGGAAGTGCAGCAACGGTTTGCGCAGCTCTTGCAGGCCGTGTATCCACATCTTGGCCGGCGAGAAGGTGTGCATCCAGGTGATGACGCCGATGCAGCGCGGGTCGTTGTTGGCGGCTTTGAGCGTGTCGGTCACTTCGCGGGCCGAATTGACGGTGCCTTTGTAGACGACTTTTACGGGCAGGTTGCCCGATTCGTTGAGCCCCTTTACCATTTCGTTGGAGTGGGCGTCGACGGCGATGACGGCATCGCCTCCGTAAAGCAGTTGGGCGCCGGTGACAAACCAGACTTCAAAATTTTCAAATCCTTTCATAGCGTGTTATTTTTTTGTTTGTTGATACATGAGGTTATTTTTTCTGCCCGTAGTAGGCGTTGGGGCCATGCTTGCGGCTGAAATGTTTCTCGACGAGCAGCGGGTTCATCGTGAGCTCGGGATTGATTTGGTAGGAGAGGTAGGCCATCTGGGCAACCTGTTCCATCACCACGGCGTTGTGTACGGCGTCGGCGGCGTCTTTGCCCCAGGCAAAGGGCCCGTGGTTGCGCACGAGGGCGCCCGGCGTGTGCAGGGGATCGATGTTTTTAAAGCATCTGATGATGACGCGGCCGGTCTCTTTTTCATAGTTCCCTTCGACCTCGGCGCGCGACATCTCGTCGGTGCAGGGTATGGCATCGTGGAAGTAGTCGGCGTGTGTCGTCCCGATGTTGGGAATGTCGCGGCCGGCTTGTGCCCAGGCGGTGGCGTAGGTCGAGTGGGTGTGCACGATGCCTCCGATGCCGTCGAAGGCTTTGTAGAGCATGAGGTGCGTGGGGGTATCGGACGATGGACGCAGGCCGCCTTCGATGATGTTGCCATCGAGGTCGACCACCACCATGTCGGCGGCCACCATCGTTTCATAACTTACGCCCGAAGGCTTGATGACAACCAGGTTGCTCTCCCGGTCGATGGCCGAGACGTTTCCCCAGGTGAAAATGACCAGCCCGTGCTTGACCAGGTCGAGGTTGGCACGGAATACTTTTTCTTTCAGAGCTTCTAACATAGCGGTATGTTTTTAAAGTTTGAATTTCGTGTTGGTTCGGTTATATACGTTGGCGTTGAACTGGTAGAGCGAGGCGCCCCGTTTCGACGATTCCTTGTCGATTTTGTCGGTTTTCTCGATGCAGTCCATCTCGGCTACCCGTTTGCGGAAGTTGCGTTTGTCGATGGTCTCGCCGTAGATGGCCTCATAGAGGCTTTGCAGGCGGGTGAGGGTGAACAGCTTGGGCAGCAGGTTGAAGCCTATCGGTTCCCGGGCCGCTTTCTGTTTCATCTTTTCCCGGGCCTGTGCCACCATCTCTTCGTGGTCGAAGATGAGGGGCGGAACTTCGTCGATGTTGACCCAGTAGGCGTTATGTTCGTGCACCAGTTCGCGGTCGTATTCGTCGATGTTGATGAGGGCGTAGTAGACGACCGATATGACGCGTTCGCCGGGGTCGCGATTGATGGCGCCGAACGTGTGTACCTGCTCCATGTAGACGTTTTCGAGGCCGGTGAGTTCGGCCAAGACCCGCTTGGCCGCGTCATCGACACTCTCGCCTTCGCGCACGAATCCCCCCATCAGCGACCATTGCCCTTGGGCCGGTTCCATCTTGCGTTTGAGCAGCAGCAGGTTGAGCGACCCTTGCTGGAAACCGAAGATGACGCAGTCCACGGCGACGTAGTGTTTGATTTCGGAATGATAGTACGACATAGTTTGTTGTTGCACCCCTGCCACACGGTTTGTCACGGGTGCGGCAGGGATTGTTGTTTTACCAGAAATACCAGTAGAATGCGGCGGTAATGGCTATAATGATGCAAGTGTGAATGATGTCCCACTTGTTCCAGCTGGCCCGGGTTTCGGCCAGTTGTTCCTTGCTGGCCGTTCCGAATACCAACCCCTTGATTTTCTCTTCCGAAGGAGCCTGCGTGCAGTAGCTCACCACGATGACCACGAGGAGGCAGAAGAGGAACATCCAGCCGCAGAAGAAGAGCCAGTTGAGGTCGTAGAAGAGGTACTTGAAGAGGCTGTCGCCGGCTGCGGCTCCTGCGGTGGAGTAGTAGACCTTGGCGCCGAGGCGGGTGAGGCCGATAATCATGCCGGCGAGCAATCCCCACATGCCGCCCTTGGCCGAAGCGCGTTTCCAGCAGATACCGAGGAGGAAGGCGGCGGCGATACCGGGAGCCAGTACCGACTGCACATCTTGCAGGTAGGCATAGAGCACGTCGCCCACGCTGCGCATGATGGGTATCCACAAGATGCCCAGCAGCACGATGACCACGGTGGCCACCTGGCCTATCACCACGAGTCTTTTCTCGGGCGTGTTGGGACGGAAGCGTTTGTAGAAGTCGATGGTGAAGAGCATGGCCGAGGAGTTGAAGAGCGAAGCCAGCGAACTCATGAGGGCGGCCAGGATACCGCACACCACGATACCTTTCACGCCGGCGGGCAGCAGCTTGGCTACGAGGGTGGGGAAGGCGGCGTCGGCGTTGTGCATGCCGTTGGCCAGCATCGGCAGGAAACCTTCTCCGCCGGCGGCCAGCGATTTCTGGTGCAGGGCAAAGGCTATCATGCCGGGAATGAGGAAGAGGAAGACGGGCAGCAGTTTGAGGTAGGCGCCGAAGATGCTTCCGCGGCGGGCCTCTCTCTGGTTCTTACCCGAGAGCACACGTTGCACGATGTACTGGTCGGTGCACCAGTACCAGAAACCGATAATCGAAGAGCCGACGAGTGCGCCCAACCATGGGAAGTCGGGATCGCTGTTGCTGCGTATGAGGTCGGTCATCGAGTCGCCGTAGTCGTTGACGGTGACGTTGCTGCAAATGCGCATCATCTCGTCCCAGCCGCCGAGTTCCCTGAATCCGAGAACCAAAATGATGAGCGAGCCGAGCAGGAGAATGGGGGTTTGCAGCACCGAGGTGTAGAGTACCGATTTCATGCCGCCGAAGATGGTGTAGAGGGCGGTGATGACCACCAGGCCGATGGCGGCAATCCAGAAGAAGTCGATGCCCCACAGCGTGTCGATGCCGAAGACCTGCTGGAAGACCAGTCCGCCGGCATAGACCGTCACGGCCACCTTGGTGAGCACATAGCTGATGAGCGAGATGAGCGAGAGTATGGTGCGCGACTGGGGGTTGTAGCGGCGTTCGAGGAACTCGGGCATCGTGTAGACCATGCTGCGCGAGTAGAACGGGACGAACACCCAGCCGAGTATCAATATCATCCAGCCCTGAATTTCCCAGTGGGCCATGGCCATGCCGCTCGACGCGCCGGCGCCGGCAAGGCCGATGAGGTGTTCGGAGCCGATGTTCGAGGCGAAAATCGAGGCGCCGATGGCAATCCATGTGGCGTCGCGGCCACCGAGGAAGTAATCTTTCGAGTCATCTTGTTTCTGGCGCATCACCCATACGATGATGCCCACGAGGGCTAAGCAGAAGAGCCCTATGACAATCCAATCTAATGTTTCCACAATATGATTATTTAAGGTTTATAAAAACAGGTTACTCAGCAATCGAAAATCCGTAGATGCAGAGGCTCTCGTATTTCTCGCCGGGGCGCAGCAGGGTCGAGGGCCATTGCGGTTTGTTGGGGCTGTCGGGGTAGTGTTGTGTTTCGAGGCAGATGGCGGTGCGGGGGTTGTAGACGATGCCGCCTTTCCCTTTGACCGTGCCGTCGAGGAAGTTGCCCGAGTAGATTTGTATGCCCGGTTCGGTGGTGCGCACGGTGAGGCAGATGCCTGTCTCGGGCGATACCAGCCGGGTGGCGGTGCGTTCGGCGTCGCCGGCGGTGGCCAGTACCCAGTTGTGGTCGTAGCCGTTGGCGTTTTTCAACTGTTCGTTGTTTTCATGCAGGCGGGCTCCCACGGCCGTTTCGGTGCGGAAGTCCATCGGAGTTCCTTCGACGGGGGCTATCTCGCCCGTGGTCATGTAAGTGCTGTCGACGGGCGTGTAGCTGTCGGCATCGACCGTGAGCAGATGGTCGAGAATGGTGCGGGTGGGGTCGCCCGAGAGGTTGAAGTAGGAGTGGTTGGTCATGTTCACGACGGTGGGCGCGTCGGTGGTTGCCTCGTAGGCGATGACGATGGCGTTGTCGTCGGTGAGGTTATAGGTCACTTTGGCCTCGACGCGGCCGGGGAAGTTCTCGTCACCGTCGGGCGAGTCCATGTAGAGTTCGAGGGTCTTGCCGTCGAGCTGGCGGGCTTCATACACCTTGTATTGCCAGCCGTCGGGGCCGCCGTGCAGGCAGTGTCCGAAGTTGTTTTGCGGCAGTTGCACGGTGTCGCCGTCGATGATGAGGCGGCCGTGGTCGATGCGGTTGGCATAGCGGCCTATCGACGCTCCGAAGTCGGAGGGCACGTTCTGGTAGTCGGCGATGTTGTCAAATCCCAATACCACGTCGCGCATTTCGCCGTTGCGGTCGGGCACCATGAGCGAGACGATGCGTCCGCCGAAATTGGTGATGCAGACTTCCATGCCGGCGGCGTTCTTCAAGGTATAGAGGGCTACCGGTTTTCCGTCGACGACGGTTTCAAAATCGGCCGGGTTGAGACCCGACAGGGTGGTTTCGGCCTTTTGCGTGCAGGAGGCACCCAGCAGGAGTGTCAGCGCGGCCAGGAGAAAAGCGTGTTTTTTCATGAGCATATAGATTTTATGTTATTGTCGAGGGTTGTGGATTTTAACGGTGTGAAAATAACACTTATTCGGACTGCTTATTCGTTTTACAATATGTTTTGCAACATAAAATGGCTCATTTTGAGGAGAATTTGTAAAGGGAAAGTCTTTTTTGGTTATCATAGGAGGGCTATGGGTATAAAAAAGACCTTTGTCCCATAAGGAGACAAAGGTCTTTTTGAATGTATGTCCGACGGTTTGCCGGTATTACAATTTGCGGGCGCCGTCGCTGATGGTGACGGGGTAGACTTTGGGCTCCTTGCCGAATTTTTCGGTGAAGCCTTTGACGGCCGTCTCGATGAAGTGGTCGTATTTCTCTTCGGGCACGAGGTTGATGGTGCAGCCGCCGAAGCCGCCTCCCATGACGCGTGAGCCGGTGACGCCGCATTCGCGGGCCACGTCGTTGAGGTAGTCGAGTTCTTCGCAGCTCACCTCGTAGAGTTTGCTCATGCCGTGGTGGGTGCCGTACATTTTCTCGCCCACGGTCTTGTAGTCGCCTTTTTCGAGGGCGTCGCAGGCGTCGAGCAGGCGTTGGATTTCTTCGATGACATACTCGGCGCGCATGTAGTCTTCGGCGCTCACCTCGTTTTTCACTTCGGCCAGCATGGCCATGTCGGCGTCACGCAGGAGCGACACTTCGGGGTGGCGTTTCTGTATGGCGGCCACGACGGCTTCGCACGATTCGCGGCGGCGGTTATAGGCCGACGAGGCCAGTTCGTGTTTCACCACCGAGTCGATGAGCACCATTTTGTAGCCTTTCGGGTCGAAGGGCACATATTCATATTCGAGCGAGCGGCAGTCGAGGCGAATGAGATGGCCGGCTTTGCCGAATACCGAGGCAAACTGGTCCATGATGCCGCATTTCACGCCGCAGTAGTTGTGCTCGGTGGCCTGTCCTATCTTGGCCAGCTCGAACTTGTCGATGCCCAGGCCGTAGAGGTCGTTGAGGGCGAAGGCGAAGGTGCTTTCGAGGGCGGCCGACGAGGAGAGGCCGGCGCCGAGGGGCACGTCGCCCGAGAAGGCGGTGTCGAAGCCGCCCACTTTTCCGCCGCGTTTGATGATTTCACGCACCACGCCGAAGATGTAGCAAGCCCAGCTTTGTGCCGGTTTGTCGCTCTCTTCCATGCCGAACTCGGCATACTCGTCGAGGTCGACCGAGTAGGCGCGGACGATGTTTTTCCCGTTGGGTTTTATCTCGGCGAGGATTCCTTTGTCGATGGCTCCGGGCAGGACAAAGCCCCCGTTGTAGTCGGTGTGTTCGCCGATGAGGTTGATGCGTCCCGGCGAGAAGTAGAGGTCGCCCGAGGTCGCGAAATATTTCTGGAAACTGGTTCTTACAAGTGTGTTGTCCATAAGGTATAGCAATTTAATGGGTTAATCGACAGGTATATCTTTGTTTACGTTCTTGCAGCCCGAGATGCCGTAGTAGAGCAGGTACGCGAGGGCGGCCACGATGAGCCAGTAGCTGTTCATGTATCCGCTCACCTTCACCAGGTATTGCTGGATGAGGGGCAGAATGCCACCGCCAACGACCATCATCATGAAGATGCCCGAAGCCTGGGCCGTGTATTTGCCCAGTCCTTCGACGGCGAGGTTGAAGATGCCTCCCCACATGACCGAGGTGCAGAGGCCGCAGAGCACGAGCAGCAGGGCGCTTACCGGTACTTGGGCCACGACGATGCCGTTGCTCACGCTGTACCCGGGCATGTCGAGCGTGCAGGTCTTGGGTATGAAGATGGCCAGGATTACCAGCACGATGGCCGTGGCCGACACGGCGATGAGTTGGGTGCGGGTCGATACTTTGGCGCTGATGGCGCTGCTCAGCGTGCGGCCCACGAGCATGAGCAGCCAGTAGATGGCCACGATGGCTCCCGCAATGGCCGATGCGTCGCCCACGACACCGGCACCGGTGGCGCTTTGGTCGGCCAGGTAGAAGTTAAGGGTGCCGGGAATACCGATTTCGACGCCTACATATATAAATATGCCGATGACGCCCATGACCGTGTGGCGGAAGTTCCAGGGACTATGCTCGAAGACCTCTTTCTTGCCGCCCTTGTGCAGGTGCGGCTCGGGTATGTCGACAAACGTGATGATGAGGAACGCCGCGGCGAAGACGGCCATGCCTATCCACAACAGCGGGGCGACATCGACCATGGTTGTCGATTTGGTGAGCGAGCCGATGAGGGCACCCACGAAGAACGGGGTGAGGGTGGCCGAGAGCGAGTTGAGCGCGCCGCCGGCCTGAATGAGCTGGTTGCCTTTGTTACCGCCGCCGCCCAGTATGTTGAGCATGGGGTTCACCACGGTGTTGAGCATGCACACGCAGAAGCCGCAGATGAAGGCTCCGAGCAGGTAGATGAAGTAGTTGAACGTTACGGGGAAGGCCACCGTTTGCAGCACGCCCTCTTTTTCGATGGTGCTGTCCATTGTGAAGAGCACGGTGTCGGTGCCGACGACGCTCGACAGGTATTGCACCGCCAGGCCCACGACACCCACGGCCATGGCCCAAAGGGCGGTTTTCTTGTATCCGATTTTCACCAGCAGGTTACCGGCCGGGATACCCATGAAGAGGTAGGCCAGGAAGTTCATCATGTTGCCCATCATGCCCAGCACGCCGTTGCCTTCGAACTGGTATCCCCAAATGGTGCCGATGGGGGCCGCCAGGTTGGTCACGAAAGATATCATCGCAAAGATGAAAAACATCGTGATGATGGCGACGATATTGCTGTTTTTCTTTTCTTGTATCATAACTTTCTTATTTATAAAATTCGTATGCAAAAGTGGGGGTTATTGTCGCACCGAGAATTGGTAACGGCACGTCTGGGTGTAGGTCTCGCCCGGGCGCAGGAGCGTTGATGGGAAATGCGGCTTGTTGGGGCTGTCGGGGAAATGTTGGGTCTCGAAGCATACGGCCGTGCGGGCGCTGTATGTGCGGTTGCATTTCCCGGTGAATCCGTTGAGCCAGTTGCCGGTGTAGAGCTGTACGCCCGGTTCGGTGGTGTAGACGGTCATGACGATGCCTGTTTGGGGGGAGTAGGCTTCGGCGGCAAAGGCATATTCTCCGGGGAAGTTCTTGGCCAGCACATAGTTGTGGTCATATCCGCGGCCGAATTGCAACTGCTCGAAGTTGTCGTCGATGCGCAGGCCGATGGCCGTGGGTTTCCTGAAATCCATCGGGGTGCCTTCGACCGTGGCAATCTCGCCGGTGGGCACCGAGTCGGCGTCCATCGGGGTGTAGAAGGGGGCGTCGATGGTCACGACGTGGTTGGTCACTTCGCCGCCGCCGTCGCCGTTGAGGTTGAAAAACGAGTGATGGGTGAGGTTGCACACGGTGGCTTTGTCGGTTGTTGCCCGGTAGTGTATCTCCATGGCGTTCTCGTTGGTGAGGGTGTAGGTCACCTCTATCTTCATGTTCCCGGGGAATCCCTCTTCGCCGTCGGGCGACCGGTAGATGAGGTGCAGGGTCTGGGTGTCGCTTTGGCGGGCTTCCCACACTACTTCGTTGAATCCTTTGATGCCGCCGTGCAGGGCGCAAGCCGGGTTGTTCGATGTGATGGTGTAGTTTTTCCCGTCGAGGTTGAAGCGGCACTTGCCGATGCGGTTGCCGTAGCGGCCGATAAGGGCGCCGAGGTATTTTTCGGGCGAGTGCAGGTAGCCGTCGAGGGTGCTGTGGCCGAGCACGACGTCGGTCATCTTGCCGTCACGGTCGGGCACCAGCAGCGAAACGACGATGCCGCCGTAGTTGGTGATGCAGATTTCGGCTCCGTTGCGGTTGGTCAGTTGGAAAAGCGATACCTTTTTCCCGTCGATGACGGTATCGAAGTCGGCGAAAGATAGTCCCGACTGTGTTTTTTCGGTATGGTTTACGGTTGTCATGGTTGAAAGATTTTTTTATTTCACCGGCGCTCCCGGCCCGGGCCAGTTGGCGGCCGGGTCGGGAGTTTACGGTTGTTGTGTGAGAAACACGCGCGGCGGCAATCAGTGCTTGCTGTTGCCGGCTTCGCGATATTGGCGGATAAATTGCAGACGTTCGTAGTAAGCGACGTCGGGAATGTTTTTGTAATTGAGTGCGCCGATGGCTTCTTGGAGCGAGGCAAATCCCTGCTCTTTGAGCCAGCCGGTGAGGAAGTCGAGCATTTTGCCTACGATGGCTTCTCCGTTGATGTAGAGGGTCGAGCAAAGTTCGGCAGCCGATGCGCCGGCCAGAATCACCTTCACGAGGTCTTCGGGGGTGTGTACGCCGGTCGAGGCGGCCAGCGGCAGTTTGTTTACTTGTCCCGAGACGATGCCCAGCCAGCGCAGGGTGTCGCTCAACTCGGCCGAGGTGCTGAACGGGTTGCCGGCAATGAGGCGGCGGCTATGAATGTCGATGTCGGGTTGCCACGGGCGGTTGAAGAGTACCACGCCGGCGGCTCCGGCGGCACGCAACTGGTCGACAACCGACACCAGGTTGGAGAGGTTGCGGCTTATCTTCACCGTCACGGGAATTTTCACGGCGGCTTCTACTTTTTGCAGAATCTCGACGTGGAGTTTTCCGATGGTGCCGGGACGGTATTCGGGGGTGGGGTTGATTTTCTGTATGTTCAGCTCGATGGCGTTGGCACCGGCTTTTTCGAGGTCGGTGGCGAAGCTCTCCCAGCTGCCGTCGTCGTAGCAGTTGATGCTGGCGATGATGGGGATTGATACGGCTTGGCGGGCTTCGCGTATCAAGGTCAGGTATTTTTCTACCTCGTGGGCTTTGACGATGTTTTGGAGGTAGTCATAGGCTTCGGGGTAATCGCTGTCGGAGCTGTTGAGCAGATGCTCGCTTTGTGCGGCGAGTTGCTCTTCGAAGAGCGATTTCAGTACTACGGCGCCCACGCCGGCTTTTTCGAGGGCGATGATTTTTTCTACTTGGTCGGTCAGTCCCGAACTGGCGGCGATGATGGGATTTTTCAATTCCAATCCTGCATACTGTGTCTTTAACATGATAGTGGTTTTATAAGATTAATAATTTCTTTCTCCAAAAATGAGGGTGCCGACGCGCACCATTGTCGTGCCGTAGTCGAGCGCCAGCCGGTAGTCGTGCGACATGCCCATGGATATTTCCGTAAAGGCGTCGTCGCCGGCAAAGTATTGTTCTTTGATTTCGGCAAAGAATGCTTGCAGGGTGGCAAACTCGCGGCGCACGGCCTGTTCGTCGTCGGTGAGGGTGGCCATGCCCATCACCCCGCGCAGGCGCACATGGGCGAGGTCGCGCCAGGTGCCCGAGGCCAGGTAGTCCCGGCATTCGTCGGGAGAGAAGCCAAATTTGGTCTCTTCCTCGGCGATGTGCAGTTGCAGCAGGCAGTCGACACGGCGGTCGCAGCGGGCGGCGCACCGCTCTACCTCTTCGAGCAGGTGCGGGCTGTCGATGCTGTGTATGAGGGAGATGAAGGGGACGATTTGCTTCACCTTGTTGGTTTGCAGGTGCCCGATGAAGTGCCATGCGATGTCTTTGGGCAGGGCGGCCTCTTTGGCGACCAGCTCCTGCACCCGACTTTCGCCGAAGATGCGTTGTCCGGCATCGTAGGCTTCGCGCAGGGTCTCGACCGGGTGGAATTTCGATACCGCCACCAGGGCGACACCTGCGGGGAGGGTCGATTTTACGGCGTTGAGTTGTCGGGCTATATCGTTCATGTTTTTCGGCGGTTTTTATTCTTGTGCGGGGGTGGCGGTGGGGACGGCGTCGGCATCGTAGCGGAACACGTCCATGAGGGGCGTCTCGGTAATCGAGGCGATTTCATAGTCGGCCATGGTGCCCTTCATGCCTTTGAGCAGGTTTTCGAGGGCGGTCTTGAAGTCGGCGGCTTGCACCATCATGTACGAGGCGGTGCGTTTCTCCACGCCGCTCTTTTCGTCGAGCGTGATGAAGTTGACCTTGCACTTGTACCATTTGTCGCCGCTTTCGTCGAAGAACAGCTCGCTGATTTTTACCCGTTTGATGTTGGCGACGGTAAACTCGCCCGAGATAAACGGGCGCATCTCTTCGAGTATGCGCGATTCGGCTTCGGTGAAGGAGAGGGCGTCGACCATGTAGGGCTCGCTCACGCTTTTTTGCAGCCCGCCTTCGATTTCTTTATCGTATTTAACTTTGCATTCGAACCAAGAGTTCATTTTCTTTTCAAAATTTAGATTTTATGTTTCTTCCCCTTCCGGGCTGTCAGCGCCCGAGGGTGCGTTTTTTATCATTTCGTTGAGGGAGCCGATGTAGTCGAGCAGTTCATCACGGCCTTTCCGCGTCTCCGAGGAGGTGATGAAGATGGGGGGCAGCTCTTCCCACTCTTCGAGCAGACGGGTCTTGTAGGCTTCGATTTTGTCGCGGAGGACCGTCGTGCCCAGTTTGTCGGCTTTGGTGAAGACAATGGCAAAAGGCACGCCGTTTTCGCCCAGCCAGGCCATGAATTCGAGGTCGATTTTTTGCGGCTCGTGGCGGCTGTCGATGAGAACAAAAAGGCAGGTCATCGATTCGCGGCCGAGGACATAGCGCTCGATGATGCGGCGAATGTTTTCCCGGCCTTCCTTCCCCCGGCGGGCATATCCGTAACCCGGCAGGTCGACGATGTACCAGGATCCGTCGATGTCGAAATGGTTGATGAGCAGGGTCTTACCCGGTGTCGATGAGGTCATGGCCAATCCCTTGCGGCCGGTGAGCATGTTGATGAGCGACGACTTGCCCACATTCGACCGCCCGATGAACGCATACTCGGGGCGGTCGCCCGCCGGGCACTTCGTCACATCGGTGTTGCTGATGACAAATCGGGCCTCTTTTATCTCCATGGAACAGACGTTTTGCAGATTACATGACAAATATAGGAAGTTTCTTGATAGATAATAAAAAAAAAGTGCTATTTTTGACTGTCTAAACATCAATACTATGGAAAAAAGGCCGCCTATCACCCCCGAGTCGGCATTCAATGACCTGCGGTATTTGCAGTTGTTGTCGACCAAGTTCCCGACCATCTCCGATGCTTGCACCGAGATTATCAACCTTGAAGCCATTCTCAACCTGCCCAAAGGTACGGAACATTTTCTCACCGACCTCCACGGTGAATATGAAGCATTCCTCCATGTGCTCAAAAACGCATCGGGTTCGGTGCGTCGCAAAGTCGAAGAAATCTTCGGCCAAACCTTGCGTGAGAGCGAAGTCAAGGAACTTTGTACCCTGATTTACTATCCCGAGCAGAAACTTGAACTCATCAAGAAGGAGGAAAAAGACATGACCGACTGGTACCGCATCACGATGCACCAGCTCATACGCGTGTGCCAGAACGTCTCCTCGAAGTACACCCGCTCCAAAGTGCGCAAAGCCTTGCCGGCCGAATTCTCTTACATCTTGCAGGAGTTGTTGCACGAGTCGCAAATCGACCCCAACAAGCAGGCTTATGTCAACGGCATCATCTCCACCATCATCTCCACCGGCCGGGCCGATGCCTGCATCTGTGCCATCTGCAACCTCATACAGCGGCTGGTCATCGACACCCTGCATGTCGTGGGCGACATCTTCGACCGCGGTCCCGGTGCCGAAATCATCATGGACAAGCTCTGCGCCTATCACAACGTCGATATACAGTGGGGCAACCACGATATTCTGTGGATGGGCGCGGCCGCCGGCAACGACAGCTGCATGGCCAATGTCATTCGCATGTCGATGCGGTATGGCAACCACGGCACGCTCGAAGACGGTTACGGCATCAACCTCGTGCCGTTGGCCACCTTTGCCATCGAGCAATACAAAGACGACCCCTGCACCCTCTTCTTGCCCAAGAGCCTCGACGGCGAATATAGCGACAAGACCCGCCGCCTCCTGGCGCAGATGCACAAAGCCATCTCCATCATACAATTCAAACTCGAAGGACAGCTCATTCTTTCTCACCCCGATTTTGAAATGAACGACCGCTTGTTGCTCGACAAAATCGACTATGCGCGTGGCGTGTTGATTCTCGACGGGAAAGAATATGCCTTGCGTGACAAGATTTTCCCCACGATCGACCCGGCCAACCCCTATGCGTTGACTCCCGAGGAGGAAGAACTCGTCAACCGGTTGCACGCTTCTTTTGTCAACAGCGAGAAGCTGCGCAAGCACATGCGTTGCCTCTTCTCCAACGGCAGCATGTATCTCGTGCGCAACAACAACCTCCTCTACCACGCTTCCATACCCCTCAACGACGATGGCTCGCTCAAAGACGTCACCATCGACGGAAAGAAATACAAGGGCAAGGCGCTCCTCGATAAAATCGACCAAATGATACGATTGGCCTATTATGGCGTCAATTCACCCGATAAGCAGTATGCCCTCGATTACATTTGGTACCTTTGGTGCGGTGCCGACGCGCCCTCCTTCGGCAAAGACAAGATGGCTACGTTCGAACGTTATTTTGTCGAAGACAAGGAGTTGTGGAAAGAGCGGAAATGCCCCTATTACATTCACTACGACGAAAAGTCGGTGTGTGAGATGATACTCAAAGAGTTTGGCCTTACCGACCAATATGCCCACATCATCAACGGGCACATTCCCGTCAAGACGCTCAAAGGCGAAAAACCCGTCAAGGCCGGCGGCAAGTTGCTGGTTATCGACGGCGGTTTCTCCAAGGCTTACCAGCCCGAGACCGGTATTGCCGGGTACACGCTCATCTTCCACTCCCGCGGCCTGCAACTGGTGCAGCATGAGCCTTTCGAGTCGACGCAGAAAGCCATCGAAGACGGTATCGACATCATATCGACCAACATCATTCTCGAACTGAGCCAGCGTCGCATGCGGGTGCGCGACACCGACATAGGAAAAGAACTTGAAGAGCAAATCTATAATCTCAACAAGCTCTTGGTTGCCTACCGCAACGGTTATATCAAGGAAAAACAGTAACCCGTCTGCCTCACTGCCATGGACTTTCAGCCCTTTGCCTCGCCCCTGCTCGAAAACGCCGTCAATGAATTTGCCAAGTTGCCGGGAATCGGGCGCAAGACCGCCTTGCGCCTGGTCTTGCATCTGTTGCGGCAAGACGAGTCGGTGGCCGAGAGTTTCGGAAATGCCGTCATTCGCCTGCGCAAGGAGGTGCATTATTGCAACGTGTGCCACAATATCTCCGACACCGACACCTGTGCCCTCTGTTCCGACCCTTCGCGCGACGCCTCGACGATATGCGTCGTGGAGAACATCAAGGAGGTGATGGTCGTGGAGAACACGCGGCAGTATCACGGCCTCTATCACGTCCTGGGCGGAATCATTTCGCCCATGGACGGGATAGGCCCGTCGGACATCGAGATAGAGAGCCTGGTGCAGCGTGTCGCGGCCGGCGGCGTGAAAGAGGTGATTTTGGCGTTGAGCCCCACAATGGAGGGCGACACGACCAACTTCTACATCTTCCGCAAGTTGGCCCCCTATCAGGTCAAGGTGTCGATTCTCGCCCGCGGTGTCTCCATCGGCGACGAGCTCGAATACACCGATGAAGTGACGCTGGGACGTTCCATCATCAACCGTCTGCCGTTCGACGAAACATTCCACAGTTGAAGCCCGAATCATGATTACGCTGAGCATTGTCATCGTCAATTACAACGTGTGCGGATTCTTGGAGCAGTGCCTGCTCTCGCTCGCTGATGCCGTGAAGGAGATACCGCACGAGATTTTTGTCGTCGACAACGCTTCGACCGATGGTTCCGATACCTATATACCCCGGCGTTTCCCGCAGGTAAAATATATCTACAACGCCGAGAATGTGGGGTTCGCACGCGCCAACAACCAGGCCATGGCCTTGTCGTCGGGGCGTTATGTGCTGTTGCTCAACCCCGATACCGTCGTGGGGGAATCGGTCCTCTCCGAGGCGTGCCGCTTCCTCGATGACCACCCCGATGCCGGGGCTCTCGGGGTGAAGATGCTCGATGGCGACGGCCGTTTCCTGCCTGAGTCGAAACGGGGTTTCCCCTCACCGTGGGTCTCGTTCTGCAAGATTTTCGGGCTGGCCAAGATATTTCCCCGCAGCCCTCGTTTCGGGCGCTATCATCTGCGTTATCTCGACGAAAATGAGATAAATCGCGTCGATGTGCTTTCGGGAGCTTTCATGTTGTTGCGGCGTTCCACGCTCGACCGCTGCGGCCTGCTCGACGAGCAGTTCTTCATGTATGGCGAGGACATAGACCTCTCCTACCGCATGACCCTTACCGGCCGGCACAACTATTATCTGCCCCTGCGCATCATTCATTATAAGGGCGAAAGCACCAAAACCGAGTCGTTGCGTTATGTGCGCATCTTCTACCAGGCGATGCTCATTTTCTTGCGAAAACATTATCCCCATTACAAGTTTTTCGCCCAGTTCTCCATTCGCTTGGCCATCTACCTGCGGGCCTCGGCGGCCGCCGTGCGCCGCAAGCTCTTCCCCAAGAAGAAAAAGGTCGACGAGACGTCGGGTGAATGGAATCTCCTGTGTCGCGAACCCGATGCCGCGGCATCGTTGTTGGCGCATCATGGCGTCACGCTCGATTTTGTCACCTCCGATGTCGCCGAGATGGCCGTCCGTCTCTCCGGTGCCCGGCGACGGCAGCATGTGGTCTTCGACCGTTCGCTCTACACCTATGGAGCCATCATCGAGTGCATGGAGGCGTGGAGCGCTCCCGGGAAGGTGCGGTTTTATATCTATTCACCCGAAAGCGGGAAAATCGTTTCGGCGCATACGTCGTTTACCTAATTTTGCAAGCCTGTCATGGATTTTTTATCGGGAACCCGTTTTTCGTTGAGGGCCGTCGAGCCCGAAGATGTCTCCCTCGTCTACCGCTGGGAGAACGACTCTTCGCTGTGGGGCGACGGCTGTGCCTTGGCGCCCTATTCGCGTTTTGCGATACGCACCTATATCGAAGAGAGCCTGCATCAGGACATCTACCAGTCGCGTCAGTTGCGGCTGATGGTGGTATGTCGTGACGATGAGGCCGTTGTGGGAATGGCCGACTTGTTCGATTTCGACCCGTATCATCGCCGGGCGGCGGTGGGTATCTATGTCGATGCCGCCTCCCGACGGCAAGGCGTCGGCAGGGAGGCTCTCGACCTGCTGTGCCGTTATGCGTTCGGTTTTCTCCACCTGCACCAGCTCTATGCGCACATTGCCGAGCCCAATGTCGCCAGTTTGCGCCTGTTCGAGGCGTCGGGTTTCGTGCGTTGCGGGCATCTTTCGCAGTGGATTGTGCGTGAGGGGGGGTATGCCGACGTGGTGGTCATGCAGCGCGTTGCCGGGACTTGCCCTCCTTGACAAGATGATTTGTTCCTGCACCCCGGGGGCTACAAGCTCCTGCAAGACCTTTGGGCCGACCGACCTCTTGTCTTGGCCGAGGGGACGGGCCTCGGGGCGGAGTTGTCGACGCGGTTGCTTTGCTGCCGCGTCGC
This sequence comes from uncultured Porphyromonadaceae bacterium, assembly GCA_900542765.1. Lineage (GTDB taxonomy): Bacteria > Bacteroidota > Bacteroidia > Bacteroidales > UBA11471 > Caccoplasma > Caccoplasma merdavium. The sequence continues at coordinate 54,211 of UQOX01000001.1, read as the reverse complement.
GGGGCATGCGTCGGCCGGTCGTGTGTCAGGCAAAAAAAATCCCGGAAGGCGCACCTCCCGGGAAAAAACACAAAGTTATCTGAGAATCTATTTTATGCGGCTATTTCTCTTTGGGGGTTGAGGGGTGAGGCTGCCCGGCTTGGTCTTTGTTGTTGGGCCAGTGGTTGCGCATCATCTCTTGGGAGAAGCGGGCCTCGGAGTCAAATATTTTCACGATTTTCTGCGCCGGAAGTATTTGCAGGAATTTCTCGAAATACTCTTTTTGCAACAGGGCTTCCTGCATTTCGGCTTCAATCTTTTTCTCTACGGCGGCCCGGTATTCGGTCTCGGAGACAGGCTCTTTCGAACGCATCAGCCGTTTGATGGCCCGGGAGGCATCGTCTTGCACGCGGAACATTTTGGTTTGCAATTCTTCATATATGGGGAAGAATTCAGCGGCCTCTTTGTCCGACAGCTCGGCTCTTTCGCGGAGGTAATCACGTTTGTGGGCCTTGAAGATTTCGAGGCGGTAACGACCTACTTCGCGGCTGGCGGCCCGCATGGCTTTGAGCGAAGTGCCCTCTTGGGGCGATTTCAGCGACTTGCGGTAGTCTTTTTTGGCCTGGTCGTATTTCTGTTGGGCTTTTTCGAGTAAGGCTTCGGCTTCGGAGAGTGTAAGCACTTTTTCCTGGGCTTCCGCCACGGGGGCGAATGCCGTCAGGGAGAGCAACACTACAATCGAAAAAATGAAGTTTCGCATATACACAAGATTAATATTCATAAGCGTCGGCAAAATACTCATACACGCTGTAATCATCGACGCACGACGCCCAGATGAGCTCGTCGTAGTATTCGTTGCTGAGACGCTCTTCGGCGACAACGATGTCGGTCTCGGTCGAGGATTGGCTCGGGGAGAAGATGCGCACCATGAGGGCGATGCCGGCAAACATGGCGGCCATGTAGATCCACGGTTGCAGGCGTGTCCACAGGGAGACGGGTTGTGCCTTGGGTTGTTCCATTTCGGGCAATTGTTCCATGATACGGGAGGCAAATTGCTCGAAGTATGCCTCGTCCGGCTCGGTAAGTCCGGTCCGACGGTCGATCTTCTGCCAAATTTCTTTTTTAGTTCCCATATGATTTGCCTTTGAATGATTTTCGATGGTTAGACTGCTTTCTTTGCATAAGGTTTAATCGGCCGATGTTAAATATTCTTCTATTTTTTTGACGGCGTGGTGGTAGGAGGCTTTCAGGGCGCCGACCGAGGTGCCGAGAATGCGGGAAATATCTTCGTATTTCATCTCGTCGAAGTAGTGCATGTTGAAGATGAGGCGCTGTTTCTCGGGCAGCCGCAGTATGGCCTCTTGCAGCAGGCGTTGTATTTCTTCTCCGTCGAACCATTCGTCGCTTTCGAGCCGTTCGGCCAGAAATGAGTCGTCTCCGTCGATGGGTACGTTGTTTTGTTGGCGTTGCCGGGCCAGGAAGGTGAGGGTCTCGTTTACCGCGATGCGGTAGAGCCACGTCGACAGGCGAGCCTCGGCGCGAAAGTAGGCGATGCTCGACCATGCCTTCATGAAGGTGTTTTGCAGCAGGTCGTCGGCGTCGTCGTGCGAAATCACCATCTTGCGTATCTGCCAGTAGAGCGATTGGCTGTAATGCCTCACGACCAGTGCGAATGCTTCCCGGCAATGTTTCGGGTCTTGCAACTGGGCGACTATAATCTCTTCGTTGTATTCGGGCAACATACGTTTTTCCGGCTTCTTGTTTTTGAGGCGGTAAAGATAGGAAGAAAAAATGAATTTTCTCTTCTTCTGCTTTTGACGATGATTTTGCGGTTAGACGCGAAACGGGAAAAAAGGTTTAAAGTCCTTTCTCTTTTTTATGCAAAAAGCCCGGCAACGCCGGGCTTTTTGCATTATGTCGGGGGAAAGATGGGCTCGGAGGTTATCCGTAGACGATTTCTCCCGTTTCGGGGTTGCGGTATTCGTCGAAACTCTTGTTATACTGGTCCATGGCGCGCAGGCTCATGCCCATGCTCGAAAATCCACCGTCGTGATAGAGGTTCTGCATGGTCACCTTGCGGGTGAGGTCAGAGAACATCACGATGCAGTAATCGGCACATTCGGCGGCATTGGCGTTGCCCAGGGGCGACATGCGGTTGGCGAAGTCCATCAGCGAGTTCATGCCTTTGACACCGCTACCGGCGGTGGTCATCGTGGGCGATTGCGAGATGGTGTTGATGCGCACGTTCTTTTCGCGACCGTAGATGTATCCGAAGCTGCGGGCAATCGATTCCAGGAGGGCTTTGGCATCGGCCATGTCGTTGTATCCGAAGAGGGTACGTTGGGCGGCAACGTACGAGAGGGCGACTACCGAGCCATATTCGTTGATGGCGTCGAGTTTCTTGGCGACTTGCAACATTTTGTGGAAGGAAACGGCCGAGATGTCGAGGGTCTTGTCGAGCAGGCTGTAATCGAGATCGTCGTAGGGACGTTTCTTACGCACGTTGGGCGACATGCCGATGGAGTGCAGAACGAAGTCGATTTTCCCGCCCAGCACTTCGACCGAGCGTTTGAACACGTTTTCGAGGTCTTCTACGCAGGTGGCGTCGGCGGGAATCACTTCGGCGTGAAGTTTCTCGCTCAACTCCGACACTTGTCCCATGCGCACGGCGACCGGCGTATTCGACAATGTGATGGTTGCACCTTCTTCCACGGCTCTTTCGGCCACTTTCCATGCGATAGACATGTCGTTAAGGGCTCCGAAAATAATGCCTCGTTTCCCTTTCAATAAGTTATTGCTCATAAATTTCGTTTTTTTATCCGACGTAAGTTGCACATTTTTGCGCAATTTGTGCCGGTTTTTTAACGCCGCAAAGGTACATTATTTTTTCTATCCGGCAATCTTTTGTCGCGTAATTTGCGCATTCAGGCAAGGAGATTTTCCTGTAAGACAAAAACTTTTCTCGTCGGGGGCGTGTTTTTGTAACGAGATTTTTGGCGCAACCGCGCCAAAAAACAAAAGATTGTGATATATTTGTGAAATCAACCAATGACCATTTTTAATTACTCTGTTACCATGAAATCGTATGTCGTAGGAATCGATATAGGCGGCACCAACACCAAGTTGGGCATTGTCGACAGTCGCGGTACTGTCTTGGCCAAGGATTCCATCAAAACCAACAAGCACCAGCGCATCGAAGATTATATCCAGGATTTGCACCAAGCCTTCTTGTCGCTGGTCGAATCTCAAAATCTCGACGGGGAAATTGTGGGGGTAGGTGTGGGTGCACCCAATGCCAACTATTTCAAAGGAACCATCGAAGGTGCGGTAAATCTGCCTTGGAAGGGCGTTGTACCTTTTGTCAAGCTCATGGAGGAAGTGTTCCATATACCCGTGCGCATCACCAATGACGCCAATGCGGCGGCCATCGGTGAGATGACCTACGGTGTGGCGCGCGGCGTCAAGGATTTTATCATGATTACCCTCGGTACCGGAGTGGGAAGCGGTATCGTGGCCAATGGCCAGCTTGTCTACGGCAGTGACGGAAATGCCGGCGAGTTGGGCCATGTCATCGTGCGACCCAACGGTCGCCTGTGCGGTTGCGGCCGCTCGGGCTGTCTCGAAACCTACACCTCGGCCACCGGCGTGGCCCGCACGGCTCGTGAGTTCCTCGAATTGCAACGTGTCGAGAGCCTCCTGCGGCGCATACCCGTGCAAGACATCACCTCGAAAGATGTCTACGACGCCGCCATGGCCGGAGATGCCTTGGCCAAGGAAATTTTTGAATACACGGGAAAAATCCTGGGCGAGGCTTTCGCCAGCTTCGTGGCATTTTCGAGCCCCAAGATGATTGTGCTCTTCGGCGGGCTTACCCATGCCGGAGACCTCATCATGCGTCCCATCAAGGAAGCCATGGAAGACAACCTGCTCAATATCTATAAGGGAAAAGTCGAACTGGTTCTCTCGCAACTCAACGAGGCCGACGCCGCCATTCTCGGTGCCAGTGCCTTGGGCTGGGAAGCCGCGCAGTGACAGGAAAGACCGTCATGCCGAAACCTGAAAAGAGGGAATGCGTCGTGTCCTCACGACGCATTCCCTCTTTTGTCTCCGAAGGTGCGACGCGCTGCCCGGCGTGAACCCTGCAATGCCGCACAAAAAAGTTGTCTTTCAAAACTTTTGTCTCGTCGGCGGGTGTACCGTATTATTTTGTATCTTTGTCGAGTCAGAAAACCCAAAGCATGATAGAACGCGTCATAATTCTTGAAAATGTCGACCCCGTCATATTTTATGGCTTGAACGACAGTAACATGCAACTGTTGCGCACCTTGTTTCCCAAGTTGCGCATCTTGGCGCGCGGGCTGGTGGTGAAAGCCATCGGCGATGAGGTGGAGATGGCTCTCTTTGAAGAAAAGGTGAATGAGCTCATTCGCTACTGTGCCGAATATAACCTGCTCAATGAGTCGGTGATTATCGACATCGTGAAGGGAAACCGTCCGCCCGAGGTGAAAAAAGACAACCTTATCATACACGGGGTCAACGGACGGCCCATCGTCGCCCGTTCGGAAAACCAGCAACGGCTGGTCAAGGCTTTCGACGAGAACGACCTCGTCTTTGCCCTCGGCCCGGCCGGTTCGGGCAAGACCTATGTGGCCATAGCCTTGGCCGTTCGAGCCTTGAAAAACAAGGAGGTGAAGAAGATTATCCTCAGCCGTCCGGCCGTCGAAGCCGGCGAGAAACTCGGTTTCCTCCCCGGCGACATGAAAGAGAAAATCGACCCCTATCTGCAACCGCTTTACGACGCCCTGCAAGACATGATTCCTGCGACCCGCCTCAAAGAGTTGATGGACAACAACGTCATACAGATTGCTCCGCTTGCCTTCATGCGTGGCCGTACCCTGGGCGAAGCCGTCATCATTCTCGACGAGGCCCAAAACACCTCGACCCACCAGATAAAAATGTTCCTCACCCGCATGGGACTCAACGCCAAGATGATTGTCACCGGCGACATGAGCCAGATCGACCTGCCCCCCTCGCAGCGTTCGGGACTGTCGCAGGCCATCGAGTTGCTGCACGACGTGCCCGGCATCGGCAAGGTGCAGTTCTCCAAGAAAGACATCGTGCGCCACAAACTCGTGCAGCGCATTGTCGAGGCTTACGACGCCTATGACGAGAAATGCCGGCAGCAACGCCTGTGGAAAGAAAACGAGGAGAACCTGCGAGCCGGGAAAGATGAGCCCAGCACCCAAAAACAAAGAACCTAAATATGTAAAGAATATGGAAAAAGCATTGGTAAAAACCGATTTTCACTTTCCGGGACAGAAAAGCGTGTACCACGGAAAAGTGCGTGATGTGTATAACATCAACGACGAACTGTTGGTTATGGTGGCCACCGACCGCATATCGGCCTTTGACGTGATTCTTCCCAAAGGCATTCCCTTCAAAGGTCAGATGTTGAACCAGATTGCCGCCAAGTTCCTCGATGCGACAACCGACATCTGTCCCAACTGGAAAGTGGCTACCCCCGACCCCATGGTGACCGTCGGTGTGCTGTGCCAGGGATTCCCCGTGGAGATGATTGTGCGCGGATATTTGTGCGGAAGTGCCTGGCGTGCCTACAAGAGCGGTGTGCGCGAAATCTGCGGTGTGAAACTGCCCGAAGGCATGAAAGAAAATCAAAAATTCCCCGAGCCCATCATCACCCCCACGACCAAGGCCGAGATAGGGGAGCACGACGCCGATATCTCCAAAGAAGAGATTCTGGCCCGCGGACTGGCTACGCCCGAGGAGTATGCCTTGCTCGAAAAATATACGATGGAACTCTTCAAACGCGGTACGCAGATTGCCGCCGAGCGCGGATTGATTCTTGTCGACACCAAGTATGAGTTTGGAAAACACGACGGGAAAATCTATCTCATGGACGAAATCCATACCCCCGATTCGAGCCGTTATTTCTATTCCGAAGGCTACGAAGAGCGTTTTGCCAAGGGTGAACCGCAGAAACAGCTCTCCAAAGAGTTTGTCCGCGAGTGGCTTATGGACAACGGCTTCCAAGGGAAAGCCGGCCAGCAGGTACCCGAAATGACCGATGCCATCGTCACCTCCATCAGCGACCGCTACATCGAGCTCTATGAGCACATTGTCGGTGAGAAATTTGTCAAAGCCGATACCGAAGACGTGGCAGCCCGCATCGAGAAGAATGTGACCGAATTTTTGAATAACCGGAAATAACTCCTCTTTTTGAATGACCGGCGTGTGGAGAGAACATCTTCTCTCCGCACGCCGTCATTTCTCCAATCCCCATTACAGGCAAGATGACCGAAAAGCCGCACCATAATCCCGAGACGATACTTCCTTATGACAGCGATGAGAGCAAGGAGGTGCAGGTGCAACGCATGTTCGATGCGATAGCACCGGTCTATGACCGCATGAACCGCCTCATGGCCTTCGGCCTCGATCGCGGGTGGCGCAAAACGGCCTTGAAGATGCTCCGGCGCTATCACCCCCGTCGCATACTCGATGTGGCTACGGGCACGGGCGACCTCCCTTTTATGATGTGCCGCATGCTCGATGCCCCCTCCATAACGGGCATCGACCTTTCCGAGGGCATGCTGGCCATTGCCCGTGAGAAGTGCCGGGAACAGCAACTGCACGACGCTGTCGTTTTCGAAAAGCAGGATTGTCTCTCGCTAACCTTCCCCGATGCCTCTTTCGATGCCGTGACGGTGGCCTTCGGCGTGCGTAATTTCAAGCGACTGAGCCAAGGTTTTGCCGAGATGTACCGGGTGTTGAAACCCGGGGGAATATTGATGGTGATAGAGTTGTCGACCCCGACACAATTCCCGTTTGCGCAGGGGTACCGGTTTTATGCCCGTCGGGTCATACCCATGTTGGGGCGTTTGTTTTCGAGCGACAAGCAGGCATACACCTATTTGCCCCGTTCGGTCGAAGCCGTTCCACAGGGCGAAGAGATGTTGTCGATATTTCGTGAAGCAGGGTTTGGAGAGGTTTCTTACCGTCCGCTCACGCGGGGAGTATGCACCATCTATATAGGGAAGAAGTAGGATTTTGCTCAAAATCCGTTTTTGCTGTCGTTTTCGAGAATCTTCTCTTGCAGCATTTCGATTTGTTTCTTGTAGAGCTCGTTCATTTCCCGAAGCAGGGCGATTTCCTGGTCTTTCGAGGCCAATAAATTTTCATACAGGAACTTTGGTTTTTTAGAAATTTTATAGGTTTCGAACTCTTCCGATACCGATGGTAGTTGATGAGTGGTGGGGAGAGGTTGCGGGTCGGTCCTATTTTCGTAGGTTTGAACCTCTTCGTCGTTGCCCTCGCTCACGAAAAAGTCCGAAATGTTGAGGTGGTACATATTGCAGATGGTCAGCAATACGCTCATATTGAGGTTGCCTCCGCGTACGGCCTTGCCGATGGTGTTTTTATCGATGCCCAGAAAAGCCGATGCCTCTTGATAGGTAATCCCTCTTCGCGACAGAAATTCACGGAATTTGCTACCGGAATAGATAATTTTTGACATAGTGTGTTTTTTGAGATTTGTATAACCGGGTTGAAAAAAATGTTTTTTGCATGAACAAAAAGACTATTTAATTGGTTTTACTTTTACTAATATACGAATAATATGATTTGGAACCAATAACCAGCCTTTGATATGAAAAAAAGAAAGAATATTGAGGAAATAAAAAAGGCCGTTGATGCATTCGAGGCCGTGTGTGAAAAGGAAGATGTGAATTATGCCGTATTCTATGCCGAGATGCCGCATAGCCTCACGGGGGGGGCAACGTTTACGCCCGAGGAGTTTGCCATTCTTATAGAAACTTTTTCCCGAAGATTGCCTTTGACGCAGGTGCATTTTCTACGCCAAGTCATGGACATGGTCATCGAGGAGCGTTTGACATCAGATGATGCTTCGTCATCGTCGCCCATATTGCTGAACTGATTATGGGAAGGGTGGGATACCTTTCCCCTTTGTTATTCGTACGGTTGGTTGCGATTGTGCGATTGCTTTTTTCCTTCCTGTGTAATGTATTCTTGGGGAATGCTTGCGTCAGGAAAATTTTTTCCCATCAAGGGGATGTTAATTGTCTGTCGACTCCTCTTCGAATTGCAGTGAGGTGAGACCTTGCATTGTCCGCTGAGTGTTGCGGGTATTCCCTTCTGTGGTGGGTGTCCCGGTTCTTTTCCCGATTTTTGCGAGGGCTTGTTCGAGTTCTTCTCCAAGACGTCGCACCTCTTTGCGCAGGGACTGGTTGGCGGCCGCCAATTCTTCGATGCGTTGGCGGTGCCGGGAGTCTCGCTTCAACAGGTTGCGGTTTTCTTTGCGTTGTTCCTGTAAGGCATTTTGCGCTTTGTTGAGTTTGGTGTAGAGCGATGCGTAGCGGTGTTTTATCACGACGGTATCGTTCTCGTTTCCGGTGTCGATGCTGTGGCAGTCGAATACTTTTTCGGGCTCGTCGGCACCATTTTCTTCGTGGGGCTCATTGTCGGCGGGCGCTTCGTCGCTCTCATGGGCGAGACCCAGTGAACGCGCCTTTATCTGATTGATTTGCCGTAGTTTCTCTTCTATTTCCCGCTCATATTCGTTTCGCACGGTCACCAGTTCGTTTTCGAGGTCGTGAATGCGTTCGCTCAGGGTTTTGCGCAGCCGGTCGGCTCCGGCATATCGTTTTTGCGATTCGGTGAAGTTCTGCAAGAGTTCGGCATTTTGCTGCTGCAAGTTTTTTATTTCGGCGATGCGTCGCGATTCCTCTTCGCTCCATTGTTCCGAGACTTCGTTGCGGGCCACGTTGAGCGACTCTTGTTTGAAGCGGTCGAGGCTCTCCGCGAGTTGCTCATAGGTCGTTTCGATGTTGAGCGACGTGATGGTCTCTCCGTTGGCGACCGCATCGTTGATTTGTCGCGCCAGGGCTTCGAGCAGGTGCTGTTCGGCGATGTCGTTTCCCGGTATGTCGGCGGGCGACAGGGGCTCATGGCCCGGTGCGGCGGTTTTTTTGAGGTTGCGGTCGCGCCATTGTTGCAGTATCGATTTTACAAAACTCATAGCAGCGTTGTTTTGCGGTTATGTTTCGGAGGGTTTTATGACGATACCCATGCTTTTCTTCCCGTTTATCTTCACGGTGAAAGGCTGGTCGAAGCGGACGACGCGCAGGAATTGTGTCTCCTGCACGGCCTCTTTCCGGTTGAGGAACTCTTCGTCGAAGAGGCTCTCCTTGATTTGCGGGTTGAGCGTGAAGTAGCCGACTCCGAACGAGGTGAGGTTTTGGAAGAAGTGGGTGCCTTGGCTGGGCTCGATGAAATAGTTTGTCAAGGCGGTTTCGACGATGAGTCGGGCCGCCGATATGTGTGGCCATTTCACGGGAATGCCCAGCGCCGTGTCGCTCGACCCCCATCGGCCCGGCCCGATGAGTATGTAGTTCTCGCCGCGTTCGAGGAATCCCTTGTTGATTTTTTCTATTTCCCGGGCGATGAGCGAATTGTTTGACGAGAGGAACCCCTCGCTCTTGACATAGACGACGTGGTGCAAGTCCGACATGACGCCGTGTCCCAGTGCCGAGGAGGTTTTCAGCAGCAGGTCTTTGTCGTCGACCTCGTCTATTTCGTCGTCGCGCATCTCTTTGGTATCGACAATGGGGCGTATCTGCAACCAGTAGAGGGCTCCGTGGGGTTGCTGTCCGTTGGGGAGGATTCCGGCAAATTCTATTTCGACGTGGCGTCCCATGTCGTGCGCGCCGAATTGGAGCATCATCTCCAAGAGCGGCGAGAGCGGGAAGATGTTGTGTTGCAGGATATTGGCAAAGGTCACCACTTTGCGGCCTCCTTCATAGTAGCCGTCGCGTATCACCTGGTCGTAGGGGTCGAATGTCGATACCATGCCGCGCAGGGAGTTGTCGGCTTCGGCGTCGCGTATCGAGAGCCGCAGCAGGTTGAAGCTGTCATCGACTTCGCAATGGGCTTGTATGTTTTTCAGGTCGAGGGCATAGAAGCGGGTCTGTGTGTCGCGCAGGGCGAGGTCGAGAGTGCTGGTTTGCAGCACCTTGTTAGGGTGTCGGGGCGAGAAGCGCAGGCTGCGGCCGCCGTCGACGATATATTTCCCGAGACCCACGGCGATGTCGACGACTCCGTCTTCGGCCTTTTCGTCGTTGATGGGGTAGTAGTTGAGCGAGCGACCCACTCCGGCAAAGGAGGGGTAGTACCGGTCGCCATATTGCGTGCCTACCACTTCTTGCAGAATGATGGCCATCTTTTCCTGGTCGATGACGTTCGAGGTGGCGGTCATGTAGGCTTTGCTGTCGGAGTAGAACACCGAGGCATAGACCCCTTTTACGGCGGCCGAGAGCATGCGGTACATCTCTTCGCGGTCGTCGAGACAGGGTATCATGTAGGTCGAATATACGCCGGCGAAGGGCTGGTAGTGGGAGTCTTCGAGCAGGCTCGACGAGCGCACGGCGATGGGGCGGGCCACTACGTCGAAGAAGGCCAGAATGTCTTCTTTGAGACGCTCGGGAAGCGTGGCGTCGAGGAAGTGGCGGAGTATTTCTTCATCGGGAATGTCGGAGAGTGCAATCTGATAGAGGTTGTTGCTCTCCATGAATTCGTCGAAGATGTCGGTACAGAGGACGACGGTCTTGGGTACCGTCACGCTTACTCCTTCGTAATCTTCGAGTATGGGGTGGCGTTTGATGAGCGAGTCGATAAAGGCCAGGCCGCGCCCTTTGCCTCCGAGCGAACCTTGCCCGATGCGGGCGAAGTTGGAGTATTTGTCGAAACGGTTTCGCTCGAAGATGGCTACCACACCACGGTTTTTCATCTTGCGGTAGAGGACGATGGCGTCGAGTATCTCTTGCCTTATCTCGGGCAGCTCTTCGAGATTGTGGGGCCAGCGACGTCTGATGAATTCGGCCAGCGGGAAGAGGGCGCGCGAGTAGAGCCAGCGCGAGATGTGGTTGCGCGAGGCGTGGTAGAGCAGCGACTCGGGGGGTATGGTGAGGATATTTTTTTGCAGGTCTTTGAGTTCCTTGATGCGCAGAATCACTTCGCCGGTTTCGGGGTTGATGAATTCGAAATCTCCGAATCCGAAGTTGCGCATGATGGCGGCTCGCAGGTCGACCGGCAGTTTCTTGGAGTTCTTGTCGAGGAAGCAGGCGTTGAGGGCGGCTGCTCCGGCGGCATTTTCGGTGTCGGACGACTCGATGATAAGGGGTATGAAGGGGTCTTTCTCTCTTACATAGGCGCAGAATTTGAGCCCGGCCTGGGCGTCTTTCTTGCCTTCGTGCATGAAGGAGACGTCGGAGATGATGCCCAGCATGTTGTTGGCGTATTTCTGGTACATTTCCATGGCCTCTTCGTAGGAGCGGGCCAGTTTTATTTTGGGCCGTCCGCGCATGCGCAACATCTGTTCGTGCTCGTTGAGGGCTTCGGTCGAGAAGGTTTGCGACTGTTTCAGTACAAACTTGTAGAGGTGCGGCAGTATCGAGGAGTAGAAGCGCACCGAGTCTTCGACCAGCATGATGATTTGTACCCCCGACTTGGTGTCTTCCTCGATGTTCATTTCGTCTTCGAGCAGTTTCACGATGGCCAGCAGCAGGTCGGTGTTGCCCAGCCAGCTGAAAACGTAGTCGATGCCGCTGAGGTCTTCTTTTTCGAGGCGTCGGGTTACTTCGCGGGCAAACGGCGTGAGCAGCACGATGGGTATGTCGGGGTAGTGGTGCTTGATTTCCTTGGCCTTTTCGTACGTTTGGCTGTGCTCGACATCGGGTATGGTGATGATGAGGTCGAACCGCTTGGTCGATAGTTCCTTGAAAGCGTCTTCGAGGTTGCTGACCTGGGTGACGCGGGGCGGCGAACTGAGGTTGAGCGAGGTGTATTCAAAGAAGATTTGTTCTTCGACGCGGCCGTCTTCTTCGAGAATGAATGCATCGTAATAAGAGGCGACCAGCAACACGTTGAAGATACGCTTCTGCATGAGGTTGGCAAAAGAGGTATCTTTGGGATAGAACTGTTTGATGTTGTTTCCTTTGTCCATGGCCATCGGTTGAATGGGACGCGGGGCCTTGGCCGGTTGCCGATGTTTTTCTTCGGCTTTTTCGACCTCCCCGTTTTTCTTTTCTCAAAGGTATAAACAATTTTTGATTTGAGGAATTTAAAGGGTAAAAATCGTTTGTTTTGAAAGAGTTATCTCTATTTCCTTTGTTCAACGGCGCTTATCGGGAATGCTTGCCTTTGGTTTCTTTGTTTAAACGGTTGTTTGATAAGTGTTTATGTGTATTAAAAATGAGAAAAACGTGCTTTCGGCATCACCTCTTTCCCTCTTTTGTAATGCCCGTTGTTGCCTGAATGTTCATGTAGTTCCCGTTTTTTTGCGGCAACGCCCGGTCGTGGAACCGGTGAGGTTGCGTCCCGGGCGTTGTGGAAGAGGGTGGTTTTGTGCGGAGTGGTGCTTCCTCAGAAGAGGCTCCAAGCGACCGTGAGGCCGGCCATGACGATGGCCACCATGCTCATGAGTTTGATGAGGATATTGAGGCTCGGGCCCGACGTGTCCTTGAAGGGGTCGCCCACGGTGTCGCCCACGACCGTTGCCTTGTGCACTTCACCGCCTTTGCCGCCGAGGTGTCCCTCCTCGGTGTATTTCTTGGCATTGTCCCAAGCCCCGCCGGCATTGGCCATGAAGATGGCGAGCACAAAACCGGCGCCGAGTCCGCCCACCAGCAGACCGATGACACCCGGCACGCCGAAGACAAATCCGGTGAGTAACGGGGCGATGATGGCGAGCAGCGAGGGAAGCACCATTTCGTGTTGTGCTCCTTTGGTCGATATTTCGACGCAGCGGGCATAGTCGGGCTGCGCTTCGCCGGTGAGTATGCCCTTGATTTCGCGGAACTGCCGGCGCACCTCTTCGACCATGCGGGCGGCGGCGCGCCCTACGGCATTCATGGTGAGGCCGCAGAAAAGGAAGGCCATCATGGAGCCGATGAAGACTCCCGAGAGTACGTTGGGGTTCATCAACGTCACGTCGTAGTAGTGCATGAAGTCGGTGAACGTTGCCGTGTGCACGTCGACCGTGCGTTCGCCGATGGTGAGGCTCTCTTGTCCGATGCGGGTGAGCCCGATGCGTATCTCTTCGATATAGGAGGCCAGCAGGGCCAGGCCGGTGAGGGCGGCCGAGCCGATGGCGAACCCTTTGCCTGTGGCGGCGGTGGTGTTGCCCAGTGAGTCGAGGGCGTCGGTGCGGGCGCGCACTTCGTCGCCGAGGCCGCTCATCTCGGCGTTGCCTCCGGCATTGTCGGCAATGGGGCCGTAGGCGTCGGTGGCCAAGGTGATGCCCAAGGTAGAGAGCATGCCCACGGCGGCGATGCCTATGCCGTAGAGTCCCATGGAGACGTTGGTGAGGTCAAATCCCGCTGCGAACCAGTAGGAGAGTATGATGCCGCACACGACGGCCAATACCGGTATGGTGGTCGAAATCATGCCCAAGCCCAGCCCCGAGATGATGACGGTGGCCGGCCCGGTCTTTCCGCTTTCGGCCAGCTGCTGGGTGGGTCGGTAGGATTGCGAGGTGTAGTACTCGGTCGAGCGGCCGATGACAACACCCACCAATAGTCCGATGACGACGGCGCAACCGATGTAGAACCAGTTGTGCAGTTGCAGAATCCAGAAGATGAAGAAGGTGCCGGCGATGATGAGGACCGAGCTCAGGTTGGTCCCTCCGGCGAGGGAGTGGAGCAGGTCTTTCACTTGGGCGTTGTCGCGGGTGTGCACGGCAAAAATGCCGATGATGGAGAGTATGATGCCGATGGCGGCGATGAGCATCGGGGCGATGACCGCCTTGAACTGCATCACGCTGTCGCCGCTGCCGATGAAGGCGGCGGCACCGAGAGCCGAGGTGGCGAGTATCGAGCCGCAGTAGGACTCGTAGAGGTCGGCGCCCATGCCGGCCACGTCGCCCACGTTGTCGCCCACGTTGTCGGCAATGGTGGCGGGGTTTCTCGGGTCGTCTTCGGGAATGCCGGCTTCGACTTTGCCCACCAAGTCGGCACCTACGTCGGCGGCTTTGGTGTAGATGCCGCCGCCCACACGGGCGAAGAGGGCTTGGGTCGAGGCTCCCATGCCGAAGGTGAGCATCGTCGTGGTGATGATGCAGAGTTTGGCGGTGCTGTTGGTGGGGTCATCGGGAATGAAGTAGTCGAGCAACAGATACCAGAATGAGATGTCGAGCAGTCCCAGTCCTACGACGACGAGACCCATGACGGCACCGCTGCGGAAGGCGATGCGCAGCCCCCGGCTGAGCGAGTGCCGGGCGGCATTGGCCGTGCGGGCCGAGGCGTAGGTGGCGGTTTTCATGCCGAGAAACCCTGCCAGGCCCGAGAAGAAGCCTCCGGTGAGGAAGGCAACGGGTACCCAGTGGTTTTGCAGGTCAAATCCATAGGCCATGATGGAGAAGAAGGCAACCAGGACGAGAAACACGAGACCTACGATTTTATATTGCTGTTTCAGGTACGACATGGCGCCGGTGCGGACAAATGAGGCGATGCGTTGCATCGTTTCGGTACCTTCGCTTTCGCGCATCATCTGCCTGAAAAAATACCACGCCAGCAGCAATGCGAGCACCGATGCTGCCGGGACGATCCAAAACAAGTAGGCTTCCATACTGTGTCAGATTAAAGTTTGCAATAAAGATAATGATTTTTCTGAGTGAATGTCAACTTTTAGGAATATATAAGGTTTCGATTTTTGGGTTGGGACGGATTCTTAATACTGATTAAAAAAGCGGCGGTATGAAACATACCGCCGCTTTTTGATGTAGGAAGGGAGAGATTATTTGTATTCTTTCCAGCTCTTGATGGGGATTTCTTCCAGACTCACCGAGCAGAATGCCTCGATGAAGGCTCCGGCCAGACGGGCGTTGGTGATGAGTGGAATGTTGTGGTCGATGGCGGCGCGGCGTATCTTGTAGCCGTTGGTCATCTCGTGCTTGGTGTAGTTCTTGGGCACGTTGATGATGAGGTCGAAGCGGTGTTCGGCAATCATGGCCATCACGTTGTTGTCGCGGTGTTCGTCGGGCCAAGATACTTCGATGGCGTTGTCGATGCCGTTCTCGACGAGGAATTTGCGGGTACCTGCCGTGGCGTAGATTTGATAGCCTTTCTCAAAGAGCATGCGGCAGCCGTCGAGCAGGTCGACTTTCGAGCGGGCCGACCCCGACGATACCATCACGTTTTTCTTGGGTATGGCATATCCCACGGCGAGCATCGAGGTGAGCAGGGCTTCGTTGAAGTCGTCGCCGATGCAGCCTACCTCGCCGGTCGATGCCATGTCGACGCCCAAGATGGGGTCGGTGTTTTGCAGGCGGGCAAAGGAGAATTGCGAGGCTTTCACGCCGATGCAGTCGACATCGAAGGCCGATTTGTCGGGCTGCGTGTAGGGGGCGTTGAGCATGATGCGGGTGGCCGTCTCGATGAAGTTGCGTTTCAGCACTTTCGACACGAAGGGGAAGCTGCGTGAGGCGCGCAAGTTGCACTCGATGACCTTCACGTCGTTGTTCTTGGCGAGGTATTGAATATTGAACGGTCCGCAGATGTTGAGCTCTTTGGCGATTTGGCGGCTGATTTTCTTGATGCGGCGGGCGGTCTCGAAATAGATTTTCTGGGCCGGGAACACGAGGGTGGCGTCGCCCGAGTGCACGCCGGCAAATTCGATGTGCTCGGAGATGGCATATTCGACCACTTCGCCGTTCTGTGCCACGGCGTCGAACTCGATTTCCTTGGTGTCCTGCATGAATTTCGACACGACTACCGGATACTCTTTCGATACCTGGGCGGCCAGGGCGAGGAACTCTTTCAACCCCTCCATGTCGTGGCATACGTTCATGGCGGCACCCGAGAGCACATAGGAGGGACGCACGAGTACGGGGAAGCCCACTTTCTCGACAAATGCCTTGATGTCGTCCATCGAGGTCAGCTCTTTCCAGGCCGGCTGGTCGATGCCGAGCTGGTCGAGCATGAGCGAGAATTTGTTGCGGTTCTCGGCGCGGTCTATCGACACGGGCGAGGTGCCGAGTATGGGCACTTGCTGGCGGTGGAGTTTCATGGCCAGGTTGTTGGGTATCTGTCCGCCCACCGACACGATGACGCCGTTGGGCGATTCGAGGTCGATGACGTCGAGCACGCGTTCGAACGAGAGTTCGTCGAAGTAGAGGCGGTCGCACATGTCATAGTCGGTCGACACGGTTTCGGGGTTGTAGTTGATCATAATCGACTTGTACCCCAGCTTGCGGGCCGTCTGTATGGCATTGACCGAGCACCAGTCAAACTCTACCGAGCTGCCGATGCGGTAAGCCCCCGAGCCGAGTACCACCACCGAACGGTCGTTCTTGTAGTAGGGTATGTCGTGGTCGCTGCCGTCGTAGGTGAGGTAGAGGTAGTTGGTGAGGTCGGGGTGCTCCGAGGCGACGGTGTCGATGCGTTTTACCGAGGGGAGAATACCCATTTTCTTACGCAGGTTGCGCACGCGAATGCTTTCGGCTTCGAGGTTGCCCGAGGGGTTCTCGACGAAGCGGGCGATTTGGAAGTCGGAGAAGCCCAGCCGTTTGGCTTCGGTGAGTACGTCGGCCGGCAGGTCTTCGATGCGGTTGTAGCTTTCGAGGCGCAGTTTGAAGTTGTAGATGTTTTGCAGTTTTTCGAGGAACCAGGGAGCTATCTTGGTGAGCTCGTAGAGGCGGTCGATGGTGTAGCCTTTCTCGAAAGCCTCGGCGATGGCGAAGATGCGCAGGTCGGTGGGGTTGGCCAGCTCGTCGTCGAGGTTGTCGAAGTGCAGGTCGTAGTTGCCCACGAATCCGTGCATGCCCTGGCCTATCATGCGCAGGCCCTTCTGTATGATTTCTTCGAAGCTCTTGCCGATGGCCATGATTTCGCCCACCGACTTCATGCTCGAACCGATGTGCCGCGACACGCCGACAAATTTGTTGAGGTCCCAACGCGGTATTTTGCAGATGAGGTAGTCGAGGCTCGGTGCCACATAGGCCGAGTTGCTGGTGCCCATTTCGCCGATTTGGTCGAGGGTGTATCCGAGTGCGAGTTTGGCGGCGACGAAAGCGAGGGGGTAACCGGTGGCTTTCGAGGCGAGGGCCGACGACCGGCTCAGACGGGCATTCACTTCGATGACGCGATAGTCGTCGGTCTCGGAGTTGAAGGCGTATTGTATGTTGCACTCGCCCACGATGTCGAGGTGGCGTATGATTTTGCGCGAGAGTTCTTGCAACAGGGTGAGTTCTTCGTTGTCGAGCGAGCAGGTGGGGGCGACCACGATGCTCTCGCCGGTGTGTATGCCCAGCGGGTCGACGTTTTCCATGCTGGCCACCGTGAAGCAGTGGTTGTTCTTGTCGCGGATTACTTCAAACTCGATTTCCTTCCACCCTTTGAGCGACTCTTCGACCAGGATTTGGGGGGAGTAGGAGAAGGCGTTTTCGGCCAGGGTTTTCAACTCTTCTTCGTTGTTGCAGAAACCGCTGCCCATGCCGCCGAGGGCGTAGGCCGAGCGGATAATCAGCGGGAACCCGATGGTGCGTGCGGCCTTGAAGGCGTCGTCCATGTTTTCGACGGCGACGCTTTTCGGGGTCTTTACGTCGATTTCGTTCAGCTTCTTCACAAAGAGGTCGCGGTCTTCGGTGTTCATGATGGCCTCGACCGACGTGCCCAGCACCTGCACGTTGTATTTTTCCAGAATCCCTTTGTTGTAGAGCTCGGTACCGCAGTTGAGGGCGGTCTGTCCGCCGAAGGCGAGGAGTATGCCGTCGGGTTGCTCTTTCTTGAAAATTTCCTCTACGAAGTAGGGGGTGATGGGCAGGAAGTAGACTTGGTCGGCGATGCCTTCCGAGGTCTGTATGGTGGCGATGTTGGGGTTGATGAGAACGGTTTTTATTCCCTCCTCTTTCATGGCCTTCAAGGCTTGTGAACCTGAATAATCGAACTCTCCGGCTTGGCCGATTTTCAGTGCGCCCGAACCGAGCACAAGGACTTTTTTGATGGGCTGTTGCATACTATCGAGTATTTTTAAGATTGTATTTCTTTCTTGTTTGTGTGATGCGGCGTCAGTCGATGCGAATGGGCTGGCCGATGCGCAGGGTGCGTTTGGGGCTGATTTTGTTCAGCCGGCAGAGGGCGTTGATCGACGTGCGGTATTTGCGGGCAATCGAGGTGAGGGTGTCGCCTTTACGCACCCGATACACCGAGTAGGTCACGCCGTTGGAGTAGTAGGTCTCTGTGCCGGCGCGGTATGGGGCCGAACGGAAGACAAAGATGTCGTTGCGTATCTTGTTGGCTTTGAAATCGAAAATCTCATTGGGGTTGAGGTCGAGCCCCAGGAAGCGCACCTCGAAGTGCAGGTGCGCGCCCGTCGAGCGGCCGGTGTTGCCGCCGAGGGCAATCGGGTCGCCCACTTTCACGATGTCGCCCTCTTTGGCGATGAAGCGCGAGAGGTGCCCGTAGATGGTTTCGAGCCCGTTGGGGTGGCGTATCACCACATAGTAGCCATATCCCCGGCGTTCGTAGTTGGTAAAACGCACCTGCCCGGCAAAAGCGGCGCGAATGGTGTCGCCTATCGCGAGTTTGATGTCGACACCGCGGTGCATGCGGTAGCGGCGGAACCCGTAGTCCGAGGTGATGCGGCCCGTGATGGGCATGCAGTAGTTGGCCACGTTGATGGCGAAGGTGTCGGGCAGTTGTATGCCGGCTCGGCGGTAGGGGTTCACCCAGCGGTTTACCCACACGTCGCCGTAGAGGTCGCTGGCCGGTGCGATGCCGTATTCCTGTTCGAGGCGGCGGCTGTATGTGGTCGAGTCGTCGATACTCAGCATCGACGGCAGTTCTTTGTTGATGATATTGTTACGCGTTTGCGTGGCGATGTGTTTCTGTATGGAGGGGTCGATTTCTTGTGCGTTTCCCGAGGGGGTGATTATCCCCAGGAAGAGAAGCGGAAGAAGGGTCGATAAAAGTGATTTTTTTCTCATCTTTTTTGCATCTGGTTCTTAGGTTTGAGCCACACGATTCCCCCTCTTTCCTGGTCGGGAGGGGTTGGGTCGTGCCGACGTCGAGGTACAAATTTTCCAAAGATAAGGATTTCTCCTGGAAATATACCTCTTTTTGAACGAAAAAAATGCCATGACGCACGCTGCGTTTTTGAATAAATGGCCTTTTATTTTATTTATAACAAGCTGCTTATATCAAAAATACAAGAGACATATTTTTCTTGTTCCCATTTTTATATTACTTTTGTTAGAAGTAAAAGACTCGATTATGGACAAGTGTATGGTCGTCGTTGCCGGAGGCAAAGGGTTGCGCATGGGAAAAGACCTGCCCAAGCAATTCCTTCCCGTGGGAGGCCGTCCCGTGCTCATGCATACGCTCGAAGCGTTTCATCGTTGCGATGCCGCGATGGGGCTGGTGCTTGTTTTGCCCGAGGCTCATCGCGATTACTGGGACGCGCTCTGCCGCCGTTATGACTTTGCGCTCCCTCACCGGGTCGTCTCGGGCGGGGCTACCCGTTTCCACTCGGTGGCCAATGGCTTGCGGGCGGTACCCCCGGAGGTGCGTCTCATCGGGGTGCACGACGGGGTGCGGCCGTTTGTGTCGGCACGTCTCATCGAAGCGCTTTTTGCTGCGGCCGATTGTCACGGTGCCGCGGTGCCGGCCATTCCGGTGGTCGACTCGTTGCGTTACGTCGACGCGTGCGGGGGGAGTGTGGCGGTCTCGCGCAGCGAGTACCGCAGTGTGCAGACGCCCCAGGTCTTCCGCTCAGCCCTCCTGCTTCGTGCCTATGACACCCCTTACCGCGAAACGTTTACCGATGACGCGTCGGTCGTCGAGGCGGCCGGTCATGCCGTCACCTTGGTCGAGGGCGAAGTCGACAACATAAAGATTACCACGCCGCGCGACCTGGCCGTGGCCGAAATTCTGTTACGGGCCGATGAGTGAGCTTTCGATGAGCGACATCAAGTTCCTTCCCGGGGTGGGTCCCAAGCGGGCGGAACTTTTCAACAAGGAGTTGGGCATATACTCCTACGAAGACCTTTTGCATTATTATCCCTATAAATACATCGACCGCTCACGCACCTACACCATACGCGAAATCAACGGTACGATGCCCTATATCCAGCTGCGGGGAAAGATTGTGGGTTATGAGACACAGGGCGAGGGTTACAAACGCCGGCTCACCGCCCTCTTTGCCGATGGTACCGGCACGATAGAGCTGGTGTGGTTCAAGGGAATCAAGTATGTGCAGGACCGTTATAAGCCCGGGGTGGAATATACGCTCTTCGGCCGACCCACCCTCTTTGGCAATCGCATCAACATCGCCCACCCCGAAATCGACCCCGTCGATGACGGCATCGACGGCAATTCGGGGTTGCAACCCTATTACTCCACCACCGAAAAGATGAAGTCGCACTTCCTCAACTCCAAGGCCGTGCAGAAAATCATCGCCACGCTGTGGAAGGCCATACCCCGTTCCCTGCCCGAGACCCTTCCGGCGGCGGTCATTGCCCGCTCCCATGTCGTGTATCTCAGCGATGCGCTTTACAACATACATTTCCCCACCTCGCCCGACGAGTTGAGAAAAGCCCAGTTCCGCCTCAAATTCGAGGAACTTTTCTATCTGCAACTCAATATCCTGCGCTATACCCGCCAGCGTATGCGCCGGTTGGGCGGATTCCCCTTTACCACCATCGGCGAGAACTTCAACCGCTTCTATCGGGAGTGTTTGCCCTTTGACCTCACCGGTGCCCAGAAACGGGTGCTCAAAGAGATTCGCGCCGATGTGGGCAGCGGCCGGCAGATGAACCGCCTCTTGCAGGGCGACGTGGGCAGCGGCAAGACCCTTGTCGCCCTCATGTCGATGCTCATGGCCGTCGACAACGGTTACCAAGCCTGCATGATGGCGCCTACCGAGATTCTCGCCACGCAACATTATGAGACGTTGAGCGCGCTGCTCGCTCCCATCGGCGTGCGCATCGAGTTGCTTACCGGTTCGACCCGCAAGAAACAGCGCGACGAGATACATCGAGGGCTGCTTTCGGGCGAGGTGAAGATCCTTGTCGGTACCCATGCTTTGCTCGAAGATACGGTGGTCTTCAATAACCTGGGATTTGTCGTCATCGACGAACAGCACCGCTTCGGCGTCGAACAGCGCTCCCGCCTGTGGCGCAAAAACTCCTGTCCGCCCCATATCCTTGTGATGACGGCGACGCCCATTCCCCGCACGTTGGCCATGACGGTCTACGGCGACCTCGATGTCTCGGTCATCGACGAGTTGCCGCCCGGCCGCAAGCCCGTCACGACGATACATCGCTACGACAACCGGCGCGCCGAGCTCTATGAGTCGATAGGCCGGCAGGTCGAGCAGGGCCGGCAGGTCTATATTGTCTACCCGTTGATACAGGAGAGTGAGAAAATCGACCTGAAAAATCTCGAAGAGGGGTTCCGTCAGGTGAAGGAAGTTTTCCCGCAATATACCGTCTGCATGGTGCATGGCAAGATGAAACCGGCCGAGAAAGAGGCCGAGATGCAGCGGTTTGTCTCGGGCGAGGCGCAGATTATGGTGGCCACCACGGTGATAGAGGTGGGGGTGAATGTGCCCAACGCCACGGTCATGGTCATCGAGAATGCCGAGCGGTTTGGCCTCTCCCAGCTACACCAGTTGCGCGGGCGCGTGGGACGCGGCGCCGACCAGTCTTATTGCGTGCTGGTGACGTCGCACAAGCTCTCCGACGACACCCGCAAGCGCATCGAAATCATGACCCGCACCAACGATGGCTTTGAAATTGCCGAGGCCGACTTGCAGCTGCGCGGTCCCGGCGACATGGAGGGGACGCAGCAGAGCGGCATTGCCTTTGACCTGCGCATCGCCAACCTCGCCAAGGACGGACAGATTTTGCAACTCGCCCGCGAGATTGCCGGAGAGGTGCTCGATGCCGACCCCGACCTGACGAAGCCCGAGAACGGCGTGCTCTCCCGCCAGCTCGAAAAGCTCTTCCGTCGCAAAATCGATTTCAGTCTCATCAGTTGATATGAGCCGTTGATACAAAAACGGCGGTGTGCCCTCTCTTTGCAGGGTCGCACCGCCGCTTTTCGTTTTATGAAACTTCGGGGGTATAAAAATTTTTAGGGGGTTATGCACTCTTTCCTATCTCTATGCCTTTCGGATTTTCACCCCATTGGTTCTCTCCGGGTTCGCTGTCGAGACAGAGCAGCACGAGAAGGCATATCGACCCGACAAGAGGAATGAAGTTGAGGAGATACCACCACCCGCTTCTTCCCGTGTCGTGTAGCCGACGCACCGTTACGGCAATGCTGGGAAGAATTGTGGCCACGGTATATAAGAAAAAGATAATGGAGGCCAAGAGAAAAAGTATGTCTGAGGAATCAAACATCATGGAGAATGCCAGGATATAGAGGAGCAGGTAGATAATGAAATTGATCAAGGTAAATATCCAATATTCTTTGCGGCGTGCCCGCCCTTGGAAATCAACGTATTGTTTCCAACATTTTAAATACCAATACATAATTTTTCGGGTTAAAATGGTTTTCCTACTCTTTTTCCGGATTTTCGGCTTCTCCGTCGGGTGTAATTGCCATGCACCTTTTTCAAAGGTATGAAATTCCTCGCGAAATAACAAATTTTAAACTCTGAAAATATTCCGAAACGTTATTCCGTCCGGTTGCGTCGATTGGGGGTCGACGAGATTATCCCGCCCAGTTTTCACGGTCGAGGTTGCGATAGTTGATGGCCTCGGCAATGTGTTCGGCGAGAATGTGTTCACAACCCGCCAGGTCGGCGATGGTGCGGGCGACTTTGAGTATGCGGTCGTAGGCGCGGGCCGAGAGGCTGAGGCGGGTCATGGCCGTTCGCAACAGGGCGAGGCCGGCCTCGTCGGGGCGGGCAAAGGTGTTGAGCAGGCGGCTGTTCATCTGGGCGTTGCAGTAGATGCCGGGAATCTCCTTGAAGCGTTCGCTCTGTATCTCTCGGGCGCGGATTACCCGTTGGCGAATGGCGGCGCTGGGTTCGCCCTGCCGGCTGTCGGAGAGTTTCTCAAACGGGACGGGAACAATCTCCACCTGTATGTCGATGCGGTCGAGCAGCGGGCCCGAGATGCGGTTGAGGTAGCGTTGCACCGCACCCGGCGGGCAGATGCATTTCTTTTCGGGGTGGTTGTAGTAGCCGCAGGGGCAGGGGTTCATCGAGGCCACGAGCATCACGCTGGCCGGGTATTCGATGGTGTACTTGGCGCGGGCGATGGTGATTTTGCGGTCTTCGAGCGGCTGGCGCATCACTTCGAGTACCTGGCGCGAGAACTCGGGCAGCTCGTCGAGGAAGAGCACGCCGTTGTGGGCCAGAGATATTTCGCCCGGTTGCGGGAATGTGCCTCCGCCCACGAGGGCCACGCTCGATATGGTATGGTGCGGGGCGCGGAAGGGTCGTTGGGTAAGGAGCGAGCTGTTGCGCTCCATCTTGCCGGCGACGGAGTGTATCTTGGTGGTTTCGAGAGCTTCGTGCAGGGTGAGCGGCGGCAGTATCGAGGCGATGCGTTTGGCCATCATCGATTTTCCGGCACCCGGCGGGCCTATCATGATGAGGTTGTGACCGCCGGCGGCAGCCACTTCGAAGGCGCGTTTTACGTTTTCCTGCCCTTTCACGTCGGCAAAGTCGAGGTCGAAGTTGTTTTGGGCGGCGAAAAATTCGGCACGGGTGTCGATGACGGTGGGGGTCAGTTCCCGGTCGCCGTTGAAGAAGTCGACCACCTCTTTGATGTTATCGACCCCATAGACGTGGAGCCGGTCGACGACGGCGGCCTCCCTCACATTGGCGCGGGGCACGATGAGCCCCTCGAACCCTTGTGCCCTCGCCAGTATGGCAATGGGAAGGGCACCGCGTATGGGGAGTATCGAGCCGTCGAGCGAGAGTTCGCCCATAATCATGTAGCGGC
Source organism: uncultured Porphyromonadaceae bacterium (assembly GCA_900542765.1). GTDB lineage: Bacteria > Bacteroidota > Bacteroidia > Bacteroidales > UBA11471 > Caccoplasma > Caccoplasma merdavium. The sequence continues at coordinate 30,249 of UQOX01000001.1, read as the reverse complement.
CGAGTTTATCGGCCGAAATCTCTTCGGCGGCGGCCAGTATGCCGATGGCCAGTGGCAGGTCATAGGCCGACCCCTCTTTGCGCAGGTCGGCCGGGGCGAGATTGATGATGAGTTGCCGGTGCGGGAATTTGTAGCCGTTGTGTTGCAGGGCCGAGCGTATGCGTTCGTGGCTCTCTTTCACGGCCGTGTCGGCCAGCCCCACCATGTAGAAGTGAATGCCTTGCGAACAGTTTACCTCGATGGTGACGGTGAGGGCGTCGATGCCCTGCATGGCTGCTCCGAATACTTTGACCAACATCTCGTTTTTTTGTTGACGGTTATTGAATGTTTGTTTCTCTTTTTTCCGGTCTTGCCCGGGTGATGGCTGCTCCTGTGCGATTTTTGGGAGCCTTTCCCCGAAACGTGCTCCGGTGGGGAAAATCGCAGTCGGCCGCCGGGGGGCGTTGCGGCCGGTTGGCTGTCGCGTGGCGGTTATCTCCGTCGTTTCCGCGACGGAGCCATTTGGTCGAGCATTTTGTCTTCGCCCACCTCTTCGACACTTTTGTCGACCGCCTCGATGAGGGCGTCGTCATAGAGGTTCTTGGCTACGATGCGGCCGTTGCCGTTGATGACAAAAGTCGCCGGCAGCATCTGTATGCCGAGGTTCTCGACCTGGGTGGCGTTCCACCCCTCTTTGAGGATACATTGGGGCCAGCCGGTGAGCGTGTCGCTGCGCAGCACTTCGCGCCAGGCACTTTCGTCGCTGTCGAGGGCGACGCTTACGATGTTGAGGTAGTAGCGGGAATGTTTCTCCCGCAGTTTACGCACGACCTGCATTTGCCGGCGCGACAACGAGTCGTGCGAGGCCCATACGGTCAGGAGCGTGGTGCGGCGGCGGAAGCCTCCCGTGTTGATGACACTGTCGTCGGGGGTGCGGAAGGTCATGTAGGGAAGCATCTTCCCGACGGGATTTTTCTGGGTGTCGGCAATGAAGAGTTCGGCTTTGGCGAGCAGAGACACGGGCTTGGCTTCGGGAGCCAGGCTTCGCAACAGCGAGTCGGCGATTTCCGTGGTTCCGGACGCGAGCAGGTAGTCATAGATGAGCACGGTCGAGGCGTAGGAGGCGGGGTGTGAACGGGCAAAGTCGATGACCCGTGTGTGGAGGGTGTCGAGGCAGAGTGAGAGTTGTTTTTCCCGGGCGGTGTCGCCGAGGTGGGCATAAAAAGAGGCTTCGCCTTCGTGCAGTTGTTGCAGGAGACGGCTGTTTTCGTTGCGGAACCTCCCGACCTCCTCTATTTCGGGCGTTCCCGAGAATGCGATTTCGTAGGGAGCGGCGATGCTGCCTTTGAGTTTTATTTTGTTCCCCTTGGCGGCATAGAACGAGACAACCCGTTCGCCGGCCTCGGTAAATACCTCGATGTGGGCCAACTGGTCGCAGGTTCCCTTGAACACGGCTTTTCCCTCTTCGGTGATCACCGAGTCGACCGAGATGCCTTTCTTGTGTTCCTCCTGCCAGAAGTAGAGATAGCTCTGGTCGGGCACGTCGAGTTCGGCCGTAATCGTGAATTGCTCTTTGTCGTTTCCTCCCCCGCAGGCCGTGAGGCATAGAATGACGAATGCGAATATGCTGTAAGCAGAAAGTTTCATCGTGTGTCCTGTTTGAAAATCAAATGTGGCCGTTGCGACCCCATTTCGACAAATGTACTGAAAATATCGCAAACAATCTCCATCTCGTCGCTTTTTCTACTTTTGCATACCTTCTTACATATATTTTGTTTTAAGAGTTGATATAAAAGATCAGAAGGCTGACCAGCGAGCTAATCCCCAGGAGAAAGATTCCTTAAATAAAACTCTCTTTATATAAATAAAAAGTTTTATTAAACTCCGTTTATAAAAAATTTATAGAGCACTTATGTTTAGTTCATTTATTTATATTCTCTATTGTCTTTCATGGGTTTATTTTAGGACGGATTGTTCGTTTTAGAGAATAAGTTCATTAATAAAAAAAGGAAGTGACAGACTTCCTTTTTTATGGCAAGATTTGCTTGTTTTTAAAAATGTGATCAACAAGCTATAATGATTTTTTTTGATAAACTCTATTTTTTTGTGAGGGATATGAATGGTGTTCCGTCTAATTCGCAGAGAATTAATGTTTTATCAGAGAATGTGGCTTTGTAAATTTCTGTGTCGTAATCTCCATCTTCTATGAATGTCAGCATTAAATAGGAAGATTCTTCATTGTAGGTATAATTTCCAAAATAGGTATATCTATTATCATATACTTCAGTGAAAGATCCGTCTGTATTGAATGTAAAAGTAACAGGACCATCATAAGGAAAATAGCCATACCATGTGCCTATAATATCGTCTTCTTTACTACAACTTGGCATTATTAACATTGTAGAGAGTAGAAAGACCAATAACTGAAAATGTTTTACTGAAATCATCTTTTTCATCTTTTTCATTTTTTTGATTTTTAAATTAGAATTTTTTTCTTTCGCAAAGATATATTTATATCAAACAATGGTAAAAACTTTGTTGTTAAAATTTATTAAAAAAGCGTGAAAGGGAAATAAACTTTTTCCCTTCACGCTGCGATTCTTGATGTAGAAATTATATCAGTTGATGGCTTGGTGCAGGTCGGCGATGATGTCGTCGGCATTCTCGATGCCTACCGAGAGGCGTATCAGGTCGGGGGCAACGCCGGCCTCGATGAGTTGTTCGTCGCTCAGCTGGCGATGGGTGTGGCTGGCGGGGTGCAGCACGCAGGTGCGGGCGTCGGCCACATGGGTGACGATGGCGGCGAGTTTCAGACGGTCCATGAATTCGATGGCCTCCTGGCGCGAGCCTTTCAAGCCGAAGGCAATGACGCCGCAGGTGCCGTGGGGCATGTATTTTTGTGCGAGGGCGTGGTATTTGTCTCCGGGCAGTCCCGGGTAGTGTATCCATGCCACTTGCGGACAGTCTCGCAGGAACTCGGCCACTTTCTGGGCGTTTTCGCAGTGACGGGCCATGCGCAGGTGCAGGGTTTCGAGTCCGAGGTTGAGCAGGAAGGCGTTTTGGGGCGACTGGGTCGAGCCGAGGTCGCGCATGAGTTGGGCGGTGGCTTTGGTGATGTAGGCCATCTTGCCGAAGGCTTTGGTATAGGTCAGCCCGTGGTACGACTCGTCGGGGCGGGTGAGGCCGGGGAACTTGTCGGCGTGTGCTTCCCAGTCGAAATTGCCGCTGTCGACGATGGCGCCGCCCACGCAGGTGGCGTGGCCGTCCATGTATTTGGTGGTGGAGTGGGTCACGATGTCGGCGCCCCATTCAAAGGGACGGCAGTTGATGGGGGTGGCAAAGGTGTTGTCGACGATGAGGGGCACGCCGTGGCGATGGGCGATGCGGGCAAATTTCTCGATGTCGAGCACCTGCATGCCGGGGTTGGAGAGGGTCTCGCCGAAGAGCGCCTTGGTGTTGGGGCGGAAAGCCGCTTCGATGGTGGCTTCGTCGTCGTCGGGCTCGATGAAGGTGACGTCGATGCCGAGTTTCTTCAAGGTGACGCCGTATAGGTTGAACGTGCCGCCGTAGATGGTCGAGGAGCAGACAAAGTGGTCGCCGGCCTCGCAGATGTTGAAGATGGCGAAGAAGTTGGCCGCCTGTCCCGATGAGGTGAGAATGGCGCCCACGCCCCCTTCGAGGGCGGCGATTTTCTTGGCTACGGCATCATTGGTGGGGTTTTGCAGCCGGGTATAGAAGTAGCCGTTCTCTTCGAGGTCGAAGAGGCGGGCCATCTGTTCGCTGGTCGAGTAGCGGAATGTCGTACTTTGGTAAATGGGCAGTACGCGGGGTTCCCCGTTCTTGGGGTTCCACCCCCCCTGTACGCAGAGGGTTTCGGGGTTGAAAAGGGGTTTATCGTTCATGGTGATGCGTATGATTGATTATAAGGAAAAGGCTTTTTTCAGGGTGTCGACATAGTCGAGTTTTTCCCAGGTGAAGAGTTCCACGTCTGTCTCTACGGGTTTCTCGTAGCGCGAGGTGAAGGTCTTGTGCACCGTGCGGGGCTGGCGTCCCATGTGGCCGTAGGCGGCCGTCTCTTCGTAGATGGGGTTGCGCAGTTTGAGCCGTTCTTCGATGGCTTTGGGGCGCAGGTCGAAGATTTTGCCTATTTCGCAGGCAATCTCGGCATCGCTCAGGGCGACGTGCGACGTGCCGTAGGTGTTGACAAAGAGGCTCACGGGCTGGGCCACACCGATGGCGTAGGATACCTGTATCAGCACCTCGTCGGCAATGCCGGCGGCGACCATGTTCTTGGCCATGTGGCGGGCGGCGTAGGCGGCCGAACGGTCAACCTTCGAGGGGTCTTTGCCCGAGAAGGCTCCGCCGCCGTGGGCTCCCTTGCCCCCGTAGGTGTCGACGATGATTTTGCGGCCGGTGAGACCGGTGTCGCCGTGGGGGCCGCCGATGACGAATTTGCCGGTGGGGTTGACGTGCAGGATAAGCCGGTCGTCGAAGAGCCGCTGCACGCGCTCGGGCAGTTGGGCGATGACGCGGGGCAGCAGCGTGCGGCGCACGTCGTCGGCGATGCGGTCGAGCATCTTGCGGTCGGCCTGGGCCTGGGCTTCGGGGGTGTTGTCGGTGGGGGCGATAAACTCGTCGTGCTGGGTCGAGATGACGATGGTGTGTATGCGCACCGGGCGGTGTTGCTCGTCATACTCCACCGTTACCTGCGACTTGGCGTCGGGGCGCAGGTAGGGCATCTCGTTTTTCTCGCGGCGCAAGACGGCCAGTTCGCGCAGCAGCAGGTGCGAGAGGTCGAGGGCGAGCGGCATGTAGTTGTCGGTCTCGTTGCAGGCGTAGCCGAACATCATGCCTTGGTCGCCGGCGCCTTGGTTCATGGCTTCGGGGCGTTCCACGCCGCGGTTGATGTCGGCCGACTGTTCGTGTATGGCCGAGAACACGCCGCAGGAGTCGCCGTCGAACTTGTATTCGCTGCGGGTGTAGCCGATGCGGTTGATGACCCGGCGGGCCACCTCGTGCAGGTCGATGTAGGCTTGTGATTTCACTTCGCCGGCGAGGACCACCTGTCCGGTGGTTACCAGCGTTTCGCAGGCGACCTTCGATTGGGGGTCGTAGGCGAGGAATTCGTCGAGAATGGCGTCGGAGATTTGGTCGGCCACCTTGTCGGGGTGCCCTTCCGATACCGATTCGGAGGTGAAGAGATAGTTCATTTCTTATCGTTTTTGTCGGTTAAAAAAATAACTTCCGATAAGAGATGGAGGGGGAGAAAAATGCGGGGCGGTTTTCCGGCCGTAGGGGTCGGGGCGGGGGTAATTACCGTTTTAGCAGTTTTTTAGTGTGGTTGCAAGCAGCCAAATCCATCCACATATCGTGGCTGCAAAGTAACATCTTTTTTGCGAGTTGTGCAAGAAGATAATCGAAAGAAAATAATTCTCTTCGAAATGGAAACCGATATAGGGCGTGAACAGCAGCTTGGGTGTTGGAAATCTATACCGGGCCAGATGATGATTCGGGAAAAATGCTATCTTTGCAAAAGGAGGCCGATAGAAATTTAGACTCTTCGTTATCCGACAACTATACTTATGTTCTCACATGACAATTGCCATCAGAAAGATATGAAAAAGCCAAGAGCGAATTTGAAACGATAGGTGAGAACGGAATGATAACAAAAAAGAATAATGCGTATTTCTATTTGTACTCTGATTGAACGGATTTTGCGAGGCATAAAGAATGTCCTGCTGATTTTCTCCTGCTGTGTGGGAGTGATTATATTGCTTTTTCTCATGCGGTGTAACAAGGACGAGTACAGCCATTTCGACCGAATGATGTTGGCCGGCTGGAATACAAGCGATACCATAGTCGACCTGTCGCGCCTCACCCCGTTTCAGTGGGACACGATGTATTATTATGAGAACGGTTGTTCGGAAGAGGTGATGGCATCGTTCGGCGTTATTGCCGATGCCAGTATGCAAGATGTGATGGACTCGTTCGGTATTATGCAAGATGTGATTATCTTTAAGGACAAAAAAGGCCGGACCGTTTATTGGGACAAGTGGATATATTCTTGGGAGTATGCTCACGATGCTGGGTTTAGAATCGTCGTGCCCCATTTTCCCGATAGTTATTTGCGGATTAGCAGCGACGATGCCCTTTTTAAGGTTCGTGAAAAAACGGATTGTACTATTCTATTGGAGCATCTTCCACGAGGAGAAGATCGGCAGGATTAGAATTGTTTTCCCCGATAGCTGATTCACCGATAATAATAACGGCTGTCTCCCTGCGGAGACAGCCGTTACTCTTTTTATTGGGAGGAGATTATTGTTTCAGTTTCTCGTTGAGCTCGACGAGGGCGTTGGCCTTTTCTACGGCCTTGGATATGTGGTCGCAGATGTTTTCGTTGCCGATGATTTTGTTGAGCCCCGACTTGTAGAGCGTCTCCTGCACCGAGGGGTTGACCCCCGAGAGTATGACCCGTATGCCCTCACGGTGCGACGACTCGACGAGGATTTGCAGGTTGTGCAGGCCGGTGGAGTCGATAAACGGTACTCTGCGCATGCGAATGATGCGCACTACCGGTTTGTCGCCCATCTCGCGCATCACTTCGTCGAACTTCGTGGCCACGCCGAAGAAGAACGGGCCGTTGATTTCATATACCTCCACGCCTTTGGCGATGTTCAGCGTCTCGTGCTGGGTCATCTCGGTGCCCTGGGCCACGTCGAGCTCATCTTTCAATACCGAAATCTGCACATTCTCCGACACGCGGCGCAGGAAGAGCAGCACGGCCAGCAGCAGACCTATCTCGATGGCGATGGTGAGGTTGAAAACGACGGTGAGAATGAATGTCGTGGCGAGAATGGCCACATCGGATTTGGGGTTTTTCAGCAGCGAACGCACGGTGCGCCAGCCGCTCATGTTGTAGGCCACGATGACGAGTACGCCGGCCAGACAGGCCATGGGTACCAACTCGATGAGGGGCATGAGCAGCAGGAAGATGGCCAGCAGTACCACGGCATGTATGATGCCGGCCACGGGGGTGCGGCCGCCGTTGTTGATGTTGGTCATGGTGCGGGCGATGGCTCCCGTCACGGGAATGCCGCCGAAGAAGGGCACCACGATGTTGGCGACGCCTTGGCCGATGAGTTCGGTGTTGGAGTTGTGGTGTTCACCCACGGCACCGTCGGCCACGGTGGCCGAGAGCAGCGACTCGATGGCGCACAAGATGGCGATGGTGAAGGCCGGCGAGAGCAGCTGGTTGATGGTGGCCATGTCGAGGTGGAGCGGCTGCGGGTCGGGTATCTCGTTGCTGATGTCGAACCGGTCGCCGATGGTCTCGATGCCGGTGATGCCCCACACCTCTTTCATGAGATAGGCAACGACCGTCATGAAGATGATGGCTACCAGCGACCCCGGTATCTTGCGTGATATTTTGGGCATGACGGCGATGATGAGAATGCTGGCCACGCCGATGAAGAGCGACAGCGGGTTGATGGTGTCGAGGTGCCGGAAGTAGACGGCCCATTGTGAGAGGCAGTCGGCCGGGAGCTTGTCGATGGTGAGGCCCAGCAGGTCTTTGACCTGCGTGGTGAAGATGGTGAGGGCGATACCGCTGGTGAAGCCCACGACAATGGGGTAGGGAATAAACTTGATGATGCCGCCCAGGCGGAAGAGTCCCATCATGATCAGCATGGCACCCGCCAGTGCCGTGGCGATGGCGAGACCTTCGAGGCCGTAGCCCTGTATGATACCGAATACGATGACGATGAATGCGCCGGTGGGGCCGCCTATCTGCACCGAGCTGCCGCCCAGTGCCGAGACGATGAAGCCGCCGACGATGGCGGTGATGAGACCTTTTTCGGGGGTGACGCCCGAGGCGATACCGAATGCGATGGCAAGCGGCAGCGCCACGATGCCCACAATGATACCGGCCATGAGGTCGGCGATGAATTTTTCGCGCGAATAGTGGCGCAGGCCTACAAGTAATTTAGGCTGAAAATCAATCTTCATGTTACCTTAAAAAAAATTGAAGCCGCAAAGGTAGTGCTTTTTTTAAAAAGTGCGCTATTTGTGTAAATTTTTGTGCATAAACGCGTTGGCTTATACATGAAGAGGCCGGGCTGTTTGGTGTTGTTAGCGTCGGGGCTGATTGCCGATGAGGGTGGGTTGGTTGGAGTAGAAGGGTGTCTCTTCCTGCGGTTGGGTTTCCTCTTCGCTCTGGGTCTCCTTCGGTTTGTTCTTGATGATTTCGTAAGGTTTCTGTTCGGCGAGCGGTGTGGCATAGACGTCCCACACCTGGTCTACGTCCCAGTTGGCCCGCAGGGAGAGGCTTCCCGGGTAGTAGAAAATCTCCTCGGGTTGGCGTTTCTCGCGGTAGTTTCCGGTGTCCCACACCCCGTTGTCGTTGCGGTCGAGGCACAGGCGCATGTAGTAAGTGCCGGGATTGATGTAGCGGAAGAGGGCGGCACCTTTTCTTACCGAGGCTTTGTAGATGGGTTGGTCTGAATTGTTGAGCAACTCCACGAAGGCCGAGTCGGTAACCCCCGTGGTGCGAACGATGAGGTTGGAGTATTCTTCGACGGCTTTTACCTTGAACTTGTGCTTCATCGTGGCCGTGGGGTTGCCATAGATACTCTCGGCAGCTAGGGAGTCGAGGGTGAAAATGTATTCTCCGCCCGAAGCCCATTTGGTTTTCAGCCGATAGGTACGGGGGGCGTCGGTTCCGGCTTCGAAGGTGTAGTCATCGGGTGGGACGGGAACCCACAGGGTGTCGACCTTTTGTTCGAGGTGTATGGCTGCGCGGTCGAGATGCTTCACCGGCTGGGAGAAGATGTAGGCCGGTGAGGCGTAGATGTCGATGTTCGACCCGCCACGGATCTCTATCCCCATATATTCGATGGACGGTAACGTGTCGGCGTCGTGGTTGCGTTTTTTCTCCCGGGAAGAGCGTTTCCTTTCGCGATAGGCCCACAGCATGGTGTCGTTGTAGAGGGAGAGTTGCTGTGCCGAGTCGGTGCGGAGGTAGCTGGCCACGATGCGCAACGTGTCTTTGTTGTAGACGTTCGAGTCCCTGAACCAGTAGGTGATGGTGTCGTTGGTCTTGCTCTTCTCGATGATGGACCAGTCGTCGCCGGAGAAGTTCAGCGGCGTGATTCGGGGCAGGGAGTCTTGTGCGGTCGAGAAGTAGAGGGTTACCTTGTGGCGGTCGGTGCGGTCGTATTTCTCGAAGTAGCTGGCCTTGTAGTTCTCGTTGAATGAACGCAGTATGATGCCTTCGGGAAAGTAGTGGGGTTGCAGCGAGGTGATGATGGTGTCGATGGTGCTGGTGTCGGCCCATATCGTGTCGTTGTGCCACTCCATGGTGACGCTGGGCACGAACGACGTGTCGAGGAAGGCCAGGTCTTCGGTCGCATTGTCGAAGAAGTAGTTGCGGTTGCCGTCTTTCAAGGCAAAAATGCGGTAAGTGCCCTCGGCGATGTTGCGTACGGTGAACCGACCGTATTCGTCGGTGCGGCTCATGCGCAGGAACGGTTGGGTGGTGAATGTCGTGTCGTGGGGTTGCATGTAGATGCCCACCAGCATGTCGCTTACCGGTTCGAGGTCGGCGGCATTGAGTAGGATTCCCGACATTTCGAGCGTGTCGATGTGGTCGCCTGTCGAGAAATGGAAACTGAAATTGAGCAGTTTGTTTTTCTCGTTGTTGTCGGCGATGGCATCACCACAGTCGATGGTGTAGGTCGTGTTGGCTTTCATCGAATCGTTCAGGGTGATGGAGACAATGCGTCCCAAGGCCGATATTTGAGGCATTTGGGTCTGTGGCGGCGAGATGATGATTTTCTCGTTGGGGTTTTCGACCTGGACGATTTCGTCGAATTCGAGCGTGATTTTGTTCTTGTTGAAATGGAGTGCCCCCATCGGCGGGTTGCTCTTCTTCAATACCGGAGGGGTCTCGTCTTTGGGGCCTCCGCCGGGACGTCCCATGTTGGCACACGAGAAACAGCACGCCCCGATGGCAATGATAAGGGCGATGGCAATACCTCGTGACGACCGGTTGTGTGAGTGACGATGCAGGCTCATGTCGGGGACAATTCTGTCGGCAAAGATAAGACAAAGATGCGGAAAAAGCGCTTTCCTCCTTGAAATATAACTTCTTTTTGGCTTCGGTGATGACAAAAATTCGTATTTTTGCAGCCGTAACCGAAAAAAGCCATATATTTGCACCTTAAATCGAAAACTGCACAATAATTTCAAAACATAAAAGTAATAATCACAATGCAAAACAAAGGATTCATAAGGGTCTTGGCCGTTCTGCTCACTTTGGTCTGCCTCTTCTACATTTCCTTCTCGTTTGTAACTCGCTATTACAATCAGAAAGCCGAAGAGATTTCCAACGGGGACCCTGTCGTTTACAAGAATTATCTTGATTCTATGGCTACCGAGAAAGTCTATCTCGGCTATTACACCTTGAAACAGTGTAATGAAATGGAAGTCGGTCTCGGTCTTGACTTGAAAGGCGGTATGAACGTTACGTTGCAGATTTCGGTTGCCGACGTGCTGCGTTCGCTTTCCAACAACAATCCCGATGCCAAATTCAATGCGGCTCTTGCTGCGGCTACCGCCAACCAGGCCGATAATTCCGATTTCTTGGTCATCTTCGTAGACGAATATAAGAAACTCGACCCCAATATCCGTCTGGCCTCGATTTTCAGTACCTATCAACTCAAAGAGAAAATCGCTCCCACTGCCACCAATGACGAAGTGGTTGCCGTCTTGCGTGAAGAACTCAACAGCGCCATCGACAACTCCTTCAACGTGCTGCGTACCCGTATCGACCGCTTCGGTGTGGTATCGCCCAACATTCAACGCCTCGAAAAAGACGGCCGCATTCTCGTAGAGCTTCCCGGTGTGAAAGAACCCGAGCGTGTGCGCAAACTGCTCCAAGGCAGTGCCAACCTCGAATTCTGGGAAACCTATAACTTCAACGAAATCTACTCTCGCTTGGCTGCCGCCAACGACTTGATTGCCCGCATGGAAAACAACGGCGAGCCTGTCGTTGCCGAAGAGAAAACCACCGAAGGCGATCTTTCGGAACTTACCGGCGAAAGCGAAGAGATGGAATTGTGGAAACGTCAGAATCCGCTCTTCTCGCGCTTGCAACCTGCTATTGCACAGAACGGACAACCCGTGGCCAGCCCGGGTGTCGGTTATGCCCATTATCGCGACACGGCTGCCGTGAGCGCTTACCTCGCTCTGCCGCAGGTGCGTGAGATGCTTCCCACCAACCTTCATTTCTGCTGGACGGTGAAATCGATCGACGAAAAAGAACAATACTATCAACTGGTAGCCCTCAAATCGAGCACCGGAGGCCGTCCTGCTCTGGAAGGCGATGTCATCAACGATGCCCGTGAAGACTTCGACCCCCTGACCAATGCTCCCGTCGTGAGCATGTCGATGAATGCCGAGGGTACCAAGATTTGGGCTCAGCTCACCCGCGAAAACATCGGCCGGTGCGTGGCTGTGGTCCTCGATGACCATGTATATTCGTTCCCTGTTGTCAACACCGAAATTCCCAACGGTTCGTCTCAAATTTCGGGCGGTTTTACTCCCGAGGAGGCCAAAGACCTGGCCAATGTGTTGAAGACCGGAAAAATGGCGGCCAGCGTGAAAATCGTGCAAGAAGACATCGTGGGACCCTCTTTGGGTCAGGAAGCTATTCGTAGCGGTGTTTTCTCGTTTATCTTCGCCCTTGTCCTGCTCATGATTTACATGATCGGTGTCTATGGCGTTGTTCCCGGTTTGGTGGCCAACGTGGCGCTTATTTTGAACATGTTCTTCACGATAGGTATTTTGGCTTCGTTCCAAGCCGTGCTCACCCTTTCGGGTATTGCCGGTTTGATTCTATCGCTGGGTGTCGCTGTCGATGCCAATGTGCTTATTTATGAGCGCACCAAGGAGGAATTGCGAGCCGGAAAGAGTTTGAGAAACGCCATTGCCGATGGTTATAAAAACGCTTTCTCGGCCATTTTCGACTCCAACTTGACGTCGGTCATCACCGCTATCATCCTGTTCTATTTCGGCTCGGGACCCATCAAAGGTTTTGCCACCACGACGCTTATCGGTATCGTCTGCTCTTTCTTCACGGCCGTGTTCATGACACGTTTGTTCTATGAGAGAGGTCTCGACAAGAATTGGTTCAAGAAACTTTCCTTTACCACGCCTTTGACCCGCAATATGCTGCTCAACCCGCAAATCAATTTCCTCGGGTTCCGCAAAAAAGCCTATATACTGAGTTTGGTTTTGGTGCTTATCGGTTGTGTCTCTTTTGCTTTGCGCGGTCTTGAAAAAGGTATTGAGTTCTCGGGCGGCCGCAATTATATCGTCCGTTTTGACAAGCCGGTTAACACCCAGGAGATTGCCGACCTTCTCAAACCTCAGTTTGTAGATAATATTCCTACCGTCATCACCATCGGTGGAAGCAACCAGGTGCGCATTTCGACCAATTACCGCATCAATGAGTCGAGCGACATGGTCGACCAAGAGATTCTTACATTGATATATAACGGTCTCAAAGATGAGGTGGGCGGCAAATCGCAAGAAGCCTTCGAGACGGAGAATGTGATGAGTATACAGAAAGTAGGTCCGAGTATCGCCGAGGATATCACTGTCGGTGCCGTTTGGGCTGTTGTCCTTTCCCTCTTGGCCATCGCTCTTTATGTGTTGGTACGGTTCCGCGACTTGGCATTCAGTGTCGGTACGCTTGCTTCTTTGGCATTCGATACCGTGATTATTCTGTTGGTTTATTCGCTCTTCAACGGATTGCTTCCCTTCTCGATGGAAATCGACCAGACCTTCATTGCCGCCATTCTTACCAACATCGGTTACTCGGTGAACGACAAGGTGGTTGTGTTCGACCGTGTGCGGGAGGTTATCGGTATTTATCCCAAACGTGACCGTTGGCTTGTCATCAATGAAGCACTTAACAGTACCCTTTCGCGTACCATCAGCACCTCGTTGAGTACGGCTCTTGTGCTGCTCTCCATCTTTATTTTGGGTGGTGATTCTATCCGCAGTTTCTCTTTCGCCATGTTGCTTGGTGTGATTATCGGTACCTATTCGACCTTGTTTGTTGCCGTGCCCATTGCCTATGAAATGATGAAGAAAAAATTTGCAAAAGCGACGGCTTCCGAAGCCGCTTGATGCAAAGCTCTTATATGAAAAGAAGCCTCGGAAATTTTTCCGAGGCTTCTTTTTTGGGAGGATATTTATGCTTTGGAGGCTTTGATAGCCCCAAGGTGGATTTTACGACAGGCTGTCGTCCTTCTCGTGGTAGGTATAAGTGATAGACGGCAGGCGAAGCTCTTTTCGCCCGCCTTTGATGCGGGATTTGATATGCCGACGGGTTTGCGGGGTCGACGAATGCCGACCGTTGTTTGACCGCTGTGCCGTCCTTGAGAAATGTTTTTTGCCGGTTGTGGTACACGGGATTCTTTTGCGACATCGACGGATTCTCGTTCGACGGGACGGATTCATACCCCGCCTTGAAAACGACGATAGAGGGAATCTCCTGCGGCGGGAAATGGCCGCGAGGTAGCCGAATCATTTTTCCTTTTGATTGTCGGATTGCCGCACCGTATAGGAAGGCAATGGTTGCTTGCGGCATTTTGGACAGCATGCGTCTAAACCCGAATGCGTCCAAACCCCTCTTTTGTCGGGTGAAGCTGAAGTGTGCCGGGAATATGTCTGTCGGAAAATGGGGCCGGGCTCGATGCTCAGAAAACCCATTCCACGCCGATGGCGATGAGGTAGTAGCGAATGCCTTTACCCAGCAGCATCGAGAGCGAGACGCCAAGCAGATTGGCTCTCATGAGGCCCAAGGCCACGACGATGGCATCGCCGATGCCGGGAACAAAAGAGAAAAAGCCCATGAACGAACCTTTCCCTTGCAGGAAACGCTGCGTCTTTTCGAGTTTCTCGTGAGAGAGTTTCAGGTATTTCTCTATCCATTCGGTTTTTCCCAGTCGGCCTATGTAGTAGCAGGTGATGCCTCCCAGCCAGTTGCCCAGGGTGGCTGCCATGGTGCAGCCGATAGCGCCGTATCCGGCGGCGATGAGCAGTCCCAGTACGACTTCGGAGCTGAACGGAAGCACGCTCCCCGCCAGGAATGCGGCGATGAAGAGACCTATGTAGCCCCACTCACTCAGTGTGGTCAGAAATTCCATATATAAAGCAGGAGGTAAGCGGCGACAACCACGCAGGCTTGCCAGGGTGCGTAGCGGTTGCGGGCATGAATGAGATAATAGGCCGAGGCTTGCGCCGTGACGATGTGTATCCACGGCAGGAAGTCGGCCGTGCGGTCGGGGTTGAGCAGGGCTGCGGCCAGTATAAAGAGGAGCAGCAACAGCAGGAAACGGTTGCTGCGCCATATCTGTATCTTGTGGCGGGTGATGAGGTAATTGCCCGACAGGCAACAGCTCACGCCGATGAGGGCGGCCATGCCATACCCCACCAGGGCGGTCGGGTCGTCGGCTTGCAGCGAGTAGGGCAGGCCGGGAATATACGACACAAACTGGTCGAAGGTGTAATAGAGGTGCAGGTCGAAGATGATATTTGCCACGAAAAGCAGCCATACCGGCGTTGCGATACCCAGCAGGAAAGCTGTCGCCGATTTCCATGTCAGGTTCTGCATGTAGGCCGGTCCTGTGCCGAGAGCGACAATCATTGCGGCTGCCGGCGGCCAAAGCAAGGTGCAGGCCGTTGTGAGCAGCCCTATGCCATAGGCGGCTTCGCGCCCCTCTTTCTGGTAAGAGGTAAAGAGCAGGTAGAGCCACACGACGAGCAGCGGCGACAGGAGCAAGGCGGTATTGGGACGGTCGGCAAAAGCAGGGTTGCAGAGGTTGAGAAACAGCAGGGTGGTGGCGGGAAGCCAAGTGCGCCGCTGCATGAGGTTGCAGGTGTTGTTGAGGTGTATGAGCAATATGCAACTCAGCAGCGTGGCCGCGCTGTGCAGGAGATAGATAATGACCCGCGACTGCCACAGCGGCGTGTCGGCCGGCAGGGTGCCGACGACCGATCTGTCGGGCTCCCGCATCACGAGGGCTACCAGTGACAACAGCCACACCGTGCCCCAGGCGATGGGGACGGTGCGACGGCTGTCGATGGCAGAAAGGAGTTTCTCGGTCGATAAGGTCATGAGTGCAACCCGGTGTGTCGTGGTTAGAGGTCGAATCCGATGTCGGAACGGAAATATTTCTTCTCGAAATGGATTTTCGAGGCGTTGGCAAACGAGCGTTGCAGGGCATCGTCCTTGTCTTTTCCGTAGGAGCTGACGGCGATGACGCGGCCGCCGTTGGTGACGATGTGACCCTCTTTCTCGGCCGTGCCGGCGTGGAACACGATGCTGTCGGTCACGTCGTCGATGCCGGTGATGACCTTCCCTTTCTCATAGGCTCCGGGGTATCCGCCCGATACCAGCATCACGGTGACGGCCGAGCGCGGGTCGACGTCGAGCACGCGACGGTCGAGGTCGCCTTGGGCCACGCCTTCGAGCAGTTCCACGAGGTCGCTTTTGATGCGCAGCATGACGGCTTCGGTCTCGGGGTCGCCCATGCGCACGTTGTATTCGATGACCATCGGTTCGTTTTTCACGTTGATGAGGCCGAGGAAGATAAATCCCTTGTAGTCGATACCCTCCTCCTTCAATCCGTTGATGGTGGGCACGACGATGCGCTCTTCGACCTTCTTCATGAAGGTGGCATCGGCAAACGGTACGGGCGATACGGCACCCATGCCGCCGGTGTTGAGGCCGGTGTCGCCCTCGCCGATGCGTTTGTAGTCTTTGGCTTCGGGCAGGATTTTATAGCTCTTGCCGTCGGTGAGGACGAAGACCGAGCATTCGATGCCCGAGAGGAACTCCTCGATGACGACCGTGCGGCTGGCTTCGCCGAACATGCCCGAGAGCATCTCTTTGAGCTCGGCCTTGGCCTCTTCGAGCGTGGGGAGTATGAGCACCCCTTTTCCGGCGGCGAGGCCGTCGGCTTTGAGCACATAGGGGGCTTCGAGGGTTTCGAGGAAGGCATAGGCTTTGTCGATGTTCTCGGCGGTGAAGCTCTCATAACGGGCGGTGGGTATGTGGTGGCGCATCATGAAGGCTTTGGCAAAGTCTTTGCTCCCTTCGAGGCGGGCTCCCGAAGCCGACGGGCCGATGACGGGTATCGAGGCCAGTTGCGCGTCGTTCTTGAAGAAGTCATAGACTCCTTTCACGAGCGGATCTTCGGGCCCTACCACCACCATGTCGATGGCGTGGGCGAGTGCAAACTCTTTGAGGGCCGGGAAGTCGGTGGCCGAGAGAGCGACGTTCTTCCCGATGCGGGCGGTTCCGGCGTTGCCCGGGGCGATGTATAGATTTTCCACGCGGGGACTTTGGGCTATTTTCCATGCCAAGGCGTTTTCGCGGCCGCCTGAGCCTAATAACAGAATATTCATGACAAATATGTTTTATAAATTATTTCAGATAATCGTCGAAGTAGCGGATTACTTTTTCATAGAGGTGCACCCGTTCGGGGCCGATGACGTTGTGGGCGTGTCCCGGGTAGACGAAGTAATCGGGGTAGGTGCCCGCCTGAATGCAGCTTTTCAGGAACGAGAGGCTGTGTTGCCACACCACGACGGGGTCGGTGTCGCAGTGTATGAGCAGGAGGTGCCCGGTGAGGTTGCCCGCTTTGAGGTTGAGGTTCGAGTCTTTGTAGCCTTCGGGGTTTTTCTGCGGGGAGCCCATGTAGCGTTCGCCATACATCACCTCGTAGTATTTCCAGTCGATGACGGGGCCGCCGGCCACACCCACTTTGAAGACGTCGCTGTGGGTGAGCATGAGGTTGGTGGTCATGAAGCCACCGAAGCTCCACCCGTGTACGCCGATGCGTGTGGTGTCGCACCACGGTTGTGCCTGCAACCAGGCGATGCCGCGCATCTGGTCGGCCATCTCTTCCTCGCCCAGGCGGTGGTGGGTCACGTCTTCGAAAGGCAGGCCGCGGTTGGCCGAGCCACGGTTGTCGAGGGTGAAGACAACATAGCCGCGCGTGGCCATGAGCAGGTCGTTGCCCGAGGCGCCCCAAAGGAAGCGGTCGGTAATCATTTGGGCGTGCGGGCCGCCGTAGACATAGACGATGACGGGATATTTCTTTTCGGGGTCGAAGTGGGGCGGACGGGTGACGCGGTAGTAGAGCGTGGTCGTGTCGTCGGCCGCTGTCAGCGTGCCGCAGATGACACTGGGCAGGTCATATCCCTTGTAGGGGTTCTCGGCTGTGAGGAGCGTCTCGGTCTTGCCGCTGGCGGTGTTGATGAGCCGGGTGATGCGCGGTGTCTCGTGATTGGCAAAGAGGTCGATGGCATAGCGACCCGAACGGCTCAACCGCACATTGTGCACGCCGCTTTGCGGGGTGAGCCGTGTGCGTCGACCTGAGGCGACGGAGACTTTGTAGAGGTTCGTTTCGAGCGGAGAAGCCTCGGTCGAGGTGATGAAAATCGACTTCCCGTCGGGCGACGGGGTGGCCGAGAGCACTTCCCATGCACCCGAGGTCAGCTGACGGAGCAGGCGTCCCTCGGTGTTGTAGAGGTAGAGGTGGTGGTATCCGTCGCGGCGCGAGAGCAACACGAAGCGGTCGTCGTGGCCGGGCAGGAAGAAGATGGGGTGTTGCGGCTCGACATACTTCTCCGAAGTCTCGGTGCAGAGGGTGCGCAACAGGCGTCCCGTCGAGGCGTCGTAGGCTTCGAGACGGCAGGTGTCCTGGCCGCGGTTGAGGCGTTGCAGGTAGATGCACGACTCGTCGGGCGACCAGGCGATGTTGGTCAGGTACTGGTCTTTCTCTCCGGGGGTGCGCAGGTATACGGTGTCGCCCGAGGCGAGGTGGCAGATGCCCACTTTCACCTCATGGCTGGCCATGCCCGCCATGGGGTATTTGGTGGCTTTGAGGGCGGCCGTGCGGGCCGATATGTCGACGAGCGGATAGTCGGTTACCCGGCTCTCGTCCATGCGGTAGAAGGCTACGGCGTTGCCTTGCGGCGACCAGAAGATGCCTTTGCTTATGCCGAACTCGTTGCGGTGCACGTTGGAGGCGCCGAACGACACCGCTTCGTTGTCGTCGTGGGCGATGACCGTGCGGTTGCTGTCGCTGTCGATGACCACGAGGTCGCGGCCTTGTGTCGCGGCCAGTCGCTTTTGATGGGGTTCAAAGGCGAAGTTGGCATCGCCCCTGCGGTAGGGTATGCGGTAGTCGACCCGGTCGGTCTCGGGGTTGAAGAGCAGGAACGACGATTGCAGCCACAGGCCGAGCCGCGGGGTGCCGTCGCGCTCTTCGATGGAGAAGGCGGGCATCGATTTCACGGCTTTCAGGCCGGCCTCTTCGAGACCCTTGTTCAGCCGGGCGAGGGTAAGCCACGGTTGGTGCCGGTTGCTTCCCGGACGGGTGATGAGCAGGGTGTCGCCTTGGGCAAAGAGGTAGTTGTCGCCGACAAAGGTGAGCTGTCGCAGACCTTTGGGCACGAAGCGATAGGTGTTTTTCCCGCCGGGAATCAAATCCTGGGCGGTAAGTTGTTTGTCTTGTGCGGCGGTGTTCATGGCGAGCAATAGCGTGAACAGAACAATGAGATGGCGTTTCATGATGGCGTCGGATTATTTTTTCTTGCGCGGTCTGAGGCTTTTGCCGTTTTGGGGGGCGTCTTTTTTCTCGTCGGGATTGCCGATGGAGGGTTTGCGTCCGATGACGTAGCTGCGTATGGCTTCGTCGCCGTGGGGACGGTTGCGGCGGTAGCGCGATATTTTTATTTCGTCGTCGTCGAAGTAACTGTCGGGGAGCCGGTCGGTATTCGTCGGCTCGTTTCCCTCCGCTTTCCCGAAGGGGCGCTCCCGGCGGTAGCCGTCCCGGTTCTCGCTGCCGGCTTTGCCGGCGAAGGGGCGACTGTTATGACGTTCGCGTTGCGGCTTCTCGCTGCGTGTTTCGTCTTTCTCGCGTTGCGGCTTGCGATCGTCGAACGTGTAGAATTTCTTGGGCCGTTCTTTTTTCTCCTTTCCGTTGCCGTTGAACGGCTTACGGTCGTCGAAAGTGCGGAATTTTTCGTCGCCTTCGGTTGCGGCCGGTTTCTTGAATCCGCCGGTTTCGCGTTTGAAGTCGTTGTATTTCCCGTCGAAGATTTCATATTTGCGGAACTCGCATTCGAGGGCGCCGTTCATCATGGGCAGGCGGGTGGCGGCTTTGAGCCCGATGTGGTCGAAGCATTCGTTGCGGTAGCTGAGCACCCAGGCGTCGAACCCTTTGAAGACGTGTTTCAGTTGTGACCCTATCATGGTGTAGAGTCCCATGAGGTCGTCGCTGGTGATGCGTTCGCCGTAGGGAGGGTTGGTCACCAGGAGTCCGCCCGGGGTGATGTCGCCTTCGGCATATTGTTGCATGGGCTTGGTCGAGAGGTCGATGTAGCGGCTCATGCCGGCGTTCTTGATGTTGGCCAGGGCTATCTCGGTGGCGGCGGGAGAGATGTCGCTGCCGTAGATTTTGTGGGTGAAGGGGCGTTCGTGGCTCTCGTCGTTGTAGAGGCGGTCGAAGAGCTCCTCGTCGAAGTCGTTCCAGTGTTTGAAGGCGAAGTCCTTGCGGTAGATGCCGGCCGGCGTTCCCGTGGCGATGAGGGCGGCCTCGATGAGGAGGGTTCCCGAGCCGCACATGGGGTCGATGAAGTCGCGGCTGCCGTCCCAGCCGGCCAGCAGCAACAGGCCGGCGGCGAGCACTTCGTTGAGCGGGGCTTCGGTCTGTGCCACGCGGTATCCGCGGCGGTGGAGCGATTCGCCCGAGCTGTCGAGCGAGAGGGTGCAGGTGGTCTGGCTGATGTGCAGGTTGATGAGTATGTCGGCGTTGCTCAGCCGCACCGAGGGGCGTTTGCCGTATTTCTCGTTGAAGAAGTCGGCGATGGCGTCTTTGGCGCGGTAGGTCACGAACTTGGAGTGGCGGAATTCGTCGGAGTAGACCACCGGGTCGATGGAGAAGGTCATCTCGGGAGTGAGATACTGTGTCCAGTCGAAGGCTTTGACCTGGGCATAGAGCTCGTCGGTGTCGCCGGCCGTGAAGGTGTGTATCGGTTTGAGAATGCGCAAGGCGGTGCGGCAGTGGAGGTTGGTCTTGTAGAGCAACTCCTTGTCGCCGGTGAACGACACCATGCGGCGTCCTGTTTCGATGTTTTCTCCGCCGAGGGCGGCAATTTCTGAGGCAAGAACTTCTTCGAGACCTTGAAAGGTTTTTGCGATGAATGTGGTGGAAGATTCCATTATTTTCGGGCTTTACTTTGTACAATGCGGGCATTGGGGGCGACATCTTCGGTGACCCAGATGTTGCCGCCGATGGTGGCTCCACGGCCTATCGTGATGCGGCCGAGAATGGTAGCGTTGGAGTAGATGATGACATCGTCTTCGAGAATCGGGTGGCGGGGTATGCCTTTGATGGGGTTGCCTTCGTCGTCGAGGGGGAAGCTCTTGGCACCGAGGGTCACTCCTTGGTAGAGTTTCACGTTCTTTCCGATGATGGCGGTGGCGCCGATGACGACACCGGTACCGTGGTCTATCGAAAAGTATTCACCGATGGTGGCAGCCGGGTGTATGTCGATGCCGGTCTCGGAGTGGGCCATCTCGGTGAGGATACGCGGGATAAGGGGGATTCCCTGCTGATGCATCTGGTGGGCGACACGATAGTTGATCATGGCCCGTATGGCCGGGTAGCAGTAAATCACCTCTCCATAACTCTCGGCGGCGGGGTCGCCGTTGTAGGTGGCGATGACGTCGGTCGACAGCAGGCGGCGCAGCTCGGGCAGTGCTTCGATGAATCGGGCGGCGTGTTCCTCGGCTGTCCGGTGCAGCTCGGCCAGCGAAGACGCGTCGCAGGTTTCGGAATTGTCGAAGTGGAGTACCGAAAAGACTTGGTCGGCCAGCAGGATATAGAGTCGCTCGGCGGCGGTGCCGAGGTGGTAACCGATGGTGAGGCCGTTGAGTCCCGAGAGACCGAAGTAGCCGGGAAAGAGGAGCTTGCGGCAAAGCCCGATGATTTCATCGAGTTTCTCTATCGAGGGCATGCGCTGCTCATCGGAGCCGTGATAGCTCAGCTTGCTCTGGGGGTCGCGGTAGGAGAGTTGCTCCACGACATCGGCGATGATATGGGTGTGAGAGGTCATGTCGGTAAGGTGCAATGCTGATTAAGGAGACAAAGATAAGACAATTTACCGACAATCACCGGCTTTGCACCGGGAAAGTACAGTATATCTGCAATTGTCCCGATATTGTAAATCATTCTGTGTGGGAGAAGTCGGCTTCGGGAGAGTGTGTTATAAGCGGAAAAAAGTACCCCCGGTCTCACTTCTGTTTCGTGAGCCGGGGGTATAAAAGGGAATTGCGTCGGCTTAGAGGGCAATTTTTGTCACCGTCGAGCCGCACTTCACGAGATAGAGATGGCCAGCGGGAAGAGTCAACTCGGTGCGGGAGCCGCTCGCCACACCCTCATGCACCACCGTGCCCGAGAGGGTGTAGACGGTCACTGCCGTCCCGGCCGGGAGGTTCTCCACAACAATGCCGTCGCCACAGGTGGTTATCACGGCCTGCTCCATGGTATCGGTGCCTGTTTCTTCTATGCCGGAATATTCTTCCTCGACGATGTTCTCAAAATCTTTCCACTCATCGGCCGCTTTATACGCTTTGAGTGACCCTTGGGGTACATACAATGTTCTAGGTTTTTCTGTCATGAAAGTAAAAGCATATTCACAGGCCGGGGGTATTATAGCTTGGCTGTGTATTTCTTGAAGGTTGCTGCAACCCCAAAAAGCAGCTCCCCCAATGGTTTTAATCCCCGCGGGTAAGGTGATGGAGGGAAGACTGCTACAACCCCAAAAAGCACCTCCCCCAATGGACGTAATCCCTGCGGATAGGGTGATTGATGTAAGTTCGCTGCAAAAGTAAAAAGCATAGTCTTCAATAGTGGTAACTCCATCGGGTATCGTATATGCACTCTTTCTCCTTCTGGGAAAAACGAGGAGCGTTGTTGCATTTTTGTCGAACAAAACTCCATCTATTGAGCTGTAATTAGCATTCCCTTCTACTACGTTGAACGATTGAATGCTACAATCTGTAAAAGCAGACTTTTCAATAAAAGTAATCCCTTCATGTATGGTGATGGATGTAGGTCCGTTGCAAGGGTAAAAAGCATAGTTTCCAATAGTGGTAACTCCATCGGGTATCGTATATGCACCCTCTTTCCCTCCAGGAAAAATAAGGAGTGTTGTTGCATTTTTGTCAAACAAAACGCCATCTATTGATCTGTAATTGGCGTTTCCTTCGGCAACTTCGATCGATTGAAGACTACTGCAACTATAAAAAGCATAGTTTCCAATGGATGTAATACCTTCGTGTATCACGATGGAGGTAAGGTTGCTGCAACCCCAAAAAGCAGCTCCCCCAATGGATGTAATACCTTCGGGTATCGTTATAGAGGTAAGGCCACTACAATTATAAAAAAGACCCTCCTCAATGGAGGTAACCCCATCGGGTATCACGATGGAGGTGAGGCTGCTGCAACCATAGAAAGCATATTCTCCAATGGAGGTAACCCCATCGGGTATTACGATGGAGGTAAGGCTGCTGCAATCACTGAAAGCATATTCTCCAATGGAGGTAACCCCTTCAGGTATTGTTATAGAGGTGAGGCCGCTACAATTATAAAAGGCGTGGCCTTTTATGGAGGAAACCTGGTAGGTTAGCCCATATTTGGTGACCGTAGCTGGAATGGTCACATTGTCGCTGTATTGGGCGTCGCCGGAGACAACCTCGACCCTCTTGTTGATGGTGGAGGTGATTCTGTAATAGATACCGTCGACCTCAAAATCATAAGCCCATGCGCCCATCGTGCAGCACCAAGTAACGATAAGCATCACCGTTTTAAGACAAGTTGTTTTCATATCGATAAAATGATTGGTCATTTCATTCAAGCTCATAAAAAACGTATATGTTACCACTTATTAGGCATCTAATACAAAAATATATGAAATATACGGCATTTCCAAATTTACAATGCGATAATCGTTGTTTGGTCCCTCCTCAAAAAAGACCGGCCCGCCTCGGGTTTCCCGGGCGGGTCGGTCAGGTGGAAGATGTGGTAAGCCTCTTATTGCCGGCCGCTTTTCCGGCGCAGGAGCCGTTTTATCCACAGATAATAGCCGGTCAAGGGTAGGGTGGCACCGACGAGGGCGGCGATGAAATAGAGAATGCGGGTGGGCATGCCTCCCCAGCTCCCCACATGCAGGGTGTAGAGCCAACCGCGCAGTTTGCCGGTGCGGGGACTCTCTTTGTAGCGTGTGATGGAGGTGATTTCACCACTTTCCGGGTCGAAGGCATAGCGGTCGGCCGCCCGTTGGTTGCCCCACTTTCCCCAGGAGACCGAGGCGTTGCCGTCGCCGATGGTGATTTGTTCGAAACCTTTGTTTTGCGCCGACAGCTCCTCATAGACCTGTTGCCAGTGGGCATAGGTCGTTGTGCGGGCGCCGGGACGCCGGCTTTGCCCGTCGGCTTCTGCCCGCCGATTCCTGAAAGCCTCCTTTGCGCTCTCCGAGGCGGCGTCTTTCTCTCGGTTGGCCGATGACGCGTGCGTTTGATTTTGCGATGCGTCGGCACCGAAAATTTTGTAGACCCCGTCGCGGTACCACGAGAACGACCAGGTCAGTCCCGTCAGGGCCATGACCAGCAGGAATACCAGCGTGTACATGCCTCCGGCGACGTGCAGACCATATCGGAATCGCGCGGTACCTTTCCGAAGTGGTATTTTGAGACTATTCGTCAGCGCTTTGCGGTTTCTGGGCCACCAGGCGACGATGCCCGATACGAGTATGACGACAAAGAGCAGCGTACTCACGCCGACGATGAGTTTCCCCACGAAGAGCCCTCCGTCGGGGCGGGCGCTGTCGAGCAGCCAGCGGTGCAGCCTGAACATGACCGAGAAAAACGGCGTCCGTTCGTTCCGCCCCAGCACTTCGCCCGTATAGGGGTCGATAGAGAGCGAGGCACGGCGGGGTTGCGAGAGCGATACCTGCCAACTGCGCCGCGGGTCGGCTTGGACGGCGAGCCCCGTGGCTTCGGTGCCATCGGGCAGCTTGGCCGCCGCCATCTCCATGAGCCGGTCGGCCGGCAGCGGCGCGGCCTTCACTTCCTCGACGTAATAAAGGTCGGGGCGGCAGAGTTGCGTGATTTCGGTCTCGAAGACCAGCATGGCTCCCGAGAAACATATCAACGTGATGATCAATCCGAAGGGGATCGAGAGCCATAGATGCAGGTGGCGAAAGATTTTTCTCATGCGCATAGTCGTTCAGGAGAGCCTTGCCGGGTCTTGACGCCCGGCAGGCTCTTGTTTTGAGGATAAATGTTTTTCTCCGTTCGAAGGTTTATTGCACCGCCAGTTTCCCTACACCGCTCACTTGGGTGGCGACGATGGTGATTCCTTTCGAGGCCGAAGCCGAGGCCGGGTCGATTTTGTAGATGGCCGGATAGTCGTCGGTGGTGGTGACGGCGATGTAGGCGTTGCCGTTCTCGATAAAGGGGGTGTTGCCGAATCCCGAAATGCGGTCGGTCGAGGGCAGTCCCGAGACGAAGGTCAGCGAGCCGGTCGACCCTTTGAAGATGGCCAGGCGGTTGGCCGTCTTGTCCGAGGCGGTGATTTCCTTGTCATACATCAGCAGCAGGAAGTAGTCGTCGGCAATGAACCAGCTGCGCAGGAAGGCCGCCTCCCGGCCGTTGTCGTCGGTGAGGGCGTGGTAGTAGCTCTCGTCGAACTCCTGTGTGGCGGTGTTGATGCGCACCACGCCGGCCGGCAGCGAGGTCTGTTGCAGCTCGCTGGCCATGGTCTTGGCGTAGCTCGGCGAAAAGACATAGACATAGCCGTCGTCGGCCTTCCACAACATTTGGTAGTATTGCGATTTGTAGCGGCCGCAGGCGTAGCTTATCTTGTCGGTCTTGATGAGTTTCTTGCCGGTGAGCGTGTTGTCGTCGAAGATGGCCACCCAACACTCGTCGGGATATTGTGTCCATTGCAGTTCGTCTTTCTTGTAGGACGAGCTGCCGCTACCGCCCGCCTCGGTCTTGATGAGCGAGGCGTAGTCGCCGTCCTTGCGCACCCACTTGTGGGGGTTGCCGTTGTCGTCTTTCTGCATGCAGCCATATTGGCTCAGTCCCATGGGCACAGCGGCCGCATAGACCGCGTCGCCCACCTGTTCGAGACCGGCCAGCGTTACATACTCGCCGTTGCCGAGGAAGTTTTCCGAGAGGTAGGCCGGGTTCCCGGTGTCGTTTGAGGTGACGTTCTCGTTGTTCACGTCGAGATACGAAATGAGGAACGATTTGGGGGTGTAGCCGTTCTCGTCGTTCCACTCCGTGGGGCCGTCGCCCGACGAGGTGGTCATGATATACTGGTTGTAGAGGCCGTAGGTGGTGAAGCGTTTCAGTTCATACTCCTTGGCCCGCTTGTTCATGTCGAAGGCGGCATCGAGCGTGAATGATTGAGTCGTCCCCGCATTGCCCTGGTGATAGTTGAGGGCATAGAGCATCTGGTCGTTGTAGAAAATCCAGTAGGAGGCACCCTCATTGACCAACCCTTGTGTAGTGGCCGATACTTTGCAGGAAGGGTCGTCGAGCCGGTCGGTCGTGAGCAGGACGTTGGTCGAGTTGCCCGACGCCTCTACCGTGGCCGCAATCACATAATTACCTTTCGATGCCTCGGTGAGCGTGCCCAGGGCGCCGTTGTTGCTGTCGTTTCCTCCGTCGTCGTCGGAGCAGGAAGCCATGCCGGCCGCAGCGAGTGCGAGAAGTCCGGCAAACAAAAAGTTCTTTCTCATTTTTCAGAAATTAAAAGTTTATGATGTTTGTGTATGATGTCCGAAAGTCAGTTGCCGAAGCAGATGCGTACTTTGCCGTAAAAGGCCCGCCCGGCTTTTTGCAGACTGAAATTGTCGTACAGCCGTTCGTCGGTGAGGTTGCGGCATTCGATGGAGAAGTTGTACCGCCCGTTCCGTAGACTGTAAGTGAGCGTCAGGTTGTGCGAGAACTGGTCGGGCACGACGAAGTCGCTCTTTTTCCCCACGGCCTGCGAGTAGTAGGAGAAACTGTGCAGATAGAGGTTTTCGTAGGTTACCGTGAGCAGGTTGCCTTTCCCGAACAAGTCGTGCCAGTAGAGGTTGATGTCGCTGTCGGCAAAAAGATAGGGCACGTTGGGCATGCGCGAGCGGTAGGCGATGTTTTCGACCTGTTTGCCTGTGCTGCCTATTTGGTACTTCTCGTTGTCGCGCACGTCCATCTGAGTGAAGTTGCCTCCGAGACTGAGCCATTTGTCGAAACTGTACCGGGCCGAGAGGTTGACCCCTTGCGTCAGGACTTTGCCGTAGTTGATGTAGGTGGCGTTCTCTTTGCCGCCGCTCAGGTCTTGTATGTTGCGCTGAATGTAGTCGGTGGTGTTGCGGTAGACGAATCCCGCTTCGAGGTAGAGGGTGTGCATGCCGAAGGTCGGGTTGTAGCTCAGGTTGAGATTGACGTTGTGGCTCTTCTCGGGTCGCAGGGTTACTTCGCCGCTTTCCAGGTCTTCGTCGCCGAAGAGCTCTTCGATGGTGGGCAGCCGGCAGGCTCTCTCATATGAGGCTTTGGCTTGTAACTTACTGACAATAAAATAGGTGCCGGCCACGCCATATCCCCAGCTGTGGCTGGTGCGGCTGGTGCGCACATAGTCGCTGGCGTTGTCGTCGACGGCCATGGGGCCGGCCACCTGCTGCCGGTAATGTTTCCCGAAGAGTGACAGGTTCCAGTGTTTCGAAGGGGAGAGGCGGTAGGAGAGGCCGGCGATGTTCTTGCGGGTCTCCTTGGCGATGGCGTCGGTGGCCTCCTCTTCGGCCAGCAGCGAGGTGTTGTCACGACGGAAGGCGTTCCACACGTTGTTGAACGTGAGCAGGTGCATCGAGCCGATGCGGTAGTTGAGTGTGAGGGTCGCGTTGCCGTTGTTGTTGTCCGAGCGGGTGTGTTGGTACGACTGCTCGCCGCGGGAGTTCATCACCTTTTTCTCACCGAGCCAGTTGTATTCGTAACGGGCGGTGTCGACGTTGAAGGTGGCATTGCGGTTGTAGTTGGCCGTGAATACGATATCGAGGCCCGGCGTGAAGAGGTCGCGCTTGCTGTATTCGAGCGAAGGCATGAACGAGTGTCCCCGGCGGTGTTTCTCGCCGAAGACGGTCTTTTGGCGCACGCCCGTCTGTATCTCCTGGTACATGTTGGAGTAGGTGAAACCGACGAGCAGTCGGTCGGCCCAGGATTTGTTTTCGACGCCGATTTTCGCCACGACGGCTTCGTTGTGGTAGGTGTCGTGAAACCGCTTCACACGTTGGGTCTTCTCGGTATCGAAGTCGGTGGTGCCGTCGTCCTTGAAATATTTTATCGGGGCGTCGACCCGGTAGTTGTTGTCGGAGTAGTTCTGGAACGCCGTGAGTTCATAGACGAAGCCGTTGTCGAGCCGTTGCCCGAAGTCGATGTGCGACTTGTGGGTGTTGAACGAGCCGTAGGAGTAGGAGGCATCGACATGCCAGCGCCGGCGTTGGCGGTTGGTGACGATGTTGATGACTCCCCCCAAGGCATCGGTGCCGAACCCTACCGGCACTACCCCTTTATAAACTTCGATGCGGTCGGCAAAGTTGATGGGAATGTTGTTCAGCCCGAACGAGCTGCCCACCCCCTCTTGCGGTACGCCGTCGATGAATACCTTGACGTGTTTCCCGCTGAACCCGTCGAGCGTGATGGCGGTACTCGACCCCACGCCGCCCGATTCGCGCACTTTCACGCCGGGTACTTTGGCCAGCGTGCCGGCCAGGTCGCGGGTCGTGTTGTGCAGCCCCTTGGCGTCGATGGCCACGGCGTTGTAGGCCGAGCGGTTGATGCGGCTCACCCCGTTGGTGCCGGTCACGGCAACTTCGCGCAACGCTTTGACTTCGGGCTCGACGACGATGTCGAGTTTTACCCTCTTTCCATCGACGATTTCGACCTCCCGCTCTACTGTCTTGTAGCCGAGTGCGGTGACAATCAGCGTGTATTTCCCGACCGGCGCTTTGATGCGGAAAATCCCCTCTTTGTCGGTTTGGCCGCCACGGCCAGAACCTTTGAGGTGGGCGGTGGCAAAGGTGACGGCTTCGTTGCCGCGGGTGACGACGCGCCCCGAGAGCATTCCTTTTATTTCGCAGAAAACAGGTGTGGTGGCTAAAAAAAAGAAAAAGAGAAAACAGAGTTTTTTTGCCTTCATTTGCAATGATATAATCTTGTAAAAATCACTGCAAATTTCTGTATTGTGCCCTGCTGCGACAATACCGAAAAAAGGGGATTTCTTGCCGTGTGGCTACCTCTATTTTATGAAAGGCGGGCGAATCGGCTGTTCCGGGACAATAAAAAATCCCGGCACATTTCTGTGCCGGGATTTAAGACGTATGTTCGGCGGAAAGCAGGGCGCTTGTCCGCGCGGGGAAATCAGTCTTTCAGTTTAGCCTTGATAAACTCGCGGTTAAGACGGGCGATGTTGGTAATCGAGATGTTTTTGGGACATTCGGCTTCGCAGGCACCGGTGTTGGTGCAGTTGCCAAATCCCAGTTCGTCCATCTTCGAGAGCATGGCCTTGGCGCGGCGGGCGGCTTCGATGCGGCCTTGGGGCAGCAGGGCGAGCTGGCTCACCTTGGCCGAGACGAAGAGCATGGCCGAGCCGTTTTTGCAGGCGGCTACGCAGGCTCCGCAACCGATGCAGGTAGCGGCGTCCATGGCCTCATCGGCGTTGGCTTTGGGAATGGGTATGGCATTGGCATCGGGAACACCGCCGGTGTTGACCGAGATGTAACCGCCGGCTTGCATGATTTTGTCGAAGGCGCTGCGGTCGACCATCAGGTCGCGAATGACCGGGAAACCGGCCGAACGCCACGGCTCTACCGTGATGACATCGCCGTCGTTGAACTTACGCATGTGCAGCTGGCAGGTCGTTACATCTTCGTCGGGCCCGTGGGGGTGTCCGTTGATGTAGAGCGAGCACATGCCGCAGATACCTTCGCGGCAGTCGTGGTCGAAAACGACGGGGTCTTCACCGTTGTTGATGAGTTGTTCGTTGAGAACGTCGAGCATTTCGAGGAACGAACTCTCGGTGGAGATGTTTTGGAGCGAATACTCTTTGAAAGCGCCTTTTTCTTTGGGGCCTTTCTGACGCCAGATTCGGAGCGTTATGTTGATATTTTTTTCCATAATCGTATGCCTATAAGATTATTGTTTGTAATTACGTTGTTGTACCTTGATGGCTTCGTATTTCAACTCCTCTTTATACATGACGGGTTCTTTGTCGTCGCCTTGGTACTCCCAGCAACTTACATACATATATTTATCGTCCTGGCGCAGGGCTTCTCCGTCGGGAGTTTGGAACTCTTCGCGGAAGTGACCGCCGCACGACTCGTTGCGGTTGAGGGCATCGAGGGCCATGAGGTGGCCTATCTCGATGAAGTCGGCCAGACGCAGGGCTTTTTCCAACTCGACGTTGAGCGTGTTGGCTTCGCCGGGGATATGCACGTTGGTCCAGAACTCTTTCTTCACCTCCTTGATTTTTTCAAGGGCGATTTCGAGACCCTCTTTGGTGCGGCCCATACCCACGAACTCCCACATGATGTGGCCGAGTTCTTTGTGAATGGAGTCGACCGAACGTTTACCCTTGATGTTCATCAGTTTGGCGATGCGGGCATTTACGTCTTTCTCGGCTTGCACAAACTCGGGCAGGCTGGTGCTGAACCGGGGCACGGTGATTTGGTCGGAGAGGTAGTTCTGTATCGTATAGGGCAATACGAAATATCCGTCGGCGAGACCTTGCATCAGGGCCGATGCACCCAGACGGTTGGCTCCGTGGTCGGAGAAGTTGGCTTCACCGATGGCGAAGAGGCCGGGAATGGAGGTGCTCAGTTCGTAATCGACCCAAATACCGCCCATCGTGTAGTGAATGGCCGGGTAGATTTTCATCGGGGTCTTATAGGGGTTCTCGTCT
Source organism: uncultured Porphyromonadaceae bacterium (assembly GCA_900542765.1). GTDB lineage: Bacteria > Bacteroidota > Bacteroidia > Bacteroidales > UBA11471 > Caccoplasma > Caccoplasma merdavium. The sequence continues at coordinate 178 of UQOX01000001.1, read as the reverse complement.
ACGATTTTTTCGTACATCTGGAAGAGGTTGCCATAGCGGGCGCGAACCACGTCTTCACCGAGGCGTTCGATGGCCGAGGCAAAGTCGAGATATACGGCCAAGCCGGTCGAACCGATGCCGTAGCCGGCGTCGCAACGCTCTTTGGCGGCACGCGAAGCCACGTCGCGGGGCACGAGGT